>JBEVJD010000591.1:0-4753 GCA_040510435.1 Pyrinomonadaceae bacterium | reverse complement strand
AGCGCCGCGCCAGGCAGGACGCAAGGGGTTTGTAGCCGTCAGCTACAGAATCAGCCTCTTGTCGCCCGCGCGGCGTGTGACGCGCTCGCGGTCGAAGTATTCGAGGAGGGGGATGGCGTACTTGCGCGAGACGCCGGAGAGTTCTTTGAAGGCGGCCACGTCGATGAGGCGGTCGGGCGTGCGCGCGGCGTAGTCGCCGAGCGCCGACGTGAGACGTTCGAGCGACTCGCGGTGGAAGAGCAGGTCTTCCTTCACGCGCACGAGCGTGCCCGCGTCGAGGAGGAGTTGGAGGAGCTTGCGCAGGTGCTCGCGCCGCGCGCCCGCCCCGCCCGCGCGCTCGAAGGCGTCTTCGAGCGCCGGGGCTTCGAGCGCGGCCTCGCGGTAGATTGCTTCGAGCCGTTCGCGCAACGCCGCGTCCGCGGGCGAGAGGTCGAGGCTGTGACCCGCCGCGCGCACGAGATCGCGCTCCGAGACGAGCGCGCCCTGTGCTTCGGCCGCCTTCAACGCGGCGCGGAAAATCTCGGGCGCGGCGCGCGCGAAGACGCGCTCGCGCAGAGTCTCGCGCGCGAGCCCTTTCGACAGGGGCTCGCGCCGGTGGTGCGCCTCGACCTCTTCGACGGCCGCGCCTTGCAGACGGCGCAAAGCGTCGCTTGAGACCAGCACGCCTTCAGCCTCGACGACCGAGCCGCGCCCTTGGCCTTCGGCGAGCGCCGCGGCCAGCACGTCGTCGCGCCAACCCGTGCGCGCCGCCAGCTCTTCGCGCCGCAGACCACGCTCGCCCGCCGACTCGACGAAGCGGGCGAGGCGCGCCGCGCGGTCGGCACCTTCGAGCGCCGCCAGCCCCTCGCGCGCCGACGCGCGCTCGCGCCCGCGATGCTTCAAGGCGTGCGCGTCGAGAACGACGCCGCCCGCGAACGTCTGCTGCGGCGAGTATGTGCGGACGATGAAGCGGTCGCCGGGCAGCGCGACGACCGGCGATTCGAGCCGCAGTTGGACGAGACCCGTCGAGCCCGGCGCCACTTCGCCTGACTCTTCGAGGACGGCGACGCGCGCGAGCGCTTCCATCGTGCCGTGGTGCACGCGCACGCGCTGCCGCGTGCGCAAGGGTCGCGGCGCGTCGGCGAGCACGGAGAGCCGCGCATCGAGAATCTGCGTCGGCCGCAGACGCCCGATTGGCGCGAGCACCATCCCGCGCTCGACTTCGGCGGTCTCGACGCCGCCGAGGTTCACGGCAGTCCTCTGCCCCGCGCGCGCCTCGCGCACGGCCGCGCCGTGAACCTGCAAGCCGCGGACGCGCACGCGCGTCCCGGCGGGCAGCAGCTCAAGCTCCTCGCCCTCTTTAATCTCGCCCGCGACGAGCGTCCCCGTCGCCACCGCGCCGAAGCCGCGCATCGTGAACGACCTGTCCACCGGCAGGCGCGCCACCTCCTCGGCAGAACGCTCGGGCGCGGCGAGCGCTGAGGCGCGCAGAGCCTCCTTCAACTCCTCCATCCCCTGCCCCGTGCGCGCGCTCGCGGCCACGACGGGCGCGCCTTCGAGGAAAGAGCCCGCGACCAGTTCCGCCGTCTCCATGCGGACGAGTTCGAGCAGTTCTTCGTCAACGGCGTCCGACTTCGTCAGGACGACGAGGCCGGCGCGGACGCCGAGCAGGCGGCAGATGTCGAAGTGCTCGCGCGTCTGCGGCATCACGCCCTCGTCGGCCGCGATGACGAGCGCGACGAGGTCTATCCCGTGCGCGCCCGCGAGCATGTTCTTGACGAAGCGCTCGTGCCCGGGCACGTCCACGAAGCCGACGCGCACGTCGCCCAAATCCAACTCGGCGAACCCGAGGTCGATGGTGATGCCGCGCCGCTTCTCTTCCGGCAGACGGTCGGCGTCCACGCCCGTGAGCGCGCGCACGAGCGTCGTCTTCCCGTGGTCGATGTGGCCGGCCGTGCCGACGATGACGGATTTCATGAGAGCGTAAATCGTGAACCGTAAACCGTGACAAGAATAAAGCCGCGAACCGTGAACCGCAAAAAGACGTGAACCGTGAACCGTGACGAGATAAAAGCTCTCTCCTTCTCGTCACGGTTTACGGTTCACGGTTCACGGCCTTTCACTACCAGCGGAAGACGCTCATGATGTCTGAGAAGTCGTCGCGCCAGACTTCGAGTTCGTAGACGGCCGGGTCGAAGGCGGGCCAGTTAGGGTCGGAGGCGAGCGCGCCGAAATCTTCCTCGCGGCGCGCGACGGCGACCCAGGTCGAGGGGTCGAGGCCGAACGCCTCCCCCTGGCGGCCGTCGTCGAAGATGCGCGAGGCGAGGCGCGCCTCCGCGGCGATGCCGCCCGCGACGCGTTCGAGCTGGAGGCTGCGATTCGAGACGTGGAAGGCGACGACGCCGCCGGGCGCGAGCTTCGAGACGTAGAGCGCGAGCGCCTCGCGCGTCATGAGGTGCGCGGGCACGGCGTCCGAGCTGAAGGCGTCGAGCACGATGAGGTCGTAAGCCGCGTCGGGGGCCTCGCGCAGACGCAGGCGCGCGTCGCCGAGCACGAGGTTCTGCTGCGCGGGCGAGCAGGCCGAGAGGTACGTGAAGAGTCTGGGGTCGCGCGCGATGTCAACGACCAACGGGTCTATCTCGTAGAACGTCCACGGCTCGCCCGCGCGCGAGTAGGCGGCGGTCGTCCCGGCGCCGAGGCCGACGACGGCGACCGAGAGCGGAGCGGCGCCGCCACCCGATGCCTCGCGCTTCGCGCGCACGTGCTGGAAGACCGAGCCGAGCGGCCCCTCGCGGTGGTAGTAAGAGACGGGCTCGCAGACCTTCGACGGGTCGGTGTACTGCTTGCCGTGGAGCGTGCTGCCGTGGTTGAGCCAGTGGACGGTGTCGGACGAGTCGGCCTCGACGCGGTGCGTACCGTAGAAGTTGCGCGACGAGTGCAGCGTCCGGTTGCCCTGCTGCGCGAAGAGCAGCGAGGCCAGCATGATCGCGCCCAGTCCCAGCGCGAACCGCAGCGGGCGCGGCGCGAAGAAGTGATTGAGCAGGAAGAGCGGGACGCCGAGCGTCAGCGCCACGCGCTCCAGGTCGGCCAACTCGAACTGCCGCGCGACGAGCAGCAGCGCCGCGGCGACCAGCCCCATCAACAGCGGCAGCACCACGTCGAGCACGTCCCAACGCGGACTGTTTACATCGTCAACGCCTTCGACCTTCTTACTCGCTGTTTCAGTTTCAACAGCCTCAACTGGCTTTTCATCGACGCCCGCGCCGACCGAGTTCCCGACAGCAACACTCTCATCCTTCTTCTTCGCGCCGAGGCGCAGGCCGAAGAGCGACCCGCCGGTCTTGCGGAACGCGGGGCGCAGGTAGCTCGCCAGCAGGATGATGAGCGGGTACTCGGCCACCGTGTCGAAGACGAGCGGCGCGACCACCGCGTTGAAGAGCCCGCCGAGCACGCCGCCCACGGCGAGGCACAGGTAGAACTCCGCGAGGTGCGCGGCCGAGGGGCGGTCGTCGGCGAGCTGGCCGTGGCAGACGACCGCGACCGCGAAGAGGAAGGCGAAGTGGAAGAGCAGAAGGAACCACGCCGGCCGCGCCGCGCCCGACAGGTAGACCATCGCCACCAGCACGGCCGTCCCCGGCACCACCCGCGCCATGAACCCGCGCGAGATCGTGCGCCCGCGCGCGAACACGATGACGAAGCTCAACAGATAAAGCGCGAGCGGGATGACCCACAGCAGCGGCACGGCCACGAGGTCTGTCGTCACGTGCGTCGTCACGCCCAGCACGAGGCTCGAAGGCACGAAGGCCAGCAGCACCCAGCGCAAACGCCGCGCGACGCTCAAAGGCTCCGCGGGCGCGGACGACAAGTCCTTCCCCTCAACCGTCCCGCCCTCCCGGCGCGCGTGCCGCAGGGCCAGCACGGCGCACGCCGCGAAGATGATGAAGAGCGCGCCGTAGGCGAACGCCCACGCGCGGCTCTGCTGCCCGAGCGTGAGCGCGGGCTCAAGCAGCAGAGGGAAGCCGAGGAGCGCGAAGAGGCTCCCGGCGTTGCTCGCGGCGTAGAGGTAATAAGGATCGGAGGCCGTCTCAGCGCGCGTGCGCGAGAACCACTGCTGCAAGAGCGGCGCGCTGGCCGAGAGCACGAAGAAGGGCGGCCCGACCGTCACGAGCAGCGTCCGCAGAAGCCACCACTCGGGGCTCGCGTCCTCGGGCACGCCGCCCGCCGCGGCCGCGTTCAGCGCCACCGGCAGCGCGAACGCGGCCGCCGCCAGCAGCCCCAGATGCACGGCTGCCTGCGCCGCACCAGACAGCCACCGCGTCAACGCGAGCGCGTAGGCGTAGCCCGCCAGCAGCAACGCCTGGAAGAAGAGCATGCAGGTGTTCCACACGGCGGGCGTCCCGCCCAGCAGCGGCAGGAGCATCTTGCCCGCGAGCGGCTGAACCCAGAAGAGCAGGAACGCGCTGACGAAGAGTGCGGCGGCGAAGACTAAGGCCATAAGAAGGTGAACCGCGAACCGTCAACCGTGACAAGCTGAAAGCCGTAATCGGTAAGCCATAAACAGTAAACCGTAAACCGTGAACCGTGACAAGAGGTTTGCTTCCCGTCACGGTTCACAGTTCACGGTTTACCGTTCACGCTCTCGTCACGGTTGACGGTTCACGGTTCACGGCTTTTGACTATCTCGAAGTCGAGCCACTGCGTGGCGACGGCGTGGGCGCCCTTCGCCAGATCGTCCGTGACGACGAGTTGGAGGACGTAGTCGCCGGGCGCGAGG
>JBEVJD010000590.1:0-7350 GCA_040510435.1 Pyrinomonadaceae bacterium | reverse complement strand
CGTCGAGTTCGAGGGCGAGCAGTTGTCCTACCGCGGGCTGAACCGTCGCGCGGACGAGCTGGCGCGACGCCTGCGTCGTGCGGGCGCCGACGCCGAGTCGTTCGTCGGCGTGATGCTTGAGCGTTCGGCCGAGTTGATCGTCGCGCTACTCGCCGTCTCGAAGGCCGGCGCGGCCTACGTCCCCATCAACCCCAACGACCCCGCGCGGAGAAGTCGCTTTATCCTCGAAGACGCACGCGTCAAGACGCTCGTCACCACCGCGAAGGTCGCCCGCCACATCCCTGTGAACGAGCTGGCCGTCGTGTGCGTTGACGACGAAACCGACGACCGCACGCCTGCACATGAGTTCACCGGCGCCGCGACCGGGCGCACGGCCACGGCCGAGGGCCTCGCCTACCTGATGTACACGTCGGGCTCGACGGGCGAGCCGAAGGGCGTCGCCGTCGAGCACCGCTCGGTCGTCAACTATGTGACGTGGGCCGCCGACACCTACCTGCGCGGCGAGCGACTCGACTTCGCGCTCTACTCGTCGCTCGCTTTCGACCTGACGGTGACCTCCGTCTTCACCCCGCTGCTGACGGGCGGTCGCGTCGTCGTCCACCCGGCCGACGGCGAGCTGCCGCCGCTCGCAGACATCCTCGACGGCGGGCAGGTCGGCGCGCTCAAGCTGACGCCCGCGCACCTCTCGCTCGTCAAGGGGCGTGACAACAGCCGCTCGGCCGTCAGGCGCCTGATCGTCGGCGGCGAGGCGCTGGCGACCGCGGCGGCGCGCGAGGCTTACGACAGCTTCGGCGGGCGCGTCGAGGTCTTCAACGAGTACGGGCCGACCGAGGCGACGGTCGGCTGCATGATCTACAGGTTCGACCCCGAGCGCGACCGGCGCGCCACGGTGGCCGTCGGCCGGCCGGCGCCCAACACGAGCGTCTACGTCCTCGACCGCCGCCTCGGCCACGTCGCCGACCAGACGGTCGGCGAGATGTTCGTCGGCGGCGACGCGCTCGCGCGTGGCTACCACGGGCGCCCCGCCCTGACGGCCGAGCGCTTCCTGCCCGACCCGTTCTCGGCGGAGCCCGGCCGCAGGATGTACCGCACGGGCGACCTCGCGCGGCGCCTGCCGGGCGGCGACCTCGAATTCCTCGGCCGCGCCGACGATCAGGTCAAGCTCCACGGTCACCGCATCGAACTCGGTGAGGTCGAGGCCGCGCTCAACGCGCACGAGGAGGTGTCGCAGGCGGCCGTCGTGCTGAGAGAGGACGCGCCCGGAGACCGCCGCCTCGTCGCCTACGTCGTCCCGGCGGGCGGGCCCGCGCCCTCAAGCGATGAGCTTCGTGGGTTCCTGCGCGAGCGCCTGCCGGTCTACATGACGCCCTCGGCGTTTGTCACGCTCGACGCGCTGCCGCTGACGCGCAACGGCAAGGTGGATCGGCGCGCTCTGCCTGCCCCGCCGCGCGCCGGTCGCGGCGGCCTCGCCGTCGCCTACGCGCCGCCGCAGACGGAGGTGGAGGTGGTGATGGCCTCCATCTGGCGCGGCGTGCTCCGCCTCGACGAGGTGGGGATTCACGACGACTTCTTCGGGCTGGGCGGACAGTCCATCCTCGCCATCCAGATCATTCACCGCGTCAACCAGTCGTTCGGCGTCAACCTGCCGATGCGCGCCATCTTCGACGACCCCACCGTCACCGGCCTCTCGCTGCTGGTCGAGGAGACGCTCGTCGAGAGGCTTGAGACCGCGCCCGAGGCGATCTGAGCCGCGCCCGACACAACCAGGAGGAAAGAAGCGATGTCCACCCAGGAGAACAGCAACGGCGGCGCGCGGCTCGCGCGCAGGGCTAAGAAGGGACGCCTCAACGTCGTCGGCATCTCGTCCGGCTACCACGACTCGGCCTGCGCCATCCTCCAGGACGGCGTGCTGGTCGCCGCCGTGCAGGAGGAACGCTTCTCGCGCGTCAAGAACGACCGCGCGTTCCCGACGCGCGCCTTCGCCTACTGCCTCAAAGAGGCCGGCATCACGCTGCCCGACGTGGACTGCATCGCCTACTACGAGGACGCCGGGGCGAAGCTAGGCCGGCAGGTCTGGATGGGGATGCTGCCCGGCCTGCCGCAGCGGCGGCGCGAGCCGATCTACGAACGGCTCGCCGGGCTGCTGCCCGAGCAGTCCATCCGCCTCACGCTCGGCTACGAGGGGCGCGTCGAGACGTTCGACCACCACCACTCGCACGCGGCGAGCAGCTACTACTTCTCCGGCTTCGACGAGGCGGCACTCCTCACCGTGGACGGCGTCGGCGACTGGGCGACGACCACCTACGGGCGCGGGCGCGGCGCGCAGATCGAGCGGTTCGAGCAGGTGGACTTCCCCGACTCGCTCGGCTTCTTCTACAGCGCCGTCACCGGCTACCTCGGCTTCGAGGTCAACGAGGGCGAGTACAAGGTGATGGGGCTCGCGCCCTACGGCGAGCCCATCTACGCCGACCGCCTGCGTAAGCTGGTCGAGATCACGTCCGAAGGCCAGTACCGGCTCGACATGAAGTACTTCGGCTTCCTCACGGAGGACTGCATGTACACGGATGAGCTGACGACGCTGCTCGGCCAGCCGCCGCGCGCGCCCGAGTCGGAGCTGCGGCAGTACCACATGGACGTGGCCCGGAGCGCGCAGGTCGTCCTCGAAGAGATCATGCTGGAGAAGACGCGCTACCTCCACTCGAAGGCGCCGAGCGACAACCTCTGCATGGCGGGCGGCGTGGCGCTCAACGTCGTCGCCAACGGGCGCTGCCTACGGGAGGGGCCGTTCAAGCGCCTCTTCGTGCAGCCGGCGGCCGGCGACGCCGGGGGCGCGGTCGGGGCGGCCGCCGCGGCGCACGTCCGGGTCACGGGCGAGCGCCCGACCGCGAGCCCGCTGGAGCACGTCTACCTCGGGCCGGCCAACCCGGCCAAGGAGGCTTACGACATCCTGAAGAATTCGGCCGCGCGCTTCCTCGACTTCCGCGGGCGCGAGCGCGAGCTGATCGAGCACGTCGTCGAGCGGCTGCTGGAGGGCAAGGTCGTCGGCTGGTCGCAGGGGCGGATGGAGTTCGGGCCGCGCGCCCTGGGCGCGCGCTCAATCATCGCCGACCCGCGCCGCCCCGAGATGCGCGACCGCATCAACGCGCTCGTCAAGATGCGCGAGGCGTTCCGCCCCTTCGCCCCGGCCGTGCTCGAAGAATACGCCGCCGAGCACTTCGACCTCGACCACCCGTCGCCCTTCATGTTGGAGACCTGCGACGTGATCTCCGAGATAGACCTGCCGGCCATCACGCACATCGACGGGTCGGCGCGCGTCCAGACCGTGCGCGCCGAGCACAACCCGCGCTTCGCCGCGCTGCTCGAAGAGTTCAACCGCCGCACGGGCTGCCCCATCCTCGTCAACACCTCCTTCAACGTCCGCGGCGAGCCCATCGTCTGCACGCCCACCAACGCGCTGAAGTGCTTCATCGGGTCGCAGATCGACCTCCTCGTGCTTGAAGACTTCGTCATCGACCGCGCCGGCATCCCGCCCTTCTGGGACATGCTCGGGCAGTACGGCGCCGCCGAACGCCCCGACCCGAGCCGCGAGGTCGGGCACGTCGTCTACACCCTTCTGTAAAGACCAAGGAGACAACACGGCCATGCAACGCCCGCCCGAGACCCTGAAAGCCCTCGCCAACCGCATCGCCCGCCAGGCCCTCTCCGAGGACTCCGCGCAGATAGTCCGCCTGCTCCGCCTCTCGGGCTACATGGGCGGCGCGGCCGATTTCCTCTTCGCGGGCGATGCCGCGAGCAACCCGCTTGACCACAAGGTGAACCCCGACCACATCGGCATCTGGGAGCGCAAGGAGGAGAACGGCCGGGCGGCCTTCGTCCGCCGGATGGAGAAGATGGACGAGTGGCACTTCTGGGCCCCGCTCGGCCGCATCGAGCCGAAGGGCGAACGCCTCCGCGTCGTCCTCTGCGGCGAGTCGGTCGCGCGCGGCTACCTCTACGACCCCGAGTTCACCCCGGCCATGGCGCTCCAGGCCGTGCTGGAGTCGCGCCTCGGCGTCGGCGCGGTCGAGGTGATCGACCTCGCACGCACCAGCATCTACTTCGAGGTGCGCGACGTGGCCGTCGCGGCGCTCCAACTGGAGCCCGACCTGACCGTCATGTTCGCGGGCAACAACTGGTGCGTCTCGTTCCCGCCGCACCCCTCGGACGTGGCGCGCATGGACGCCATCATGGCCGACGAGGGCATCGCCGGTGTCAAGCGGCTCTCCGAGGAGCAGGTCGCGGGCAACGCGCGCCGCATCGTCAACGACGTTTCGACGGCCTACCAGGCGGCGGGCGTCCCCCTCGTCTGGATCATCCCCGAGTTCAACCTCGGCGACTGGCGCGACCCCATCACGAACGCGCCGCACCTCGCCGAGGGGCGCAACCGCCGCTGGATCGAGCTGCTCGAAGAGGCCGAGGCCGCGATGCGCGACGGCGAGACCGAGCGCGCGGCCACGCTCGCACGCCAGATGGTCGAGCTCGACGAAGGCGTCTGCGTCGCCGGCTTCTACATCCTCGCCGAGTGCGCGCGCCTCGCGGGCGACCACGACGCCGAGCGCCGGAACGCCGAGCTGGCGCGCGACGCCGTCATCTGGGATTCGTCGCGCATGGTCATGCCGCGCACCTTCGAGTGCACCAAGGCGGCGATGCGCGACGAGATCGGCAAGTTCTCCAACTGCCAGATCGTGGACGCGCCCGCGCTCTTGAAGGAGCACCTCGGCGGCGCCGTCCCCGGCCGCCGCATCTTCCTCGACTACTGCCACCTGACGACCGAGGGGATTCAAGTGGTCGCGGCCGCGGCCGCCTCGTGCACGCTCCGCGCGCTGCGCGGAGTCGAGGTTCCGTGGTACGCGCTCGTGGACGAGCGCATCGCGCCGACGCGCGAGACTGAGGCCGAGGCGTTGTTCCTCGCCGCCGTCCACAGCGCCCACTGGTGGCAGCCCTACGACGTGGTGCTCCACTTCTGCCGCCGCGCGCTCAAGCTGTCGCCGCACGTGGCCGACATCATGCTCAACTACATCTACCTCCAGACCAGCCGCTCGGCGCCGATGCTGATGAACGAGTCGGCCGAGCAGATTTCGAGGCTGGGCTCGCCGCTGATGCTGCGCTACCTGATGCGCTACAACGACCAGAAGCTCGACGCCGAGTTGCTCGACGCGACGGTCGTCGCGCTCGAAGAGGCGGGCTTCAGCGCGCGCGAGAGGCTCGAACGGCTGCGGCGCGAGGAGCACAGCGTCTCCGTCCGCGAGGTCAACCTCCTCGACTACTACTACTGCTCGTCGGCCAACCAGCCGCAGGAGACCGCCTGGCAGACACGCCTGAAGATCAACCAGTACCGCATGAACGAGGCCGAGTACTACAAGGCTTACTGGCGCGAGTCGCGCTTCTTCTTCGTCGGCGAGGCGGGCGTGCCCGTCCGGCTCTCGCTGACGCTGCGCCTGCCCCGCCTGACGCCCGAGGGCGCGCAGGTGTCGGTCGAGCTGAACGGGCGGCCGCAGGCCGAAATCGAGGGCGCGCACGAGTGGGCGACGTGGGACATCATGGTCGAGGGCTCGGCCGTGCGTGACGGCCTCAACGGCGTGACGGTGCGCTGGCCCATTCAGGACTTCGAGCCGGCCGCCGCGCTCGAACGCATCATGCAGGACTTCTTCGAGCGCAAGGTGCCCGACTTCTACGCCGTCTTCGGCGAGATTTACTCCTTCACGGCGGCCGACGGGCGGCGCTTCGCGCAGCCTCCCGAGGAGGCGCGCGAGGAGCTGGCAGTGGCGCAGCTCTCCTGAGACCTCACTGACACCTCAAGCCGTAACGTCCGGTCGCGGGCGGGGACACACATGTCTGTCACTAAAGACAATCTGGAACAGAGGCGGGCGCAGCTCGCGGCGCGCAGAGCCGCGCTCTCGGGCGTCAAGCGGCGGGAGTTGGAAGGGCTCCTGCGTCAGGGCGGCGCCGAGACCACCGCGGCGGACTCCATCCCGCGCCGGCCCGTGGGCGAGCCGCTGCCGCTCTCGTTCGCGCAGGAGCGACTCTGGTTCCTCGACCAGTTGGAGCCCGGCTCGACCGCCTACAACGTCCCCACGGCCTTCCGCGTCACGGGCGCGCTCAACGCCGCCGCGCTCGGGCAGGCGCTCTCCGAGGTCGTCCGTCGTCACGAGGCTCTGCGTACGAACTTCGTCAGCATCGACGGCTCGCCCGTTCAAGTCGTCGCCGAGGCGTCTTCGTTCGCGCTACCGATTGTCGATCTTTCAAAACTCGCTGCGCCCGCGCGTGAGGAGGCTGTGCGCCGACTCGCGGCGGAAGACGCGCGCCGCCCCTTCGACCTGACGACGGACTCGCTGCTGCGCGTCGCACTGTTCCGGCTCGGCGCGGAAGAACACGCGCTCTCCGTGCTGCTGCACCACATCGTCTCGGACGCGTGGTCGATGCAGGTTCTCATCCGTGAGGTCGGCGAAATCTACCGGGCGTACACGTCGGGCGGGCCGTCCCCAATCGAAGAGCTGCCCGTGCAGTACGCCGACTATTCGCTCTGGCAGCGCCGGCAGTTGCAGGGCGAGACGCTGGATGAACTGCTCGCATACTGGCGCGAGCAGTTGCGCGGCGCGCCGGCCGCGCTCGATCTCCCCACCGACAAGCCGCGCCCGCCGGTGCTCTCTTTCAGGGGCGACGCCGTCCACTTCTCCATCTCGGAAGAGCTGACCGAGCGGCTGCGCGGGCTCTGCCGCGAGGAGGGCACGACGCTCTTCTCGGCGCTGCTCGCCTCGTTCCAACTCTTCCTCTGGCGTTACACGGGGCAGGACGATCTCGTCGTCGGCGCCCCCGTCGCCGGCCGCCCACGCGTCGAGACCGAAGGGCTCATCGGCTTCTTCGTCAACACCCTCGCCCTGCGCGGGCAGGTGCGTCCCACAGAGAGTCTGCGCGAGTCTTTGTCGCGAGCGCGCGAGACTGTGCTCGGCGCGCAGGCACACGCCGAACTGCCCTTCGAGCGTCTCGTTGAAGAGGTCGCGCCCGAGCGCACGCTCAGCCGCGGGCCGCTCTTCCAGGCCATGCTCGTCCTTGAGAACGTTCCGAAGTCGGCGGTCGAGGTCGGCGGCATCGGCCTCTCGGTGCTCGACACCAACTCGGGCGCGGAGAAGTTCGACCTCACGCTGCTCGTCTCCGAAGGCGGCGGCGGGCTCGACTGCGCGCTCAGCTACAGCACAGACCTCTTCGAGCGCGCGACGGCCGAGCGCATGGCACGCCACTGGCGCCGCGCACTCGAAGCCTTCGCCGTCGAGCCCGACCGCCGCCTGCATGAAGTCGAACTGCTCGCAGACG
>JBEVJD010000589.1:0-10190 GCA_040510435.1 Pyrinomonadaceae bacterium | reverse complement strand
CGAGCCCGACGCCGAGCCCCGTCCCCGACCTCACCAGCACGAAGTCGTCCAGACGCTCCGACTCGTCCCGCCCCAGTCGCAGGCGCAACTCGTAGAGCGCCGCGGCGGTCGCGTCGTTCTCGACGACCACGCGAACGCCGTCACCAGCAAGACACTCACCGCCTTCGCCGTCGAAGCTGAGCGCTACGGCCACGTCAACGTCAAGCCAGTTGAGGTGCGGCGCGTAGACAATTCGCTCTCGCGCCGCGTCCGTAGGCCCGGGGACGCTCACGCCTATCGCTCTCAACCTGCGTCCGACGGCCTGCGCGCAGAGTTTCCCAATGACCTTTCTGACCTGCGCGAGCGCGGCCGACGGCTCGGAGGGAGTCTCGAACTCCTCCTCGGCGAAGACGTTCCCGGTCAGCGTGGCGAGCCCGACCGTCGAGCGGCGCACGCCGACGTTGACGCCGACGAAGTAACCGTAATCGTCGTTGTACGTGAGCGCGAGCGCGGGGCGGCCGAGCGCGCGGTTCGTGCCCGGAGCGGGCTGCTGCGTCGGCTCCTCGCGCACGACGCCGGCCGCAATCAGTTGTTTGAAGGCGTCGGTGACGGTGCTGCGGTTGACGCCCACGCGGCGCGCAAGCTCCGCGCGCGAGATGGGCTGGGCCGCGCGCAGGAGCCGCAGCAGCATCACCGTCGCCTTGGCCGGAACCTGCGGCTCGGGCTCCTCGATGACACCGGTAGACGAGGCGGCCACTTTCCTTATAGGCATTACTATATTCTCCGCTCCCCTTGTTCTAACTAAAAACAGTAGGCAGTTGGGAGCCCCGGAGGGGCGGCATGTTTACAGCCTGATGTCGTGAATTAATCTTCAAAGCTCCGTAGGAGCGGAATGCAAATGCCGCCCCTGGCGGGGCTCAATGTTGATTAACGCAACGGGACTATAAACATCTCGCCCCTCCGGGGCTTTCCAACCGCCTCGAACTGCCTGCTGCCTGCTGCCTATTACTTTTCTCACAGCGAGACGGTCTGTTCGGCCCAGAACTGAAACTCCCTGTGCTTGTGCTCTTCGGCGCGGGCCTGCAACTCGCCGCCGGCGACCCGGAGGACGTGCTCGAAGATGCGCGCGCCGACCTCGTCAATAGTCTCGGTGCCGTCGAGGACGCCGCCCGCCGAGAGGTCTATGTCGCGCGACATGCGTTTGAAGACGGCGTCATTCGAGGCGAGTTTGACGACGGGCGCGATGGCGTTGCCGATGGTCGTCCCGCGCCCGGTCGTGAAGACGACCACGGTCGCCCCGGCCGCGACCAGCCCCGGCGTTGATTCCTGGTCGTAGCCGGGCCCCTGCATCAGGTGCAGCCCCTTCGCCTGCGGCGTCTCGGCGTATTCGACGACGCCCTCGACGCGCGTCGTGCCGGCCTTCGACATCGCGCCCAGAGACTTGATGGTGATGTTGAGCAGGCCGCCCGCGACGTTGCCCGGGCTCGGGTTCTGGTTGAGCACCGCGCCGAACTTCGAGGCGTACTCCTTGTACCAGTCAATCATGCGATAGATGGCGCGGCCCGTCTCCGCGTCCTTCGCGCGGTGCGCGATGATGTGCTCGGCGCCGCAGAACTCGGGCACCTCCGTGATGAGCACGGTGCCGCCCGAGCGCACGAGCGTGTCGGCGGCGCGACCCAGACTCGGGTTGGCAGAGATGCCCGAGAAGCCGTCGGAGCCGCCGCACTTGACGCCCAGCACCAACTCACTCACCGAACACTCTTCGCGCTCGACGCGGTTCACTTCGGGGAGCATCCGCTCGACTTCACTCAAACCCTGTTCGATAGCCGCCTGCGTGCCGCCCACATCCTGGATGCCGATCTTGGCGACGGGCTTGTCGAAAGCCTTCTCGCGCTTCAGCAGATACTTTTCGACGCGCGCGAGGTTCGTCTTCTCGCAGCCCAAGTCCAACAGCACGACGCCGCCGACGTTCGGGTGGTCTGCGTAGTTGGCGAGCGTGCGCAGCATGACCTCGATGGTCGAGCCGTCCTGACAGCCGCAGCCCTTGTTGTGCGGGATGGCGACGACGCCGTCCACGTTCGGGTAGCGCTCGCGCTTGTAGTGGAGGAACTCCGACATCAGGGCGATCTGCTGCGCCTCGTGGCTCGCGCACATCGAGGTCGGGACGATGAGGATGAAGTTGCGCGTGCCGACGCGCCCGTCGGGGCGTCGGAAGCCTCTGAAGGTCGCGCGCTCGGGTTCGGGGATGTAGTCGGGCGCGGGGTTGTAGAGGTCTTCGGGCAGTTCGCGGACGACCGGCACGTCGTCAGTCATGTTCGCGTGAGAGATGAGATTGCCCTCCCCGATGCCGAGACTCGTGCCGATGGGGTGGCCGTACTGGAGGACGAACGCGCCCGCGGGGATGTCGCGTGTGGCGAAGCGGTGTCCGGGCGGGACTGAGTCGTTGACACGGACGACGCGGCCCTCGGGCAGCGCAACCTCAAGCCCCCGCGCGGTCGGCTCCTTGACGACCGCGAGATTGTCAGAAGGGTCTACAATAATCGCGTAGTCGCCGATGGGCGGGGCCTGCGTGGAGGTGGTGCTGGGCATTGTGAAACTTAACGACCGCTCTTGACCTCAGGCTTGCAGCACGTCGGGGAGAATCAGAGACCTCACGTTCGGATGCAGGCGCAGCCAGAGCCCCGGGTTCTCGTCGAGCTGACGCGCGCGCTCGGCCGCGTCTTCGGATATCTCCGTTTCGAGCAGACGCTTGTAGCTTGCGGGCTTGGCCGGCGAGGTCGAAGCGTCAACGATGGACTGCACGATGCGGCGCGCGCCGAGGATGGCGGCCGGGCCTAGAGTCAGGATGTAAGACGCCGCGCGGCACTCGGCCTCGTCCTCGGGCGTGACGTTGCTGCCGCCGACCTTAAACTTGCTGATGTGGTGTTCGAGGATGGACGGCGAGATGGGGATGACGCCCGCAACGTCTCCCGCCGCCGCGCCCGAGCCCGGCTTAATATAAGCGAGGTGCGAAGCCTCGCCCGGCTCAGGCCCCATCCCGAGGAAGAAGATGTCGATGCCGCCCAACGAGTCGAGCTTCTCAAGGTAACGAGCCAACTCGCCTTCGAGGTCGTCCGTGTCCGTGCGCATCGGCGTGAAGCTCTTCACCTTCCTGAAGAAGTCCGCGCCGAGCAGACGCTCGAAGTCGCGCACGAAGCTGAGACCGTTGTCCATCCGCATCGGCGCGAGCGCGTCCTGCGTGAAGACGTGCAGGCGGCCGAGCAGTTCGTCCGCTTCGTCGGTCTTGGCGATCTCCGCGACCTGCTTGTACATGGCCTGCGCGCCGCGCCCGCCGAGCAGGATGATGACGAGGTCGCCCTCCTTCTCGCGCGCCGCGCGCTGTATCTCTTCCCACTGCGCGCGGCCGACGGCCTCTTCAGTCGGGAGGACTTCGTAGTCGATGGGACGAACCTGAGCCGCGGAAACGTCCGCGTCGGCGCGGCCGAGCCAGGCGTTGACGCCGACGACCCGTCTCACGAACTGATTTTGTTTGGGAGCTGACAAAACTTATCCCTTCCCTTTTGCCGAAACCGCTTTAAGAGAGGATTGCCTCTTCGCCTGTAGTCAAGGCTCGGAGGCTTATTTATGGTAAGTGGTATAACCACTTAATCATTACGCGAACACTATTTACCATGAATGCTATTGGTAAAGCAAGGTAAAATCCTTGAACGCGGGAAAATCATCCGAGAAACGTCGAGGCTCGCTGGAAATTGACTTGACAGAAATCGAGGAGTGGTGTTACACAATAATTGCTATCCGGTTAATTGGTAATACCTTCTTAAAATCTTGTTCAGAACTTGAGGCCGTCGAGTCCCCGCGTAGCACGCCGGCCTGTATGAATCGAAGTAAACGCCGGCCGCGACCCTGCACGAGGCGGCCGGGCAGACGGATTTGAAGTGAGCTGATGAGCTACGCCCCTTTTGAACTCGGCGGCAAGGTGGCGGTGGTGTTCGGCGGCACGTCGGGCATCGGCCGCGCCATCGCGCACGGGCTGGCGGAGGCGGGCGCCGACGTGGTCGCCACGTCGCGCAACGGCGAGCGCGTCGAGACGGTCGCCGCCGAACTGGAAGGTCGCGGCCGCCGGACGCTGCGCCTGACCTGCGACGTGTCAGAGCGCGACTCGATACGCGGGGTGCTTGAGGCAGTCGTCGGGGGTTTCGAGAAGGTGGACATTCTGGTCAACTCCGCCGGCCGGACGATACGCGCGCCGACCGTGGACTTCAGCGAGGAGGACTGGGAGGAGGTCATCGAGACGAACCTGACGGGGACGCTCAGGGCCTGCCAGATATTCGGGCGGCACATGCTCGCGCGCGGCTACGGCCGGATCATTAACATCGCTTCACTCTCTTCCTTCGTGGCGCTGGCGGAGGTCGCGGCCTACTCTGCGAGCAAGGCGGCGGTCGCTTCGCTGACGAAGTCGCTGGCCGTCGAGTGGGCGCAGAGCGGCGTTAACGTCAACGCCATCGCGCCCGGCGTCTTTCGCACCAAGATGAACGAGCACCTTCTCGACGGGACGGAGCGCGGGCGCGAGTTTTTGCTGCGAACGCCGATGGGTCGCTTCGGCAAGGTCGAAGAGTTGGCCGGCGCCGCCGTCTTCCTCGCCTCCGACGCGTCGAGCTTCGTCACGGGCGAGATAATCGCCGTGGACGGCGGCTTCCTCGCGAGCGGTGTTAATAAGTAAGAAGCCCAGCGCAGATTGTTTCAAATGGACAAGAACGCGGAGATTGCGGAGAAGACCGGGCGGCTGACGCGGATGTTGGCGGCCGAGGGGTTGGGCGGCGTCGTGCTCGTCGCGCAGCCGAATTTCGCGTGGTTGACGGCGGGCGGGACGAACGGCGTGGACGCGAGCCGCGAGCAGGGCGTGGGCGCGCTGTTCGTGCGCGCGGACGGAAAACGCTTCGTGCTCGCCAGCCGCATCGAGATGGCGCGACTGCTCGAAGAGGAGTTGGCCGGTGCAGACTTCGAGCCGGTCGAGTTCGGTTGGGAGGAGGAGAAGGCTTCACCCACTTTCCTCGCAGACCTCGCCGCGAAGTTGAATGAGGGCGGCGCCCCGCTCGGCTCTGACTTATCTATAAGCCCGAACGTGAAGGCAATTGACGGCGCCGTCTCGCGCTGCCGTTTTCAGCTCACGCCGCCCGAGTCGGAGAGGTTCCGTCAGCTCGGGCGCGACGCGGGCGAAGTCATGGGCGCTGTGGCGAGGTCGTGCATGCCGGGTGAATCTGAGAATGAAGTCGCGCGCCGTGTGAGTGATGCGTTGGCCGAGCGCGGGATGCGTTCGGTCGTGACGTTGGTCGCGGCGGACGAGCGTATTGCGAAGTTCCGGCATCCCGTCCCGACCGAACGCACATGGGAGCGAGTCATCCTGCTCGTCACATGCGCGCGCCGGCAGGGGCTCGTCGCGTCGCTCTCGCGCATCGTCTGCGCGGGTGAGGCGCCGGAAGAACTGCGGCGCCGCACGGACGGTTCCGCGCACGTGAACGCGAAGTTGTGGGCGGCGACGCGGCCCGGTGCGGTCGGCTCCGACCTTTACCGCGTCGCGGCGGATGCTTACGCCGAGGAGGGCTTCCCCGGCGAAGAGAGTTTGCACCATCAGGGGGGCGCGGCGGGATACCGCACGCGCGACTGGGTGGCGCACCCGGCGAGCGCCGAGACAGTTCAGGCGCAACAGGCTTTCGCCTGGAATCCGAGCATCACCGGGTCGAAGGTCGAGGAGACTTGCATCGCTTCGGCCGAAGGTGTAGAGGTAATAACCACAACCCCCAATTGGCCCCAAATCCCCGTCCGAGTCGGTGGGCGCGAATACCTTTTGCCCGACGTGCTTCCCGTCTGACATTCCGGGCGCGGAACTTAACCTTCCCTTCTTACGAGATAAGAAAATGAGCGAGATAAGTAAACCGGTTAAAGAGACCTCTTACCCGAAGTCGGAGTCGGAAATCGCGCCGCCGATGTCGGCGGGGGCGAGCCTGACGGGTTCCGCCGTCGCCGCGGCCGAGGGCATCCCGGGCCGGGTCGGACGATACCGCTGGGTCATCTGCACCCTGCTCTTCTTCGCCGCGACGATCAACTACATCGACCGCCAGGTCATCGGCATCCTGAAGCCGACGCTCCAGACCGAGATCGGCTTCTCCGAGATCGAGTACAGTTGGATCGTCTTCTACTTCCAGTGCGCCTACGCCATCGGGCTGCTCGGCGTCGGCTGGGTGATGGACAAGATCGGGACGCGCAAGGGCTTCAGCCTCGCCGTCGTCGTCTGGAGTTTGGCCGCGATGGCGCACGCGCTGGCTCGCTCGGTCGCGGGCTTCAGCATCGCGCGGTTCGCCCTGGGGTTGGGCGAGGCCGGCAACTTCCCGGCCTCGATTAAGACCGTCGCCGAGTGGTTCCCGAAGAAGGAGCGCGCGCTCGCCACGGGCATCTTCAACGCGGGCACGAACGTCGGCGCGCTGGCGACGCCGCTGCTCGTCCCCATCATCACGATTGCGTGGGGATGGCAGTGGGCCTTCATCCTGACGGGCGCCATCGGCTTTGTCTGGGTCATCTTTTGGCTCCTGCTCTACCGCAAGCCCGAAGAGCACCCGCGACTCTCTAAAGAGGAGCTGGCTTACATCCAGTCTGACCCGCCCGACCCCGCGACGAAGACGCCCTGGGCGCGTCTGCTCCCGCACCGCCAGACGTGGGCCTTCGCCCTCGGCAAGTTTTTGACCGACCCCATCTGGTGGGTCTACCTCTTCTGGCTGCCCGACTTCCTCAACAAGAAGCACGGCCTCAACCTGAAGGATTTCGGCCTGCCTCTGGCGACCATCTACATCATCGCCGACGTGGGCTCCATCGGCGGCGGCTGGCTCTCCTCCACGCTCATCAAGCGCGGCTATAGCGTCAACGCCGGTCGCAAGATCGCGATGCTCGTCTGCGCCCTGGCAGTCGTGCCCATCGTCTTCGCCGCGCAGACTACGAGCCTCTGGACGGCGGTGATTCTGATCGGCATCGCGGCGGCCGCGCACCAGGGCTGGTCGGCCAACATCTTCACGTTGACCTCCGACATGTTCCCGCGTAGCGCCGTCGGCTCGGTCGTCGGCATCGGCGGCATGGCGGGCTCCATCGGCGGGATGCTCATCGCCCTCGTCGTCGGTGCGATTCTGGAGCGCACGGGCTCTTACGTCCCCATCTTCATCATTGCCGCCTCGGCCTATCTCTTCGCGCTGCTCGTCATCCACCTCCTCGCGCCTAGGCTCGAACCAGCGAACCTGGAGGGGGCTCCGAGCCGGGGGTAGAACATGACGGACGCGCTGAAGGTAAGGGAGAAGTCGGAGTGCCGCTGGGACGTTGTTTCCTTGGGCGAGGTGATGCTCAGGCTCGACCCGGGCGAGGGGCGCGTCCACACGACGCGCACGTTCCAGGTGTGGGAGGGCGGCGGCGAGTACAACGTCGCGCGGGGTCTGAAGCGCTGCTTCGGCCTCGACGCGGCGGTCGTCACGGCGCTCGCAGACAACCCCGTCGGGCGTTTGGTGCAGGACTTAATCTACCAGGGCGGGGTTGACCAGTCGCACGTCCTCTGGCGTAAGTACGACGGCGTCGGGCGCGAGGTGCGCAACGGCCTGAATTTCACCGAGCGCGGCTTCGGCGTGCGCGCGGCGCTCGGCTGTTCCGACCGCGGGCACACGGCCGTCTCGCAGCTCAAGCCCGGCGACATAGATTGGGAGCAGATTTTCGGGCGCGAGGGCGCGCGCTGGTTGCACACCGGCGGCATCTTCTGCGCCCTGTCGGAGACGACGCCCGCGGTCGCGCGCGAGGCGATGCAGGCGGCGAAGAAGCACGGCACCGTCGTCTCTTACGATTTGAACTACCGCGACTCGCTCTGGAAGTCCATCGGAGGAAAGGCGCGCGCGCAGGAGGTCAACCGCGAGCTGGCATCACTCGTTGACGTGATGATCGGCAACGAAGAGGACTTCACCGCCTGCCTCGGCTTCGAGGTCGAGGGTCTGGACGAACACCACTCGAAACTCGACGCGGGCAATTTCAGGAAGATGATCGAGCGTGCGGTCGCGGAGTACCCAAACTTTAAAGTCGTCGCGACGACGCTGCGGAACGCGAAGACGGCGACCGTCAACGACTGGGGCGCGGTCTGCTACGCGGGCGGCGAACTCTACCAGTCGCAGACGCGCGAGAACCTCGAAATCTTCGACCGCGTCGGCGGCGGCGACTCTTTCGCGTCAGGGTTGATTTACGGATTTTTGAACGGGCGCGGCCCGCAATGGGCCGTCGAGTGCGGCGCGGCGCACGGAGCGCTCGCGATGACCACTCCGGGCGACACGACGATGGCGACGCTCTCTGAGGTCGAGCGCGTGATGAAGGGCGGCGGCGCCCGCGTCGCGCGTTAGGGCGCGAGTGCGGCGCCGTTACCGTTACCGTTTGAGTTGTCGGAAGTCGAGTCGTCAGGCTCGTCCGCCTCAGCCTCCCAAGCCTTCTGCGCCTTCGAGAGGTGCGCGCTCATGGCGTGGCGCGCGGCCTCCGGGTCGTGCTCGCGGATGGCGCGATAGACGTGGCGGTGCATCTCGGCCGACTCCTTGAGGTCGGTGGCGCGCTTGACGGTCTTGATGCGCGTGTCGAAGAGGATCGTCGCCACCATGTTCATCAGAGACGTGAGGATGCGGTTGCCCGAAGCGGCCGCCACCGCCTGATGGAAGCGCACGTCGTGGACGAGGAACTGCTCTGGGTCGTCGAGCGAGGCGAACATGCCCGCGACCTCCTCGGACATCGTCGCCATCTGATCGCTCGTCGCGCGCTCGGCGGCGAGCCCCGCGACGGCCATCTCCAGAGCCTGCCGCGCCTCGAACATCTCGGCCGAGGTGAAGCCGTGGAGCGAGGCCATCAGGCGCAAAGGGCTGCTGTCGAGCGAGGGCGGCCCGTCGGCCTTGACGACGAAAGTGCCCGCGCCCTGTCGCGACTGTAGGACGCCGACCGCGGCGAGCGAGCGGATGCCGGCGCGGAGGGTCGGGCGGCTGACGCCGAGCATTTTGGCGAGGTCGCGCTCGGGCGGGAGGCGGTCGCCGGGGCGCAGGTCGCCGCGGTGAATCATCTCGCGGAGCTGGGAGATGACCTCCTCCGAGGTCGTGCCGCGGCGATCCGGGTCAATGGTCTTGAAGATGTCGTGATTCAAATCGGTCATACCATTCGTCCTGTTGAAAATTTAAGTTGACCACGGCGCCGAGAAGTTCAAGGCTCGGTAAAATCAATCTGCCGGGCGGCTACTGTGACGGCGCCATTCTACAAATAAAGTCCCTGTTTGTCGAATGTTTATTTCATCAACGAACGGAAAAGGTCTAACCATTTAACGGTTTTGAGTTTTTTCGAGGCGGAATCGCGAAAGTTTCGCACTCGGGATTGGTCAGTCGCGCTTCAAGCGAAGTTCTTTACGGAGGGTGTCCCTTTGAAATCCATGACGAAGATAATTCTGGCTCTCATCATCTTTTCCGCCTGCGCCGCGGGCGCGCGCGGGCAGGCGTCAGCGCCACTTTCCGAGCGGATGGCGGCGACCGTCATGACGACCTGGAAGGACTCCATCAAGTCCGACCCCGAACGCCCCGACCGTTGGACGTACGAGCAGGGCGTGACGCTGACGGGGATTGAGGCCGTCTGGCTGAACACAGGCGACGGGCGTTACTTCGAGTACATCAAGCACGTCCTCGACAGGCTCATCGAAGAGGACGGCACGATCCGCACATACAAGAAGGAAGACTTCAACATTGATAACGTCCAGCCCGGCCGACTGCTGCTCACGCTCTACAAGGTGACGGGGCAGGACAAATACAGGAAGGCTGCCGCGCACCTGCGCGACCAGTTGCGTTCGCACCCGCGCACGTCCGAGGGCGGCTTCTGGCACAAGAAGATTTACCCTTCGCAGATGTGGCTCGACGGCCTCTACATGGGCGAGCCGTTCTACGCCGAGTACGCCGCGACCTTCGGCGAGACCGAGGCTTTCGATGATATCGCCAAGCAGTTCATCCTGATGGAGAAGCACTCGCGCGACGCGAAGACCGGTCTGCTCTATCACGGCTGGGACGAGTCGCGGCAGCAGCGTTGGGCCGACAAGACCACGGGGCGCTCACCGCACTTCTGGGGGCGTGCGATGGGCTGGTACGCGATGGCGCTCGTGGATACGCTCGAACATTTCCCCG
>JBEVJD010000588.1:0-4584 GCA_040510435.1 Pyrinomonadaceae bacterium | reverse complement strand
TACGTCGTCACGGACGAGCCCTTCTACCTCGCCGTGGGGCGCGAGGTGGAGTTGTTCGAGGCCGCGAAGGATGCGCGCCTGCCCGTCATGCTCAAAGGCCCGACGGGGTGCGGCAAGACGCGCTTCGTCGAGCACATGGCGTGGCGCCTGGGTCGCCCGCTCATCACTGTCGCCTGCCACGAAGACCTCTCGGCCACAGACCTCGTCGGCCGCTACCTGCTCGAAGGCGGGGAGACGGTCTGGCACGACGGCCCCCTGACGGCGGCCGTGCGCGGCGGCGCGATCTGTTATCTGGACGAGGTGGTCGAGGCGCGCAAGGACACCGTCGTCATCATCCACCCGCTGACCGACGACCGCCGCCGCCTCCCCATCGAGAAGCGCGGCACCATCCTCGACGCACCCCCGGACTTCATGCTCGTCGTCAGCTACAACCCCGGCTACCAGTCCATCCTCAAAGACCTCAAGCAGTCCACGCGCCAGCGCTTCGTCGCGCTGGAGTTCGACTACCCGCCGGCCGAGCTGGAGGCCGAGATCGTCGCGCGCGAGGGCGGCGTCCCGCTCGAGCAGGCGCGCGACCTCGTCCTCATCGGGCAGAAGGTTCGCAACCTCCGCGGCCACGGGCTCGAAGAGGGCGTCTCCACGCGCCTCCTCATCTACGCCGCCCAACTCACGGCCCGCGGCATCCCGCCGACGGCCGCCGCGGAAGTCGCCCTCTGCTCCCCCATCACCGACGACCGCGACCTCCAACGCAGCATCCGCGAGATCGTGACCACCGTGATTTAATCCTGCACATTTCCGACATGCCTGAGAAGTACATTTTCGATTCGGAAGAAGAGAATGAGGAGGGGCGGCCGCTGGGGCGGGAGCTGCGGGAGCGCTTGAGGTCTGTGCGCGACGCGGGGGAGCGACGGACGATTGCGGGGTTGGCGCGGGAGGTCGGGAAGCTCCCCGTTGACGTGGCGCGGGCGGCGTTGGAGGTGGGCGCGGGGCTGGCGGCGTTGAGCCTGCGGGCGGGCGTCGACTTCCTGAAAGAGGTGCCGGGGGCGGCGCGCGTGCTCGACGCGGAGGAGCTGCGCGCGTGGGGCGAGTTGGGGCGGCGTCTGGTGATGGCCGACGCGGAGACGGGCGCGGCGTTCATCACGGGAGGCGTCGGCGCGTTGGCGGAGGTGCCGCGCGGGGCGAGGCTTTTGCTGTTGCAGGTATGCGGGCGGCAGTTGTCGCTCTCGACCTCGTTCGCGCTGGAGACGTACCGGCGGGGGCCGGAGGTGGCGCGCGCGGTGGGCGACGCGGAGCTGCTGAGGCGTGTCTTCGAGGTCGCGCTCGAAGTCGCGCGACGCTCCGCGCGCCACAGCTCGGACTTCGTGTCGGCGACGCCCGCGGCCGCGACTTCACTCCACACCTTCGACGAGGAAGTTGATGAAAATGCCGCTGTCGAAAATCGTCCCGAAAGGGTTTGGGAGGCGGCGCTGAGGTTGGCGGAGTCGTTCGCGCAGCGCGTCGGGGGCATCGCGGCCGACATGTGGGCGGCGCTGCCGGGCGCGGTCGAGGGGTTGAGCGCGGACGAGGCCCGGCGCCTGCTCAGTCAGGCCGAAGGCTTTCTGGACAGGGGCGGGGCGGCGGCGCTGCACGTGCTCGCGTCGGGCGGCGAGGTGCTGCGGCTCGTGCCCGAGGCGTTCGACGCGTGGGGCGCGCTGCTGCGGACGGTGGCGTCGCACAACAACGCGTGTCTGGTCGCGCTGGCGCGGACGGGGCCGGCGTCGTTGCGCTCGCTGGCCGAGCATCAGGGCGGTCGCGCGCGCCTGGCGGAGGTCGCGCTCACCGTCATCGAGGCGACGCACGAGGTGGCGCGCGTGGACGCGGAGGCGGCCATCTCCTGCTTCCGCGCGGCGCCGCGGGCGCTGCGGTCTGCGACGCTCGAACAGTTCAGGGAGTGGGCGCGCGAGGGGTTGCTCGCGGAGAACTTGAACGCGCGCGCGCGGCGCAGCTACTTCGCGCTGGAGACGCGCGGGAGCAACGAGCGCTTGCAGAGCGGCGGGCGCGACGGGCTCGGGCTCGAAGAGGTGGCGCAGACCTTGAGGCTCTACGTCGAGGGCTTGACGGGTCGCGCCGTCGAGGTCGCGCCGCTCGCGGCCACCCCGGAGGAGCAGCGCATCGGCGACGGCCGCACGATACACCTGCCTTCGGTCGTCTCGGAGTTCGGCGAGCGCGAGTTGGACTTCCGCCTCTATAAAGTTTTGGCCGCGCACGCCGCGGGGCAGATCGAGTTCGGCACGCACGAGCGCGAGACGGAGGCGCTCCGCGCGGCCTACGCCTCGCTCGGCGAGCTTTACGCGCCCGAGACGGCGGACGCGCTCGACGCCTTCGCGCTCGACGGTTACATCAACGACCCGTTGAAGTCGGAGCGCGCGCTCGCGCCCGAGGAGGAGGCGCGGCTCGCCGCGGCGCGCAGGCGGAGGCTTCCCGAGGGCGGCGACTACCGCGCGGTGCTCGCGCTCTTTCCCCAGAGGGGGCTCGCGGCGCGCGTCTTCGGGACGCTTGAGAACGGTCGTATTGATCGTCGTCTCCGGCACGCCTACCGCGGGCTGGGGCGCGACCTCGATCTGGTGCGCGAGCACCTGCGCCGTAACCGGCCGCGCATCGTCTCGCTCCCCATCACGCTCGTCCCCTTCGAGCTTCTGTTCCAGATCACGCTCTGCGGCGGCGCGCTCGAAGACGCGCGCGCGGTCTACGGCCAGATCGTCTCGGAGTTGGAGACGATTGTCGTCGATTACCTGACAGCGGCGGACGCTTCGGTGGCCGACACCTTGATGGCCACGTCGCGCGTCTACACGCTCTTCCAGTCGGTCGTGCCCGAGATGACCGAGCGGCAGACCGAGACCGAAGAGGAGGGCGGCGAGGACAAGCAGACCGGCGCGCAGTCGAACCTCGACGCCGAAGGGCAAGAGGACGACGACCAGTCGGCCGACGAGGAGCGCCGCCGCGAGCAGCGCCGCCGCGACGCGCGCGAACTCTTCAACGCGTGGGCGGCGAGCGAGGCCGAGTCGGACGGCGAGGAGACTCTGACCGGCGCCGAGCGCTGGATGTCGGGCGAGTCGGCCGAGCAGGATTTGGAGGCGGGCGAAGAGGCTTTCGAGTACGACGAGTGGGACAGGGACTTGTCCGACACGCGCGTCGGCTGGTGTCGCGTCGTCGAGAAGAGGGTCAAGCGCGGCGACCGCACGTTCGTCGAGCTGACGCGCTCGCGCTATCGCGGCGTCATCTCATCCATCCGCCATCAGTTCCAGTTGATGCGCCCCGAAAGTCTGAAGCGCGTGACGAACGAGTTGGACGGCGACGACTACGACCTGAACGCGCTGATCGATTACGTCATCGACCGCCGCGCCGACGGCCAGCAGTCCGAGCGCGTCTACACGAAGCGCCTGCGGCGCGAGCGCGACGTGGCCGTCTCGTTCCTGCTCGACCAATCGTCTTCGACCGCGCGCACCATCGGCCGCCACCCCTTGCAGCCCTACACGCACCCCGGGCGCCGCATCATCGAGGTCGAGAAGGAAGGGCTCGTCCTCATGAGCGAAGCGCTCGAAGCCGTCGGCGACCCTTATTCGATCTACGGCTTCACCAGTGAGGGCCGCCGCAACGTCAAGTTTTACATCGTCAAAGACTTCGACGAGCCCTACGCGGGCGAGGTCGAGCAGCGCATCGGCGGCATCAACTACCAGAACAACACGCGACTCGGCGCGGCCGTCCGCCACGCCGCCGCCAAGCTCCGCCGCCGGCAAGCGCGCACGCGTCTCCTCATCGTCCTCTCCGACGGCCGCCCCTACGACCACGACTACGGCGACGCACGCTACGCACGCGAGGACACGCGCGAGGCGCTGCGCCAGGCGCGTCTCGACGGCATCACCCCCTTCTGCATCACCATCGACCGCGACAGCGAGTCCGAACTCCGCGACCTCTACGGCGAAGTCGGCTACACCATCATCGACGATGTACTCTCCCTCCCCGAACGCATGCCCGCCATCTACCGCCGCCTGACGACTTGAGGGCGGGTCGCCCCTTTTAGAGCGCTTATCATGCGGGTGCAGACGGCGTGAGCTTTCAACACAGAGACACAGAGGCACAGAGGCACGGCTTCAAGCGCTATAACTCAACAAGCTGTGCCTCTCTGTGTCTCTGTGCCTCTGTGTTAAATCTCTCTCGGTTGCACTCAACTGCTAATTGCAATAGTCGGCCGGTCGTAAAAAAAGTTCTTGACCCTGACGTAACGTCAGGCCCTAGCATTCGTGTGTGAAGGGGGTGGACGAGTTGGAGCAGACGGGCGAGAGGCTGTACCGCGCGAGCGAGTTCGCGGGGCTGACGGGAGTGACGGTGCGGACGCTGCACCATTACGACCGGGCGGGACTGCTCAGACCCGGCCGGAGGACGGGGGCGGGCTACCGGCTCTACGGGGCGCGTGAGTTCGCGCGACTTCAACAGATTCTGACTCTGAAGTTCATCGGCCTGCCGCTCGCAGAGATCAAGGGGCTGTTGGAGGGGCGGACGCTCGACCTGTCGGAGACGCTCAGGCTCCAGCGCGAGGCGCTGACG
>JBEVJD010000587.1:0-13087 GCA_040510435.1 Pyrinomonadaceae bacterium | reverse complement strand
GGTCTTCAGGCTTCTGGTAGTCTTTGAGCAGCTCGTCGAGCAACTCAGGTCTAATCGGTGGCATAATCTTGTTGTCCTTTCGAGACTGAACGGTTGATTATCGCCACTTACACAGACTTTAGGGAACCTCCCGAACTGGAGCGCGGCACTAAATCAGTTCGCCATCTTATTCGACGGGCGAGTGCCGATGAATGGCCTCGGCTCAAACTCACTTACACAGAATCAAACTTAGAGCCGATTCGTCCGGAGATGCTCCCTCCCTTGCTCACTCATTGTTGCAGTGCGTGCTTTCCTTATCGCAAGGCGTGTTTCCCTTATTGCAGCGCCTGTTACGTTCCTGCAACGTCTGCTTCCGTCATTGCAGGACGTGCTTCCGTCGTTGCAACGCGTGTTACGTCATTGCAGGGCATGCTTCCGTCATTGCAGGCGCTGCAATGACGTTGCATAGCGTGCTTCCGTCGTTGCAGGACGTGTTTCCGTCGTTGCAGGGCGTGTTGCGACGTAACAGGCGCTGCAATGACGCAAGCACGTCCTGCAACGACGCAACAAACCATCCACGTCAGAGCAACATCCCGCAGAAAATCCAACAGATTGAACTGAAGTCCGGGCCGTCCTTCAACTCATCGGGTCACGTCGTGCACTGGCGGCGAGCCGTTTCACGACTTTCACTGCACCTCCGCCGCAGTTCACTGCAAACATGAACCCGCGCCGCAGACTCTGAGATATAACCTCGGCCGCGTTTTAAGAAGGAGGTGGCGTGTGAGGGAAGAGAACTCGGAAGGCGGCGGCGCCGGGTTGTTCGAGTCCGTGTGGCGCGACGTGCGGTACGGGTTCAGGGTTCTGCGCAGGAGCCCGGGGTTCACGCTGGCGGCGGTCGTGACGCTCGCGCTCGGCATCGGCGCCAACACAGCCATCTTCAGCGTCATCTACGGCGTGCTGCTGCGCCCGCTCCCATACCGCGAGGGCGAGAGGCTCGTCGTCGTGCGCCAGCAGGCGCGGCTCAACAACGTCAACAGCCTCGGTTTCTCGGTCAAGGAGTTCTTCGACTACCGCGACCAGAACAAGACGATGGAGTCGATGGTCGAGCACCACTCGATGAACTTCATCCTCTACGGCCGCGACGAGCCCGAGCGCGTGCAGACGGGCGTCGTCTCCGCGAACTTCTTCGACGTGCTCGGCGTCAAGCCGCTGCTCGGCCGCTCGTTCACGCCCGCAGACGAGACGCCCGGCGGCGAGGCCGTGCTCATGCTCAGCCACAAGTACTGGCAGCGCAGCCACGGCGGCGACCCGCACATCGTGGGCCGCGTCTTCCGCATGAACAACCGCCCGCACACGGTCGTCGGCGTGCTGCCGCCCATCCCCGAATACCCGTCCGAGAGCGACGTGTACATGCCGACGGTGAACTGCCCGTTCCGCTCCGGCCAGCAGGTTATCGAGAACCGGCAGGCGCGACTCCTCACCGTCGTCTTCGGCCGCCTCAAGCCCGGCGTCGAATTGCCGCAGGCGCAGGCCGACATGGACGGCGTCGCCAATCACCTACAGGCGACTTACGCGGACTTGTATCCCCAGAACATCGGCTACGCCGCGCAGGTCGCTGCGCTGGGCGAGGCGCTGACGCAGCAGGCGCGGCCGACGTTCCTGATTCTGCTGGCGACGACGGGGCTCGTGCTGCTCATCGCGTGCGCGAACGTCGCCAACCTCAACCTCGCGCGCGTGCTGCGGCGGCAGCCCGAGATCGCGATGCGCACGGCGCTTGGCGCGAGCCGCGGGCGACTCATCAGGCAGATGTTGACGGAGAGCTTGTTGCTGAGCTTAGGCGGCGGGGCGCTGGGGTTGTTGCTGGCCTCGTGGGGGCTCCCGCTGCTCACGACGTTCGCGGCGCGCTTCACGAACCGCACCGAGGAGATAAGCATCGACGGCTCAGTCCTCCTCTTTGCGATGGCGCTCTCGGTCGGCACGGGGCTCGTCTTCGGGCTGCTCCCGGCGCTCTCGTTCGGCAAGGGGTCGAAGCAGAGCCTCGCCGCCGCGCTCAAGGAGGACGGCGGGCGCTCGACGGCCGCGGGGAAGAACCGCGTGCGCGGGGTGCTGACGGTGGCGCAGGTGGCCATCTCCTTCACGCTGCTCATCGGCGCGGGGCTGATGCTGCGGAGCCTCATCAAGCTCCAACAGGTCGAGTCCGGCTTCCGTCCCGAGAACGCGCTCGTCATGCGGCTTGCGCCGAACTGGACGAAACTCATCAACACCAACGACCCGAACGCCACGACCGCCCAGTACGCCGCCTACTACAAACGCCTGCTCGAACGTGTGAGCCGGCAGCCGGGCGTCGCCGAGGCCGCCATCTCTTCGACCTACCCGCTCAACCCCGCGGGGCTGACGCAAAGGCCGAACGGCGTCAGCGTCGTGATTGAAGGCAAGCCGCAGGACGACGGGCGCGCCGCGCCGCGGCTCGACGGGCGCGCGGTGAGCCCGGGCTACTTCCGCGCCGTCGGCGTGCCGCTGCTGCGCGGGCGCATGTTCGCGGAGTCCGACGACGCCAACGCCCCGCCCGTCTCCATCGTTAACGAGGCGGCCGCGCGCCACCGCTGGGGCGCGGAAGACCCCGTGGGCAAACGCGTCTCGTTCGACAACGGGCAGACGTGGGTGACCATCGTCGGCGTCGTCGGCAACGTCCGGCAGTACGGGCTCGACAAGGAGCCGGCCGACGAAATCTACGGCCCCGTCGCGCAACTCGCCTTCGGGAGCTTCCTCGTCGTCAAGACGAAGGGCGACCCGCTGGCCGCGTCGAAGTCCCTGCGCGACGCCGTCCACGAGGTGGACTCGGAGACGGCCATCGACCAGGTGCGGACGTTGCAGCAAGTCCTGGACGACTCGGTGGCGTCGCCGCGCCTGACGGCGTGGCTGCTGGGTCTGTTTGCGATAGTCGCGCTGGTCATCACGGCGGCCGGCATCAGCGGCGTGATGGCGCTGGCCGTGACGCAGCGGACGCGCGAGATAGGCATCCGCCTCGCGCTCGGCGCGAGCCGCACGCGCATCGTGACGATGATTATGCGGCAGGGGATGACGTTGGTGCTGGTCGGGCTCGCGCTGGGCGTAGCCGGGGCGCTGGCGCTCAACGGGCTCATCGCCTCGCTGCTCTACGCGACGCCGGCCGTAGACCCTCTGACCTTCGCCGCCGTCTCGTGCCTGCTGACGCTGGTGGCGGGGGCGGCGTGCCTGATTCCGTCGCTGCGCGCGACGGCCATCGACCCGTTGCTTGCGCTGCGCCGGGAGTGACAAACCGACCTCGTCCTGTAAAATCTCGGGCGATGGGGAAGACGCGGGACGACGACCTCGTCAACGGTCGTCGTCCCTTAAACTGGAGCGCGCATGCGTGCTGAGAGGATAGAGGTGGACGCCGCCCGCGCGGCCTTCGACGCCGCGGGGGCGGGGCGCGCGCGCGTCGACTGGCTGAAGTGGGCGACGCTCTTCAGCTTCTGGGCGGTCTTCAGTTTCCTCAACGCCAACCAAATCTACTTCGAGATGATGCACAAGCCGGGGATGCATCATTCGTGGTGGCGCATCGTCCTCTGGCAACTCGCCGTCTGGTGGCTCTGGGGCTGCATGACGCCCATCATCCTCGGGCTCGGGCGGAGGGTCGCGGGCGCGGAGGCTTCGTGGCTCCGCGGGCTTCTCATCCATTTCCCCCTCAGCCTCGTCCTCCCGGCCGCGCACGTCGCCGCCTCGACGTACATCACGATGCTCATTCAGCCGTACGACGTGTGGACGGACACGCGGCCGTTCCTCACGCAGTACAGGGGCGAGCTGCGGAGCCTCTTCCTCCTCGACTTCTTCGTCTACTGGGCCGTGCTCGGCGTCGGCTACGCCTTCGACTACCGCGAGCGCTACCGCGAGCGCGAGTCGGCGGCGGCGGAGTTGAAGGCGCAGCTCGCGCAGGCGAAGCTCGAAGCCCTGAAGGTGCAGCTCCACCCGCACTTCCTCTTCAACACGCTGCACACCATCTCGGGCCTCGTGCGCGTGGGCGAGCGGCAGCCGGCGGTGAACATGATCGCGGGGTTGAGCGAGCTGCTGCGCCGCGCCCTCGACAGCGCCGACGAGCAGGAGGTGCCGCTACGCGAGGAGGTCAAGTTCGTGGAATTATATCTGGACATTCAGCTCGTGCGCTTCTCAGACCGCCTGACGGTGCGGACGGACTTCGCGCCCGAGACGCTGGACGCGTTGGTGCCGAACATGATCTTGCAGCCGCTTGTCGAGAACGCCATCCGCCACGGCGTCTCGCCCTGCGAGTCGCCCGGCACCGTCTCGATCAGCGCCTACCGCGCGGGGCGGATGCTGCACGTCGAAGTCTCGGACGACGGCCCCGGGCTCCAATCCGGCTGGCGCATGGAGCAGAGCGAAGGCATCGGGCTCGCCAACACCGTCGAGCGGCTCAAGCGGCTCTACGGCCCCGACCACCGGTTCGATTTGCGCAACGGCGGCGGCGCGGGCTGCGGCGTGACGGCGTCGTTCGTCATCCCCTTCCGCGAGGGGCGCGGGGCGGCGCCGAGGGGATGACGGCGGGCGCGAAGAAGATTCGGGCGCTCATCGTGGACGACGAGCCGCTGGCCCGCCGCACGATAAGAAATCTGCTCGCCGAAGACCCGGAAGTCGAAGTCGTCGGCGAGTGCGGCGGCGGCGCTGAGGCCGTCGAGAGTATTCGTCAACGCCCGCCCGACCTCCTCTTCCTCGACATACAGATGCCCGGCATGGACGGCTTCGACGTGCTCTCGCAGATCGAGCTTGAGCGCATCTCGGCCGTCATCTTCGTCACCGCCTACGACGCCTACGCGCTCAAGGCGTTCGAGGTGCACGCGCTCGACTACGTTCTCAAGCCCTTCAACGACGAGAGATTCCGCGAGGCGCTGGCGCGCGCCAAGTCGCACGTCGAGCTGCGCGAGGCGCGCGGGCTCGCGGAGAGTTTGCGCGCCTTCCTCCACGGGCGCTCGGGCTCGGAGGATGAGAGTGCCGCCGTCGTGGCGCCCGCCAAAAAGGGAGGCCACCTGACGCGCTTCATGGTCAAGGTCGGCGGCCGCGTCATCTTCGTCAACCCGGCCGACGTGGACTGGATCGAGGCCGACAACTACTACATCAAGCTCCACGTCGGAGGCCGCGCGCACCTTCTGCGGTTGAGCATGAAGGAGCTTGAGGAACGTCTCGACCCGAAGTCTTTCTGGCGCATCCACCGCTCCGCCATCATCAACCTCGACCGCGTGAAAGAGCTGCACCAGCACCCCAACGGCGAGTACGTCGTCGTCCTCCAGGACGGCACCGAGCTGAAACTCAGCCGCGCACGCCGCGAGCGCCTGCAAGAACTCCTCATGGGCGGGCGCGAATAAAACGGGTTTCACTTGAGTGCATGTCGCGTAAGGATTAAACACAGAGACACGGCTCGGAGAGGTAAGACCCCAAGCCGTGTCTCTGTGTCTCTGTGGTTAATCCCTCCCGGATACACTCAAAGGCAAACCGCTCTAGAGCCCGAATCGGTTCCGGTATTCGATGGAGTCGATGAACGCCTTGACCATCTCCGCACGGATGTAGTCGCCGTTGAACTCGTTGAGCTTGCCGAGCCAGAAGTTGAAGCCCGCGAAGTCGGAGTCGGGCGCGGCGTCGGGGTCGCGGCGGAGATAGCCGAAGTACTGCATCAGCACGAACGCTTTGTTGAACTCCGCCGACGAAAGGTCTGCGTCCTCGGCCACGGCCCGCAACACCTGTGCGCGCGTCTTCGTCCCGCCCGTCAGGTCTGAGACCAGCGCGTCACGCTCGGCCGTCGAGAGCGCGCCGCCCGCGTTGGCGTTGAGCGCGTCCACGTACTGCCCGGGCGTGAGCGTCTGCGGGTAGAGGGTCGTGAAGCGTTCGGACGAGGCCAGTTGGGCGAAGTACGTTTGCTTGTTCTGCTCCAGCTTCATCTCCCACCCGTCGGCGCCGACGACCAGGTCTGAGCCCAGAACCTGCATGTCGCGGAGAAGCCCCAGGCGCGTCACGGGCACGGGCTTGCCCGCGAGGTTGCCGAACGCGGCCTTGTGCGCGCGGTAGGCGAGGTAGCCCGTCTGTTGAAACTCAATCGAGAGGAAGAAGGCCGCACTGACGTTGACGCGCCTCACCTCGCGGCAGCCGTCGTCCGCCCCGCACTTCTCGATCTCGTTCACCCAGAAGTCGAAGCCGGAGGTGTCGGGCTGTCGGTTGAGGAAGTCGAAGTAATGCTGGCGGACGAAGAAGGAGGACGAGAAGTTCGGGCCCGACGCGACGGGGCTCGGCCCGTCCGCGAAGTCGTTGTCAAAGATTGTGACCGTGACGGTCGAGTTCGGGCCGATTGTCGCGCCGGTCGGGTTCGACAGCGTCAGTTGAAACGTCTCGGTGCCCTCGCCGAGGTTGTCTTCGCCCAGGAGCACGGTGACGAGCTTGGTGTGCTCGCCGGCCGCGAACTGTACGCGCCCGAGCGCTGTCGTGTAGTCGCTGCGCTCGCTGGCCGTCACGTCCGAGGTCGCGTATTCGACCGATGCCGGCCCCGAGATGAGGCCGGTGCGCGTCACCGTGACGAACAGCACGCCCGAACCCTCGCCGAACGCGTATGTCGTCTCGACGAACTTGACGCCCGGCGGGTCGCCGTCGTCGTCCTCGATGTTCACAGCGCCCTGCGCGTCCGAGATGACGGCGCGCGTCGGGTTCGAGAGGTTGACGAAGAACGTCTCGGCCGGCTCGACGACTCTGTCGGTGCGGATGTCGAGGAAGAGTCTCTGCGAAGTCTGGCCGGGGGCGAAGGTGACCGTGCCGGCGACGAAGGGCGAGTAGTCGTTGCCTGCCGTGGCCGTCCCGTCGGAGGTGCCGCAGTTGACCGTCACGGTGTAGCCGCTCGGGGCCGAGAGCCTGACGGTGGCGAACGCCGTCGGGAAGCCCGCGTCGCCCTCGGGCACGGTGAGGTCGTCGATGGACAGCCCGGGCAGCGGGTCGTTGTTGTCCGAGATGGTCAGCGTCGCGACGGCCGGCGAGCCGAAGGTCGCGCCGCCCGAGGGGTTCGAGAGGAAGAGTTCGAGGCTCTCGTCGGGTTCGTTCAAGGCGTCATCGGTGACGGGCACCTGGACGGTCTTGGGTGCGGCGTCCCCGTCGGCGAACGTCACGACAAGCCCCGAGGTCGTCGTGTAATCCTCGCCCGCCTTCGCCGTCCCGTCCGAAGTGTTGAAGGTGGCCGAGACGGCGCCGGTGCTGCCGCCCGTGCGCGTGACGGTGACGGCGGCCGTGCCCGCGCCTTCGACCGTCGAGTAGGAGGCGGAGCTGAATTGGAGCTGGCCGGCGGCGGTGGGCGGCTGCACCTCGAACGCGCCGATGTCCGCGCCGTCCGAGGCGTTGGCCGCCGAGGGGTTGTCCACGGGGCGCGCGAGCCCGCGCTGGTCGTTGTTGAGCCCGCCGCTGTCGCCCGCGTCGATGGCGGGGCTGCCCGGCAGGAGCACGTGCGCCCGCGTCGGCCCCTCGTTATTCTGGAGCGGGCTGAGCAGAGGGTCTACGCCGGTCACGTTGTGCGTCGTGGTGCCGTTGATGGTCGCGCCGGCGGCCGTGCGGATGAGGTTGAAGTCCTGCGAGGTGAAGGTGCCGAAGAGGTCGGAGCCCGTGGCGGCCGTGTTGTTGGCGACGATAGTATTGCGGAGGGCGTTGGCGTTTGGGCCGCTGCTGTTGACGGCGATGCCCCCGCCATGACTGAGGCCGCTGACGCCGGACGAGTTGTTAACAACCGTGCAACTGTTCAGCGCGAGATTGGGGGACGCGCTAAAGATGCCGCCGCCCTGCGGGATGCCGCCGAAGCCGCTGCCGACGCTGTTGCCGCTCACCGTGCTGTTGGTCAGTGTCGCCGTCACGAACAGGTCGACGTAAATCCCGCCGCCCGCGCCGGGGGAGCCGTTGATTACGCTGTTGCCAGACCTGTTGCCGCTGACGGTGCTGTTCGTGATGGTGACGGTGCCGTTGTCGAGGTAGAGGCCGCCCCCGTCGCGGCCGCTCGGCGGCCCGCCGAAGACGCCGCTCGCCGCGGAGTTGTTGCTGACGGTGCAGTTCGTCAACGTCAGGGAAGCGCCGTTGTGATAGATGCCGCCGCCGCGGCCGGCGTTGACGACGAAGCCGCCCACGGTCGCGTTACCCGTCACCACCACGTCTGAAAGGCTGAGGCTCGCGCTCTGACTGTTGTAAATACCGCCCCCGTGATCGTCGGGCATCCGCCCGCCCGAGACGGTCAGGCCGGAGATGCTGACCGTCGAGAAGAGTTCGGTTGTGAAGATGCGGAAGCCCGCGGCGGCGTCGGGGTCTCTGCGCACGGTCAACTGCGCGGAGCCCGGGCCCGCGAGCGTCATGCTTGAGAGCCTCGGCAACTCGCTCGTCAGGCTGATGGTGCCGGTCGCCGTGATGTTGACGGTGTCGGCGCCCGCGAGCTGGTTGGCCTGCTGCACGGCCGCCCGCAACGTACATTGATCCGTGCCGTCGTTACAGACGCCGTCGTTGAGGTCGCTGTCCGCACCGTCGCTCAGGGAGTTGACGTTGAAGGCCGCCGCGGCGCGCGCCGCCGGCTGAAACGTGCCGGTGCGGCCGGGGGCTGGGAGGAGCAGGCCGAGCGAGGCCGTGAAGATGATGATGAGAACGTTACGCACTGAGCGGGGCATTGTGAAAGACTCCTTGTAAAGCGCGACGGACGTGAGTCGGGGCGAAGTGTCCAGAGGTGGAAGAGCGCCCGGCGGCCTCGGCCGTCCCTCGTTGAAACGAGTGTCAGAAAGTGGGAAGTACTGCCTTGATGTGAGTCACGCGTCGCGCGGGAGATGCGTTGACGGTGTCTAACCTGCCCGTGGGCGTTGCCGCCGAGAGCAACCCGGGATTATACGGACGGGGGGAGGCATGTCAAACCGCACGCCGGTCGTGCGGCCGTGCCTTGACGATGTCGCGTGAGTTAATGTAGACGATAACGCAGACTTCGTCGTCCGCATCAAGGCACAAGCCAACGCCAATGTCGTCAACCAAACTCCATCCATCTCTCCAAGGCGCGCGCGCGTGCGTCTTCGACGCGGGCGGGACGCTCGTACATCCGGACTGGGCGCGGCTCGCGGACTTGGCCGAAGAGGCGGCCGGCCGTCGCTTCGGCGCGGAGGAGATGCGGCGCGCGTTCGGCGAGATGCTGAGGGGCGTCGGCGCGCCGGGGCCGGGCGGCGCCTCGTTTAAACAGAGCGGGCGCCACTGGACTTTCAGGGCCATGTACGGCGGGCTCGGGCTGGACGAGGCGGCGTGCGAAGGTCTCGTCGGGCACATCGACGCGGCGCACGCCGAGCGTCACATCTGGTGCGGCGGCGACCCTGACGCGCCGCGCGTGCTCGACGAGTTGAAACGCCTTGGGCTCCTCGTCGCCGTCATCTCGAACACGGAGGACGGGCGGGCGCGCGACTCGCTGGCGGCGGCGGGGCTGGCCGAACGCTTCGACGTGATAATCGACTCGCACCTCGTCGGTTTCAGCAAGCCCGACCCGGCCATCTTCCGCCACGCGCTCGAACGGCTCGGCGTCGAGCCACACGAGGCCGTCTTCGTCGGCGACTCCTACGCGCACGACGCGCTGGCGGCGCTCGCCGCGGGGATGCGCGCCGTGCTGCTCGACCCCTTAGACCTCCACCCCGAGAGCGTCTGCCCGCGCATAGGGCGCCTGGGCGATTTGCTTCCCGTGGAGGTTTGAAAATAGAATCCACGCGTCACTCCCGCTCGTCCAAGTCTGAAGCCCGGCCACCAACCTTTTCATGGGACTGCTCGACATCATCATCGTCGTCGGCTACCTCGTCGGCATCACCCTGTTCGGCATCTGGTTCGCGGGCAAGCAGGAGACGACCCGCGACTACTTCGTCGGCAACCGCAACGTGCCCTGGTGGGCCATCGCCGCCTCCATCGTCGCCACCGAGACCTCGACCATCACGTTCATCAGCGTGCCCGGCGTCGCCTTCTCGCGCGGCGGCAACTTCCAGTTCCTGCAACTGGTCGTGGGCTACATGCTCGGGCGCATCGTCATCTCGCTCCTCTTCATCCCGTCCTACTTCCGCGGCGAGCTGTTGACGGTCTACCAGCTCCTCGAACGCCGCTTCGGCGGGCGCATCAAGATGCTGGCGGCGGCGCTCTTCGTCGTCATGCGTAACATCGCGGACGGCATCCGGCTGCTGTTGACGGCCATCGTGCTCGCGGCCGTCTACACGGCCTTCCAGCCCGGGGCGAACGTGACGGCCGTGACCGTCGCCTCCATCGTCCTGCTCGGCGCAGTGATGATCGTCTTCACGTACTACGGCGGGATGGAGGCGGTCATCTGGGTCGAGGTCGTGCAGCTCGGCATCTACCTCGTGGGCGCGCTCGCCGCGGCCGTCGTCCTCGCGTCGGCCATCCCGGGCGGCTTCGGCGGGGCGTTGGAAATCGGGAAGCAGTTCGACAAGTTCGACGTGGTGGACTTCGCCTTCAGGCAGACGCCGCACACGCTCTCGTTCCCGTTCACGTCGGCGACCTACACCCTCTCGCTTCCGATTGATCTGACGAAGAGCTACACGTTCTGGGCGGGGCTCGTCGGCGGCTGTTTCCTGACGATGAGCACGCACGGGACAGACCAGTACCTCGTGCAGCGCTACCTCTGCACCGACCGCCCGCGCCGCGCGGCGGCGGCGCTGCTGTCGAGCGGCGCGGTCGTCCTCGGGCAGTTCATCGGCTTCCTCTTCATCGGCGTGCTGCTCTTCGCCTTCTACGGGCCGCACGCCTCGCCCGTCTACAACGACTTCGCCGCGGCCTGCGCGCAGGTGAACCCGGCCGAGGCCGCCGGGCGTTGCCTGTCAGACCCGGCGTTCGCGCGCGCCGCGAGCGCGACCTTCCCGTTCGCGGGCGGCGACCGCGTCTTCCCAGACTTCATTACGAAGCACATGCCGACGGGGCTGGCGGGGCTCGTCGTCGCGGCCATCTTCGCCGCGGCGCTCTCGTCCTCGCTCAACTCCATCGCGGCGACGGCCATCAACGACCTCTACAAGCCGTTCCGGCCGAAGCGGCCGGACGGGCACTACCTGCGTGTGTCACACATGCTGACGCTCGTGTGGGGCGTCGTGCAGATCGGCGTGGCCGTGGCGGCCATGTCGTACCCGAGTTCCGCGCTCGACATGGCCCTGTCGGTCACGTCGCTCTTCAACGGGACGGTGCTCGGCGTTTTCCTCGTCGGCACGTTCCTGCGGCGCGTGAGCGAGCCGCCCGCGCTCATCGGGATGGTGACGAGCATCATCATCATGCTCTACGTGCGCTTCTACACGCCGCTGGCGTGGACGTGGTACGTGCTGTTGGGTAGCAGCATCACGCTGCTCGTCGCGTGGCTCGCCAGCCACGCCTTCGCGCCCGCGTCGGCGGAGCAGAGGGACGAACTGTCGCCCGCCGCGGCCGAAGACTGAGTCGGGAATCAGGAAGACTTTGAAGATGAAACAGAGCGCGGTCACATCGATTCGCGGCAGGGCGTTGGCACTCGCGGCCGCCCTTTCGCTGACACTCACATTCTCAGGCACGGGGCGCGCGCAGAGTCCGCCCCGGGTCGTGCCGGCGGCCGAGGTCGCGCAACCCTACCGGGCGCGGCCGAGCGGGGACGCGCTCAAGTGGGCCGACGGGCAGTTGCAGAAGATGACGCTCGAAGAGAAGGCGGGCCAGCTCATCTCGGTCGGCGTCAACGCGCGCTTCTTCAACCAGGAGAGCGACGAGTTCAAGGAGCTGCGGCGGCAGGTCGAGCAGAACCACGTCGGGGGCATCATCCTCTTCCGCGGCCCCGTCTACGAGTCCGTCCACCTCGTCAATCGCATGCAGCGGCTCGCGAAGTTGCCGCTGCTCATCTCGGCCGACCTCGAATCCGGCAGCGGCATGCGCTTCGAGGACACGACGAACCTGCCCTGGAACATGGCCCTCGGCGCGACCGGCGACCCGGACTTCGCGCGCCGCCAGGGCGAGTTGACCGCGCGCGAGGCGCGGGCGCTCGGCGTCCATCACGTCTTCGCGCCCGTCGCCGACGTGAACAACAACGCCGGCAACCCCGTCATCAACGTCCGCAGTTTCGGCGAAGACCCTTCGGAGGTCGCGCGCTACGTCGCTGCCTTCGTCGAGGGCGCGCAGAGTGCCGGCGTCATTGCCACCGCCAAGCACTTCCCCGGCCACGGCGACACGGCCGTTGACTCGCACCGCGGTCTGCCCGTCATCGACGTGGCGCGCGCGCGCCTGGATTCGATTGAGCTGGTGCCGTTCCGCGCGGCCATCAAGGCGGGCGTCGGCTCGGTGATGACGGCGCACGTGGGGCTCCCGCAGATTGACCCGACGCAGATCACGCCGCTCCCGCGCGAGTCGATTGTGCGGCCCTCTTACGCCGAGCGCGAGGTCTTCGTCGAGAACGCCGTGCTGCCCGGCACGCTCTCGCCCGTCGTCACGACGAAACTGCTGCGGGGCGACCTCGGCTTCGACGGGCTCGTCGTCACCGACGCGCTCGACATGAGCGGCCTGACCATCTACTTCAAGCAGGATGAGGCCGGCGTGCGCGCCGTGCTCGCGGGCGCCGACATGCTTTTGAAGCCCGCCGAGCCGGACGCCATCCTGCGCGGATTGGTCGAGGCGGTGAAGGCCGGCCGCCTCACCGAGAAGCGCATCGAGGAGTCCGCGCGCAGGATTCTCGCCGCCAAGTACGACCTCGGCCTCGCGCGCGAGCGCGTCGCCCCGCTCGAACGGATTGATACGGTCGTCGCCGGCCCCGGCGCGCTGAAGCTCGCCGACGAGGTGGCCGCGCGCGCCGTCACGCTCGTGCGCGACGACGCGAAGCTCGTCCAGCGCGCCGACGGCTTCGGGCTTCGACCCGGCGCGCGCGTCTTCAACCTCGCCGTCACGAACGGCGAAGACCGGTTCTGGATCGCCAACCCGTTCGTGTCGCAGTTGGCGCGGCTCGGCACACGACCCGAGACGGTCGTGCTCGACTCGCGCTCGACCGAGGCGGAAGTCGCGGACGCGATTGAGCGCGCGCAGAAGGCGGACGTGGTTATCGCCTCGATGTACG
>JBEVJD010000586.1:0-29435 GCA_040510435.1 Pyrinomonadaceae bacterium | reverse complement strand
GGTCTTCAGGCTTCTGGTAGTCTTTGAGCAGTTCGTCGAGCAACTCAGGTCTAATCGGTGGCATAATCTTGTTGTCCTTTCGAGACTGAACGGTTGATTATCGCCACTTACACAGACTTTAGGGAACCTCCCTTCTGGGAGTTAGCAAAGCACCCCGTTAGTGAACTAAGGGATAACAAGGGTTAAGGCACATTAGGTCACTTACCCAATCTATCCCTCTACAACATCAGCGCTGCCCTAACAACTCCCTCTGTGCATACGCCGCGTACGCGAAGGGAGTATTCGGGTTCACTGGCGAATTCCCGAAGGCGTTGTAAACAGTATTGATGATGTCTGGGACGAAGCCGACCACAGGGACTTTACCTAACAGCGCGCATAATTTACCGTACACAACTCTGCTCCACCTGTTGTCAATCATCTTGCTTTGAATGTCCTGAATTTCCTCTCGCGCTCCCTCTATGAAAAGTTCTAGCCGCCTTTCGCGTAGGTCGGCGTCTTGGATGTCGGCCAGCACGGTCAACTCCGCCTCGATGGTGCGGCGGAAGCGGCTCAGTTGCTCGCCGTGCCTTCTCTTAAAGTCTTCAACATCCCTGACCCGTAGCGGGACGGTCGGCACGGGCAACACGTCCTCTAGCACTTGAAGGCGTAGGTAGTTCAACTGTTCGTCCATTCGGGCGCGTCTCTTTTCGGCGGCGACGAGCTTCACCAGATTGAGAGACTTATCTGTCACCGGTGTGAATTGAAGTTCAGGATGATGCCCTAGCACCGCCGCTAGGTAGCCCATAAATTCGTACGCAGTCTGAGGCTCGACGTTCACCCACGGGTAATCAGACCACTTAGCCACTCCTAAGTTCACCAAGCCGTATGCGATGTCATTGGTCTTGTCCAAGTGAACCGGCATCGAACCCAACTTTTCAGCGTGTATCGGCTTGTAGCCAAACTTTTGGACGTGAATGTGTGAGTAAGCATCGGGATGGAATTGGTGGCGTCGCCTATCCAACTCAGTGCCTAGCGACCCAACATAATCTAGGAAAGCGGTGGAAAAATTGGGAATCTCGTGGAGGTAGTCGCTGGGGATGACCTGCGTGACCAGATTCGCTTCGATGAGACTGCGGGTGTGTTCGTTAAGCTTTTCTGGCTCTTCAACGTACTGGTAGGGCATGATGACGCCCACGGTGTCCCAGTAGAGGAGCGTTCGCGTCAGCCATGCGGATTGCGGGACTTCCATGTGTGGGAAATACAGCACCTTATTCCGCATGACCTAGCCTCCTAGCCGATGGACTCTGGTTTATTGGGCGGTTCTTATTAGTCTCTACCACCCCTAGCCCGATTACAATAACGGTGAACCAATCTGGCGTTTTTCGGTATGGTCTTTCCGCCTCGCCAGTAGTGTTTTATGTGGTCAACTTCTGCGTCGTCAACGTCGTGAATCTTCTGGCCGCAGATTTTACAAGATGGGTCTGCCTTAAAAAGTTGCTCTTTTATCGCCAGCGAGAACGCGCGCGGCTCTTTGCTCGCCGCCAACTTTTTCAGACGTTGCTGCCATACTTCCGCTCGGTATTGTATGCGGTCGGGCTTGTCCCCAGTGCTTGCTATGAATTCGATGAAGGTGTCGTCGTTCGTCACAACGTCCAAAAACTCTTCTCGGATGGCGTCGGCCACTGGGACGATTTGGCTCTTCTCGTAGAAGCTGAAGCTGTAAAGTAACGTATCCCATAGCGCGACGTTCAGTTTCCTCGTCTCCCAATACCCTCTCGGATTGTCCTTTTTACTCGCGTAATACCGCCTGAATGCATTCGCGCCGAAGACGGTGTACGCCATTTCTATTGACTTCTCGAAGACGGCTCGCATCTTGGCAAGTTCCTTTTCGGAAGGATTCCGGTTGTTCTCCATCTCCCTGTTGAGGAATAGCTTCATCGGCCCTTTGTACTTCAGGTGCGTGCTTCGCCACATGGCGAAGAACCTGAGAATCAACTGTCTGTCGAGCATCCGCTTATGCGGCTCTTTCGCCCCCATGATCTTGAGCATATGCTGGTTGTTCGTGAGGTCGCGCAGGAGTCTGTTGTAGTCCCCGCGATAGACGCTGTTCCTTAACTCTTGGTCGTTCAGCTTTTCAGCGCCTAGATTGAGCCGCTCGAACACCTCGAACTTCACGTCTGGGTGTGAGTCCTTCTCGATGATGATGAGCCTAATGAGGGAGTTGAAGATTGCTTCCTGATGCTCGTCGCTCAATTGCCGGAAAAATTTTCCGTTGATTTCTTTGAGGACTTGAAGGCTGGAGAGCGGAAAGTCACGCCCGTCCGGGAACTTACCGTTGACGTAAGAGCAGATGCTGGTGATTCGCTGCTGGCCGTCAACGACGGAGTAGGTCTTATTAGCTTCCTCGGCGACATAAACGACCGGAATAGGAATATCTAAGAGGAGAGACTCAATTAGGCGGCTCGCCTTGACGTTGTTCCAAACAAAGTACCGCTGAAACTCCGGCTGCGGATTTATTTTGCCCCGCGTGACCCAGCCGTGGAGCGTCTCTACGGGCAAGTCACTCTTTTCCGTCTTAACGCGGCGGCGGTCTGGGGCGATGTCCAGCGGAGTTTCGTCGTCTTCCTGCTCAATGATTACTTCTGGTTCTTCTTCAGCGAGCGCGGTCGCATTTTTTTTAGCCATGCCACCCTCCAGAATAACGAGTACGTACTTTCATTCAGACCCGACACACTAAATCTCCACGAACAGAAGCGGCAGGCGGCCTGATCCAGCTTTGAACTGGAGTCGGATAGTTGAGCGGGAGCCAAGCCATAGCCAAGAATAAAACTACTATCTTCACTACCTCAAGGCCGGCAGCACCTTTAAGCTTCCCTGCCTTATACAAGCGTTCTCCTCCCGCAGTCGGGCGTTGTCTTCCTCTAATTCTTGGTTGCGTCCGTCTACAGGAGTTGATGGAGGAGTGTGCGATTAGCCGCCGCCAAGCTCAAATATGCTTAAAACGGTTAACTGAAAAGGAGCTTATCAATCGTCTTTCTGATGGAATGAGCTTAGGTAATAAGGATGGGTACCCTTACAAGATATCGCAAGACTTGCTCTGATGCAGAGCGATTGTCAATTGATAAATAGGGTTACATTGAAATACAAAATATTGAGAGTGGATATAAATGCCGTAGACGGCGGCGGACTGCGTGCGGAAGAGCATAGGCGTGCCAGCGTGAGCGTCTCGGTGAGGCGCTGGCGGGCGCCGTGTCGTGGAAACGAGAACGAGCGCGCTCCTGGTCGTTACCAAAAGCGCGCTCGCCTTTTGCCGTAGGCGCCCCGGTCGGTGGGGCGCTTCATTTAACTCTTACCGGCGGCGCGCGGGGGCGGCCGGCGCGTTCGCCGACTTGGACTGCGGCACCCTGATTTGCTGGCCGGCCGCGAGCGGCGCGTCGGCCGCGACGCCGTTGATCTTCGCCACCTCGGCGACCGAGGCGCCGTAGCGCGCCGCGATCTGCGCGATGGTCTCGCCGCCCTTCGCCCTGTAGCTGACGAGGCCGGCGCCGGCCGGCGCGCTGCTGCTGTTCGGGCGCTCGTAGGACTTGAGCGTCTGCACCACGCGGCCGCCCGCGGGGACGAGGAGCGTGCCGCCCTTCGTAAGGTCAACGCCCGCGTTCAACTGCTGGAGCGAGGCGGCGCTCACGCCCAAGCGCGAGGCGACCGTCTCCAAGCTCTCGCCGGGCGCGGCCTGGACGACGCGCGCCATCTGGTTGCGGCGGTCGGCCGGGATGCGCTTGAGCAGGGCGACCATCTGGTGCCCGCGCTTGGGCGGGACGCGGAGCAGGTACGCCTCGCCCGGCGGCGTCGAGTCGCGCCGAAGCTCGGGGTTGAGGCTGCGGAGGTTGTCCACGCTCGTTTCCGTCAGCGCCGCGACCAACTGGAGGCTCGTGGCCGAAGGGATGCTCACCGTGTCGTAGGCGAGCGGCGACATGCGCTGGACGTTGCGGAAGCCGTACCTCTCCGGGTTCTTCGCGATGATGATGACCGCGAGGATGTTCGGGACGTAGTTGCGCGTCTCCTGCGCGATGTACGGGTAGATCGTCCAGAAGTCCGAGACGCCCGCGCGGCGGATGGCGCGGTCGATGTTGCCCTCGCCCGTGTTGTAGGCGCCCATCGCCAGCTCCCAGTTGCCGAAGCGGTTGTGCAGCCACTTCAGGTAGCGGGCGGAGGCGCGCGTCGCCTTCTCGAAGCTGTTGCGCTCGTCAACGTAGGCCGTCTGGCGCAGGCCGAAGCGCGCGCCAGTGCCGGGGATGAACTGCCACAGACCCGAAGCCGCGGCCCACGAACGCGCGGTCGGGCGCCAGGCGCTCTCGACCTGTCCGAGCCAGGCGATGTCCTCGGGCACGCCCTCCTCGCGGAAAATCTTCCGCGCCATCGCCATGTACTGGCCGGAGCGGCGCAAGCCCGTCTCCATCGTGCCGCGTCCGCGGCCCTGGTAGTAGTTGATGAAGCCCTGGACGAGCGGGTGCGGGGTGAACTTGAAGTCGAGCGTGCTCTTAATCTCGTTCTCAAGCTTCGCCACTTCCTCGTCCGAGACCTGCGACTCCTTCTCGTCGAGCTTGAGCGTACGCAGGTCGTCGAGCGGCGACGGCTCGAACTTCTGCTCGGCGAAGCCGACCTCGACGGGGGCGGGCGTCTGGACGCCGCCCGTTTGCTGCGCGACCGCGACGAAGGAGGCGTCCGACTGCGTGCGGGGCGCGTTGGGGAGCGCCTGCGGCACCTCGTAACGGTAGACGCGCTCGACCAGCTCAAGGTAGTAGCGATTCAGCCGCGGGTTCGAGCGCACGTCCATCCCGGACTCAAGGACGGTGTCAACCGCCTTGTCGAACGCCTCGCGGGCGGCCTGGCGCTTCTGATCCTGGAGGTTCAGCTCGCCGAGCTTGAAGTGCTTCTCGGCGTCCTCAATGATCCTGTTGACGCGCGGGTCTTCGCGCTCGATCTCGCTGGGCGTGTTGCGGAGGTATGATTGCTGGGATACTTGGGCCTGGAGCAAGACGGAGGGGAGCAGCAACGTCGCGAGCATCGCGGCGCTAGATAAACGGCGGGGGAGGCTCGTGTTCTTCAATCGTTGATCTCCTTTGCGAGATAAAAGCGAATCCACGATGGCGACCTGAGACGAGGGGGTCGCACGAGCGGCATCCACTAAAGTTCCTAAAAGATGAAAACCCTTATATAGGGAAGACGACTCTGCTGCGTTGGGACTCCCTGGCGGAGAGCAGAGCCCTCGGAAACCGTCCGGGAGGTTATCACAGCCCTCACTAAATACGCAACCCTTACGCCCGCATCTATATGCAAATAAAAGGCGAAACGGCACGCGTTTCCTGTATTCTTTCGCTTCGCCGGAGGGGAATCTTAAGATGCCGGGGGCGCCCCGCGGGTTGCGCCCGGACGACGCCGGGAACCCGGCTAAACGGCGTCTAAAAAGGGACTGCCCGGCCCCGTCTCAAGCTTTACTGGAACTTGGGACGGGGCCGGGCAGTCCGGCTTTCGGCATCGGTCAAATTAACCGGCCTCGAAATCGGCCTCAGACACGCGGGGCGGCCGCCTGCGGCAGTCGCGGCGGGCGCTGGACGGGCGCGGCCGGGGCCGGGGCCCGCTCCTTCAGAGCCTCGCGGAAGACCTCGCGGACGTTCTCGACGAAGATGAACGTCATCTCTCCGAAAAGCTCCTTCGGAATCTCGTCCATGTCGCGGCGGTTGAGGTGCGGGAGGATGACCTTGGTGACGCGCGCGCGGCGCGCGGCCAGCACCTTCTCCTTGACGCCGCCGACGGGCAGCACGTTCCCGCGCAGGGTTATCTCGCCCGTCATCGCCACGTCCTTCCGGATGGCGCGCTGCGAGAGCGACGAGACCATCGCCGTCGCCAGGGTGATTCCCGCGGAGGGGCCGTCCTTCGGGATGGCGCCCTCGGGGATGTGGATGTGCATGTCGTACTTCTCGAAGTCATCCTCGGGGATTTCGAGTTCCTTGGCGCGCGACTTGGCGTAGGAGTAGGCGGCCTGCGCCGACTCGCGCATCACCTCGCCGAGTTGGCCGGTGAGAACGAGTTGCCCCTTCCCCTTCATCCGCAGCGCCTCGATGAAGAGCACGTCGCCGCCGACGGCCGTCCACGCCAGCCCCGTGGCGACGCCGATCTGGTCTTTGCGCAGCACCTCTTCGGGGAAAGACTTGGGCGGCCCGAGGTACTCGTGGATGTTCTTCGGCGTGACGCGCACCGTCTCCGAGCGCCCCTCGGCGATGCGCCGCGCGACCTTGCGGCAGACGCGGCCGATCTCGCGCTCCAACTGACGCAGGCCCGCCTCCTGCGTGTACTGCTGGACGATGACCGACAGCGCCTTCTTCGAGAGCTGCACGTTCTTCGCCGTGATGCCGTTCTCCTCGATCTGTTTGGGGAGGAGGTGGCGGCGCGCAATCTCCAACTTCTCCTCCTCGGTGTAGCCCGCCAGCCGGATGACCTCCATGCGGTCGCGCAGCGCGGGCTGGACGGTGTCGAGGATGTTGGCCGTCGTCATGAACATCACGTTCGAGAGGTCGAAGGTGACGCCGAGGTAGTTGTCCCGAAACGAATTGTTCTGCTCCGGGTCGAGCACTTCGAGGAGCGACGACGAAGGGTCGCCGCGGAAGTCTGCGCCGACCTTGTCGATCTCGTCGAGCATGATGAGCGGGTTGTTCGTCCCCGCCTGCTGCAACGCCTGAATGATGCGCCCCGGCATCGCGCCGACGTAGGTGCGGCGGTGGCCGCGAATCTCGGCCTCGTCGTGCAGGCCGCCCAGAGAAAGCCGCACGAACTTGCGGTCGAGCGCGCGCGCGATGGAACGCCCCAAGGAAGTCTTGCCGACGCCCGGGGGGCCGACCAGACAGAGAATCGAGCCCTTCGGCTTCTCCTTCAGCTTCCGGACGGCCAGCGCCTCGACGATGCGCTCCTTGACCTTCTCAAGGCCGTAGTGGTCTTCGTCGAGAATCTGCTGCGCCAGGATGAGGTCGAGGTTATCGACCGAAGCCTTCGACCAGGGCAGGTCGGTCATGATCTCCATCCAGTTGCGCAGCGTCGCCGTCTCGGCCGCGTCCGGGTGCATGCGCTCCAGCTTCTTCAACTGGCGCAGCGCCTCCTCTTCGGCGTGCTTCGGCATGTCGGAGGCTTCGATCTTCTCGCGGAACTGCGCGATCTCCTCGGCCAGCTCGTTGCCCTCGCCCAACTCGGTCTGGATGGCCTTCAACTGCTGGCGCAGGAAGAACTCGCGCTGCGAGCGGTCGATGTCGGCGCGCGCCTGCGTGTTGATCTCCTGCTGGACGGTGAGGACTTCGATCTCCTTGTTCAGCAGCTCGTTGACGCGCCTGAGGCGCGCGGTCGTGTCGGAGATGTCCAGGACAGACTGCGCGTCCTCGACTTTCAGCTCCAAATTCGACGCGGCGAGGTCTGCGAGACGGCCGGCATCGTCGAGGCCGGCGACGATGGCCATCACCTCGGGCGAGATGTTCTTGCCGAGATTCGTCGCGCGCTCCATCGAGGCGCGGACGTTGCGCACGAGCGCCTCGACTTCGAGCGAGCGTTCGGCCGTCCCCGTCTCGTGCATCGCGGTCAGGCGCGCCTTCAGATACTCGCCCGTGTCGGTAATCTCCTCGACGTGCGCGCGCGCCAGACCCTGCACGAGGATGCGGATGCGCCCGTCGGGGAGCTTGAGCATGCGCATGATGACGGCCACCGTGCCCGTCGTGTAGAGGTCTTCGCCCGCCGGCTCCTCCTTGTCGAGGTCGCGCTGCGAGACGAGGAAGATCATGCGGTTCTCGCCCAAAGCCTCGTCCACCGCGCGGATGGACTTCTCGCGCGAGACGAAGAGCGGCACGATCATGAACGGGTAGATGACGATGTCGCGCAGCGGCAGCACCGGCAGGTACTCGGGTATCTGCAACTGCTGCTCGCCGGCGTCCACCGTCTCAATCGAATCGGCTATGTTTGCAATCTGGGGCATAACTTTTTGAGTGATAAGTGATGAGTGATAAGAAAGTACACCGCTTGTGCTTCATTCTTATCACTTATTATTCATCACCCATCACCATCCTTTACCTCAATCCTGTGTTCGACGCCGCGGCGGTCTTCGAGCTTCGGGAGCCGAATCGTGAGCACGCCGTCACGGAGTTCGGCCGCGGCGCCGTCCTTGCGGACGGGCCAGCGCAGCGGGATGGCGCGCGCGAACTGCCCGAAGCTGCGCTCTGAACATAGATGCGAGATGACGCCCCGCGGTGCGCCCTTGCGCTTGCGGCCGCGGACGCGCAGCTCCTCGTTGGTGAGCGCGACCTCGATTTGCTCGGCGCGCACGCCGGGCAGCTCGACCGTCACCGTCACACACTCCCCGGACTCGCACACGTCCACGGCCGGGAGCCACGCCGCGCCCGCCTCGCCTGCGGCCATCTCCGAAGCCTCCTGCAAGGCCACGAACAGGCGGCCCACGCGCGCCCGCAGGCGCTCCAGCTCGCCCCTGTCGAAAATCGCCGCGTGCAACGCCCTCTTCATTTCCGTGCGGCGGCGCCGTCGCGCTTGCGGACGAGCGTCTTCAACTCCTTCATGAACTCGGTCACGTCCTCGAACTCCAGGTAGACGGAGGCGAAGCGCACGTAGGCGACCTTATCCAGTTCTTTGAGGCGGCGCATGATCATCTCGCCGACCTTCGTCGTCGGGCGCTCACGCTCGGGCGACTCCTGGACGTACTTCTCGACGGCGTTGACGATGCTGTCGAGCTTGGTCGCCGGGATGGGGCGCTTCTCGCAGGCGCGCAGCAGTCCCGCCATGACCTTGTTGCGGTCGAAGGGCTCGCGCCGGCCGTCCTTCTTGACGACCATGTAGGGGATTTCGTCAATGCGCTCGTAGGACGTGAACCGCCGCTCGCAGCGCAGGCACTCGCGGCGGCGGCGAATCGAGTCGCCCTCGCGCGATTCGCGCGAATCGACGACCTTGTCTTCGAGGTAGGTACAGAAGGGGCATCTCATAAGAGCGTCCTCTGGTTGAAGCTCAAAGGGAGTTTCGAGCCTTCCCTCACCCGCGTCTTTTCAAGCCTTCGCCGCGCGCGCGGCGCCGCCTCCCGCCTTCGCGCCACCCGCGCGCCCGGCAGCGTCCCGCGCCTCGGCCTCTTCGGCCGCGACCAGCTCGCGCAGCCGCGCGACGCTGAAGCCGCTGCGCAGGAAGTAGTAGATCGCTAAGAAGATCGGCGAGCCGAAGACGACGAGGTGCAGGATGATGACGGCCGGCTGCACCTGCTCGGCCGGGTAGCCGAGATAGTGCGTCAGCCCGAACGCCGTCGCCGCGTGATACGTCCCCGCCCCCGCCCCCGGCGTCGGCACGACCGACCCGACCAGCGACCAGCCCAGCACGAAAACCGTCTCGCTCACGCCCACGCCCAGCCCGAAGGCCCTCAAGGTCAGCATGTTCGCCAGCGTGATGGCCCCCCACAGCGCCGCCGTCCAACCGGCCGTGGCGAGCAGAGACCGTCCGCCCGCGAGCACCGCCAACGTCCGCCCGAGCTGCCCCAAGAGCCCCACAACCACCCCGCCCGCCCCGCGCAACGCGCGCGGCAGGCGACCCAGCCTCGCTTCGAGCCACGCCGTCACGCCCTCCGCGCGGCGCCCGAACCAGTAGAGCGCGCCCAGACCCACGACGGCCCCCGCGAACATCAGGAGCCCGGCGTTGCGCACCTGCGCGAAAGTCGCCGCGTCCACGCCCGGCAGCCGCACGAAGAGCAGGTTGGCGGCGAAGAGCAGGATGACGGCCGCCGTGTCAAAAACTCTCTCAAGCGCGATGGTGACGAAGGCCGCGCCGGGTTTCACCGCGCGGTCGCGCAGCGGCAGAAACGCGGGGCGGACGACCTCGCCCATGCGCCCCACCAGGAAGATGGCGCCGAAGCCCACACACGTCGCCGCGAAAGCCTCGCGCAAAGACGCGTCCGGCGCGAGCGGCCGCAGGAGGGTTTTCCAGCGAAACGCCCGTATCAGGCACGTCGAACAGATGATGGTCGCGGCCAGCGCCACCAGCGGCCAGTCGGCCCGCTTCATGGCCGCCCAAGCCTTGTCCCAGTCCATGCCCCGCCCGAACCACCACAGGGCGAGGCCGGCGACCAGACAGAGGGCGACGAATTTCAGGTGTTTACGCAAAAGAGATAGCCCCGCCTTGCTCGCCCCCGGCCCGCCGCGCCGCGCGGAAGGACGCGCGGACAGACTCTTACTTGTGTACGGGTTTGACTTCGCGTGCTGTTGGACACAAGATATAGTGTAACATCGTTCGGCTATAATAGTCACAGCGGGGGCCGGGACGCCGCGGGGGTCTCCGGCCCGATTCCGGGGCGCCGAGTAGCGCCGAAAATGGCCGCCTCGGGGCGCGCGGGGGCGGCGGGAACTTTCCCCTTCAGGCGGTCGTAATGCCCGTTTGACAATGGGTTGACTACCCACGCGGGACGCTTAAACCGAGGCCGCGGAGGGAGTTGAAGGGGCGCGAGGTGGGAGTAGTCACGGCGGTGAGTGTCGGCGAAGGTGCTGAGTTGGTCAGGAGGTGTCGAGCCGGGGACGGCGCGGCATGGGAGGAGATTGTCTCCACTTACTCCCGCCGCATCTACAACCTCGCCTACCGCTTCACGTCGCGCTCGGACGCGGCGGAAGACCTGACGCAGGAGGTTTTCGTCCGCGTCTACCGCTCGCTCGAACAGTACGACCCGAAGCAGGGCGACCTGCAAAACTGGTTGATGCGCCTCGCACGTAATCTGGTCATCGACGACTACCGTCGTCGCCAGCGCGCCCCGCAGGACACGCAGGCCGAAGACATCGAGGGTCACACCTACCACCTGCGCGCCGCCGGCAACACGCCGCAACGCGAGATGGAGCGGCAGGAGTTGGGCGAGCAGGTGCAGGCGGCGATTGATAAGCTGCCGCCGGACTTGAGAACCTGCGTCATCCTCCGAGACATCGAGGAGTTGAGTTACCAGGAGATCGTCGACCACTTGAAGATTCCAGAGGGCACGGTCAAGTCGCGCATCAACCGCGGGCGCATCGAGTTGGCGAAAATCCTGCGCCGGATGCGGGTGGTCGCGATGAGCGACGTTTGATGAGATTGCCGGTGTCGGGGCGTCCCCGGTTCGTAGGGTGAACGAACCTTGGTGGGCGCCGGTCGTTTTAACATCAGGAGTGGAAGGGATGGAGCGGATTTAGAATGCTTTGCACAGAGTTTGAGGATCGTCTGACGGACTACCTCGACGGCGCGCTCGAAAGCGAGACCCAGCGCGCGTTCGGCGAGCACGCCCTGCGTTGTCCCGTCTGCCACGACCTCCTGAACGAAGTCAAGAACGCCATCGTCGAGTGCCGCGCCGACATGCCGCCGCAGCCCACGCCGGGACTGGAGGCGCGCATCCTTCTGAAGACGGCGCCCGAGACGGCGATGAGGTGCGAAGAGTTCGAGGAGCACCTGACGGACTACCTCGACGGCTTCATCCCCGCCGCCCTCTACCACCGCTGGGAGCGCCACGCGGCGCTCTGCGACCCCTGCTCAGACCTGCCGGGTCAGGTCGTGCGCGCCATCGGCGCCTGCTCCTCCTACATCAGCGACGAACTGACCGTGCCCGCGGGATTGCACGCGCGCATACTTCAGGCGACGCTCGGCACGACCGAGGCCGAGGCCGTCCGCCCGCCGCTGGGCGCGCGCATCACGGAGTGGATGCGCGGCTGGCTCGACGTGATGGTCACGCCGCAACTCGCCACCGTGGCGACGATGGTGCTGCTGGCCGTGCTCGTCGGCACGAGCACGCTCTCCGACGACGGCTCCATCGCCGGCATGTACAACAAGAGCCTGCGCCTGGCCTCGCAGACTTACAGCTACGGCGCCGTCCGCGCTGACGCGATCAAGCGCGCGACCACCGGGCTCGTCGCCGCGCCGCAGTCGGGGGGCACGAACAACTCCGGCCAGCAGCAGCAACAGCAGAACCCGAACAGCAACCAGCAGCAGAAGTAACTTGAGCGGGAGGCGGGGCGAAAGTCTTGGCAGCAGGTCTGATGAGTTGTGCGTATCACCTGACGAACCGCGCGGTCGTGCAGTGCAGCCGTTGCGGGCGCCCCCTGTGCCCCGCGTGCGACCACCGCATACGCGGCTTCCCTTATTGTCAGGACTGCATCGTCGCGGGCGTCGAAACCTTGCAACAGCAGCAGGCTCGACCCGGCGCGGCCGGCGTCGTGCGGCGTAAGACCTCGGCGTTCGTGGCGCTGTTGCTCTCGCTCATCTGCCCGGGCTTAGGCGCGGCCTACAACGGGCAGACCTCGAAGGCGCTCGTCCACTTCACCATCTTCGCCAGCTTCTTCCAGATGGCGACCGTCACCGACGGGACGCTCTTCTTCGTTCTCGGCATCATCGGCACGTGGTTGTTCGCGGCCGTGGACGCCGTCCGCACCGCGCAGCTCATACGCTCCGGCCTCGCGCCCGAGGCCGAGCAGGACGCCATCGCGCGCAGGCTCTACGGGAATCCGCTGGCGTGGGCCGTGACGATGATCTCGCTCGGCACGGTCTTCCTGCTCCACACGATCTTCAACGTACGGCTGCCCGTCAGGGAGTTTTTGCCGGTCGTGCTCGTGCTGCTCGGCGCGTACATGCTCTTCGACTGGGCGCGGGCGCGGGGCTCGCGGCGCGAAACGCCGAACTTCGACACGTTCTCGCGGCCGCCCTCGGTGGTCGGCGGGGCGACGGGCTCGCTGCCTTCGGAGGTGACGCGGTTCGGGACGGGCGAGTTGGTGACGCAGGTCTCCTCGCGCGAGCCGGTCGGAGGCTGGCCCAACGAGCCGCGGTTCTAGAGACGGGCGGGGTCGGGATTTCCGGCCGCGGTTTCTGTTAAGATGTTTGCGGCGCAAGGCGCAAAGGGTTCGAGCGTTCGGTACGGGGAAGGAGATTTAAAGAGATGTCAGGTTTTCTCATGGCGGCAGGTCGCTTAGGCAGCATTGCGGCGCTCATCGCGCTGCTCATCATCCTCGTCAAGAAGCTCATCGCGTTTGTCGGCTTCCTGACGTTCATCCTCAAGGTCGGCGTCGTCGTCGCCTTCATCGCACTGATGCTGCTCATCGTCATCACCATCCTCAGCGCGCGCAACCGCCGCCGCCGCGAGGCCGAAGAGCTTTAAAGTCCGGCTTAACTAGTTTGTCCCGTCATGACCCGCCGCCTGGTGCCCGTTACGAGGCACCAGGCGGCGGGCGTTTTATTGCCTTAACAAAACCGCTCATAGCTCTGACTTCTTGACAGTTTGCAATCAAAAGACCCCTGTGGTAGGGTCTAGCTCCTTGTGCAGCCCCAAATCAGGCTCCCGCCTTGGTTGTATCTACAAAAGGCGGGCCTCGGCAGCACCTTCAGGAAGGGTCTCGCAAACTAGCAACCCGGAAATTAAATAGTTTTCGCACTCGTCGCCTTCTTTCGGCAGACAGTGCCTTTCGCGTTCATCCGTGTGCCTGCTCCCCCAAAGTGTGGCGCGCGGACGGGGCGCCCAAGGAGCACACTCCGATGAACAGAGACGAGCGTTTTTACGCTTTCATCGTTTCTACTACCTCGCGTTCACGTTCCTACGTCCGCCGCGTCACCATCCACAAGCGCTGGGTCAAAGCCTCCGCGCTCGTCGTCGCCTGTCTCTTCTGCGCGGCCGCCTACGGCGTCTACGGCCTGACGCAGCAGGCGATGCACCTGCGCATCGAGGAGGAGAACAACCGCCTCCGCATCGAGAACGAGCGCCAGCGCCAGCAGCTACAGAAGCTCGAAAACCGCGTGGACGCTATCGAAGACGCCTCGCGCCGGCTCGTTGAGATGTCCGGCGTCCCCGCCGAGGGGCAGGAGGAGCAGCAGCAGGAGGAGGGCACGAGCCCGCACGGCGCGGGCGGCCCCGCGCTCGACGCCGCTTCGGTCGAGTTTCTTGAATTGCGCGCCTCGCGGCTGGAGATGGACTTGCTGATTTACGAGGCGGCGCTCAAGGAGCGCGCGCGCGTCCCGTCCATCTGGCCGGTCGAGGGCGAGTCCACCGACAGCTTCGGCTACCGCGGCAACCCGTTCGGGGGCGGCGGCTCAGAGTTCCACCCAGGGCAGGACATCGCCGCCCCGCACGGCACACCCGTCCTCGCGCCCGCCGACGGCACGGTCGTGGAGGCGGGCTGGAAGAACGGCTACGGCCAGACGGTCGTCATCGACCACGGCAACGGCCTGATGACGCGCTACGGACACCTTTCGAAGATAGAAGTCGCGGCCGGTCAGGAACTTAGGCGCGGCGAGGAGTTGGGGCTCGTCGGCTCCACGGGGCGCTCGACGGGGCCGCACCTCCACTACGAGGTGCGGCTCGGAGACCTGCCCGTCAGCCCGCTGCATTACCTGCCGGCGCGGTAGCCTGAAGAGCCTGCGGCGGGCATCAACCTTCGGGCGGCGTGAATTTTTGTGTTGACAGAGCGTACGGTTCCGCTTATTATGCGCCGTCGTCAACCCGCCACGGGCGGTTTAACTCGCCCAAACCGTTAGACTTGCAAGCGTTAGCAATGAAGTTGCAGTGGTTCCCTCCCTGTCCGTGAACGATGTCTCCAAAAGGCTTTAAGCCGGGGGCCATCGGTCGCGGGCATTTTTTTTGAGTGTTTGGGCGCGTCTCGTTGCGGGCGCGCGCCGGCTCGTGAATCAACCTTGCGGGGACGGCGGATGCCCTTGATATTCCGCCAGACCCTTTTCACCGAATCGTTAGGAGGATTCGTCAGCTATGCCTAGAATTACCGGTAAGGTCAAGTGGTTCAACAACGCGAAGGGCTACGGCTTCATCGAGCAGCCCGGCTCTTCCGACATCTTCGTTCACTACAGCGCCATCCAGGGCGACGGCTTCAAGACCCTCGAAGAGGGCCAGGAGGTCGAATTCGAGGTCACGCAGGGCCCGAAGGGGCCGCAGGCCGAGAAGGTGATGAAGTTGTAACTCTCCCCAACTGAACACTTCAGCTTTCGTTGAAGGCCACTGACCGCTTCCGGACTTTCGCAACGAGCCGGCAAGCGCACTCAGCACTCAAGAAAGCAGTAAGGCAGTACGCAGAAGGCAGTCAAAACCGTCAAGGTCTTGACTGCCTTCTGCTTTTTGAAGAGCAGGAGTCAGAAGTCAGAATAAAAACAGGAGCGGCGCGTCTCAGCCTTCAGGCCGGGCGCGCCGCTCTTGTCTTCCTTCTGACTTCTGACTCCTGACTCTTACTTCTCTGCCTTCGCCTTGAACTGGACGCGGCCGTCTTTGACGGCGACGGAGAAGTGCACGCGCTCGCAGCCGGCGCGCTCCTTGAGCACCTCGGTCTTCTCGGCGACCATGCGGTGGAAGCGGGCGAAGGAGAGGTCGTCGGCCGGCTCGCCGCATTTGCGGCGGGCCTCGACGAGCGCTTCGTAGAGGCCGCGCACGGTGCGCACGTCGCCGCGCGGGTCGGAGCAGACGAAGGTGGCGGGGGTCGCCTCGGGTTCGGGCGTCGGCGCGGGGCGGCGCGAGGGGCCGCGCCCCTCCTCGCGCTCCTGCATCGTCCTGCGCCAGAGCTGCATGAAGGAGTTGTAGCGCGCCGCCAGCGAGTTGTATTGGTAGCGCTGCGCGAAGGTGAGCGTGCGCTCGTCGGCGAGGCGCTTGATGAGGGTATCGACGCGCCCCTTCGTGTCATAGGGCGGGCGCTTGGCCGCGCCGTTGAAGTAGATGTCGAACTCGACCTTGAGGCGGCGGATGTCCTCTTCGAGCCGCGCCAACTGCTCCTCGACCGTCGGCTGCTGGTCGCGCATCACGACCTTCTTCGTGTTCACACTCACATCACGCTCGCGAGCGCGGCGTGCGAACTTGTTCTCGCGAATCGGCACAGTCTTTAACTCCTCACGAGGCCGCCCGCGCGGCCTCACTTTCGAGAATATGTTTTAGGCTCGGAGGGTGTCAACAACTTTAGGAAGGGGTGTTGAGTGTTGGGTGTTGGTAAGGGCACAGTTAATATCCAACAAACCAACACCCAGAACCTAAAACCCAAAAACCCTTTCATTACTGTGGCGGCCATTGAATGACTTTGGCGCGGCCGGGGGTGGGCTGTGTGGCGGGTGGGGGCGTCTGGTTCGGGGGTGCGGCGGGGGGCGCTGGGCGCTGCTGTTCGGGTTCGGGCGTGCGCGCGGGGCGCGGGGCGGCGTCGGAGGCGTTGTCGTTGCGGGCGGGCGCTGAGTTGTTGTTAGCGCCTCCCCTGCGCCCGGACTGTCCGGCGTCCTGTGAAGAGGTCGAGCCGTTCTCGGTGACGACGGTCAAATCGTTCGGCGCGCCGGACGCGACGGGGACGGCCGGGCCGGTGGTGACGTAGTAGGGCTGGCCGGTCGTGTTCGGCACGGGGTAGCCCTGCTCGGGCACAGGGATGATCCCTTGCGGGTCGGGCGTGGGGAAGGCGGGCGACGGCTCCGGCGTCGGGAGCGGCGGCGCGGGCGCCTGTTGCGCAGCCGCCTGCGGCGCCGTCGGCGCGGGCGCGGGGAGCACGGCGTCGCGCGGCGCTGTGCCTCCACGCATGAGCGCGAAGACCGCGACCCCGAAGGCGGCCAACAGAAGCAGCGCGCCCACAGCCCCCTGCCATGAGCGCATGAAGTGCCCGAACCGGAAGGTCGAAGCCGAAGGGTGTGTGGGGATTTGTCCGCCGCGCCTGACCGAGACGCCCGCCATCGTCGTCACATTCGACGAATGGTCATCCTCCGCTGAAACGCCCTCGCGCAGGGCATCTCTGTCCGAAGCGCGAGCCTGCGAATCGGCCGCACGCTCTTCCCTACCCGCGTCCGCCCTGCCCGCGTCCGCCCGCGTGCGGCGCTTTGAGAAGATTTCGACCTCGTCGGATGACTTCGTCGTCGTCGTGTCCCTCGCGCGAACTGACTCGGGCTTCCCAGATACGTCCGCGGCAGCGACGATGTGCAGAGTGGACGCTTCGGCCACGCGCAGAACATCTGCCATCGCGGCGAAGCCGCGTGACTCGGCCCAGCGCGCGGCCGTCGTCCCCAGACTGGTACGCGCGGAGGCGTCCGCGCCACGCTCGACGAGCAGGCGCACGACCCCTTCGTGCCCGAAGAAGACGGCGAGGATGAGGGGCGTGAAGCCGTCCGCGCGCCGCGCGCACGCGTCCGCGCCTGCGTCGAGCAGCACGCGCACGACCGTCTCGTGACCGCGCGCGGCGGCGCGCATGAGCGGCGTCTCGCCGCCGGGCTTGACGCGCTCGTCCGCGGAAGCGCCCGAGGCCAACAGCCGCGCGACTACGGCGGCGTCGCCGTCCTCGGCCGCGCCGAAGACCGTCGGCGCATTCATCATCCTCGTCGTGGTATGTGAGTTCACGGTTTTTCTGTTTCTCAACCGGGTGGCGCGCGGCGTAGAATACTGCGGCGCCGCGGGGCCGCCATTCAAACTTACCACTAACGTCTCGTCCCTGACTACCGGCTCGGCCGACATGCCAGATTCGACCCTGACAGAGAGACTGCGCGCGCTCCCCTCGATAGATGCGCTGCTGCGCACGCCCGAAGCCAACGCGCTCCGCGACGCGCTCGGCGCCGAGCGCCTGACCGCACTCGCGCGCGCCGTGACCGACGAGCTGCGCGAAGAACTCCGTTCGAGTCCCGAAGCGGCTTCGACGGACGGCGACGGCGCGCGCGCGTCTCTGCTCGCGGAAGCCGCGCGGCGGCTCACAATCTCCGCGGAGCGCGAGCGTGCGCGGGGACTGCGCCGCGTCATCAACGCGACCGGCGTCGTGCTGCACACGAACCTCGGGCGCGCGCCGCTCTCCGAAGCCGCGCGCCGCGCCGTCGCGCAGGAGGCCGCGGGCTACTGCACGCTCGAATACGACACGGAGACCGGCCGGCGCGGCCGGCGCGGCGCGCGCGCCGAAGCGCTGCTCGCGGAGTTGACCGGGGCCGAAGAGGCACTCGTCGTCAACAACTGCGCCGCCGCCGCGCTGCTCGTGCTGACGGCGCTGGCGCGCGACGGCGAGACAATCGTCTCGCGCGGCGAGCTGGTCGAGATCGGCGGCGACTTCCGCGTGCCCGACGTGATGGCGCAGTCCGGCACGGCGTTGGTCGAGGTCGGGACGACGAACCGCACGCGGCCGTCCGACTACGAGCAGGCCATCAACGAACGCACGCGCCTGCTGATGCGCGTGCACCCTTCGAACTACCGCATCGTCGGCTTCACGTCCGCGCCCACGCTCGAAGAGCTTGCGCGGCTCGCGCACGAACACGGGCTGCTGCTCTACGAAGACGCGGGCTCCGGCGCGCTCATCGACCTCGCGCCGCACGGGCTCTCGGGCGAACCCGTCATACGCGACTCCGTCTCGCAGGGCGCCGACGTTGTCAGCTTCAGCGGCGACAAGCTGCTCGGCGCGGCGCAGGCCGGCCTCGTCGTCGGACGCCGCGAGACGGTCGAACGCCTGCGCCGTCATCCGCTGTATCGTGCGCTGCGTGCGGACAAGCTCGCGCTGGCCGCGCTCGAAGCGACGCTCGAAGCCTACCGGCGGGGCGAGGCCGCGCGCGAGGTGCCCGCGCTGGCGATGCTCTCCGCCACGCGCGCCGACATCGAGCGGCGCGCACGCGCTTTTGCCGACCGACTGCGTTCACGTCTCGACCGGGACACTCTCAACTTCGAGATTATCGAAGGCGAGTCGGCCGTCGGCGGCGGCTCCGCGCCGACCACGCACCCGCCGACCGCGCTCATCGCCCTCAAGCACCCGCGACACTCGGCCGACTCGCTCGACCAGCGGCTTCGTCAACACTCGCCCCCCGTCGTCGCGCGCATACTCGACGATCGCCTTGTCCTCGACCTCCGCACCGTCGCCGAGTCCGAAGAGGAAGAACTGCTCGAAGCGCTCGCGTCCGTGACATAGCTATTAGTTCTAACAAAGGGCTGTTCGGAAAGCCCCAGAGGGGCTTCATGTTTATAGCCCCGTGCTGTTTTTAATTACTGAGCCCCGTCAGGGGCGACATACACATGCCGCTCCTCCGGAGCTTGGCGAATAGAGAAAGACCGGGAGCTATAAACATCCCGCTCCTCCGGAGCGAAGACTTGCCGGCGGGCTCCGAGAGCTGAAAAAAATCATTTCTTGTTAACCCATCGGCCGGCGTGGTAAGTTGGATTTGGGTGTTGTGTTCCCCGACGTTCCCGTCGGAAATTCCTTCCTCAGACTTACCTTCCCGATAAAGCCTTGAAAAGTCCGATCTCGTTCTCCCTCAAATCATTCCTGTCTTCGGCGGCGCTATCGCTCGGCGTGTCGGCGCTGGCGGTCGGGGCGTGGGGCGTGGGGCTGCTGGCCTCGCCCGCGGCGCTCTTCATGTTCGACGACCCGGCGACGCCGAGCGTGCCGCCGCAGCTCTGGGTAGTGCTGATTCTGGTCGGGGCGGCTGGACTCGGCAGCGGGTTCGCGGCCGAGCGGATGGGCGCGCGCCGCGCCTTCGTGGTCGTGGCGGGCGCGCTCGTGATGTTGTGCGCGGTTTCCCTGCTCGTCTCGCGCTTCCTGAATCTCGACATCGTGTTCGCGCCGATAATGTTCGCGTGCTTCGGGTCGCTCCTGACGGCGCAGGCGCGGCGGCTGTGGAAGATTGACTCGCTGCTGACGGAGAACGTCGAGCGCCTGGCCGTCCGCCGCTCGGCGCTCGAAGGGCGCGGCGCGGACGGGCGTCTGCTGAGCGGGCTGCGGCTGCTGAACACGGTGCTGCCGCTCGAAGAGGCGGTCATCTTCCGGCTCGACGAGCGGGGGGCGCCCGTGCAGGCCGCGCGTCTGCGGGCACAGGCGCGGGCGGGCGCGCGCGACGACGGCGGCAGCAACTCTGCGTGGCGCGAGGGCGTCGAGACCTGCGAGCGCGTGATGCGTTCGCGCGAGCTTGAGGTGAAGGCCGAGGGGGCGGAAGCCGCCACGGCCTCGACCGTCGCGGTGCCGCTGTGCCACGACGGGCAGGCCGTCGGCGCGCTGCTGCTGCGTCTGCGCGGAAGGTTCGACGAAGAGGACAGGCCGCTCCTGGAAAACGTGAGCGCGCAGTTCGCGCGCAACCTGCAACGCGACGACGCGCGCGCGTTGGACGTACCGAGGGAGAGGGAGACTTTCTACTCCTCGCGCGCCGCGCGCCAGCGGCTCGAAGCCTTCGGCGTGGTGAGCGGGCTCTTGACCGAGCAGGGCTTCGCGGGGCTCGTGCTCTCCGAGGGCTCGGACGCGCACGCGGTCGCGTACCTCGACGGCACGCTCGCCTTCGTCAACCCGGCGATGCGCGCGGTCGCGCGGCTCGGCTCGGCGGAGTGGCGCAAGCTCGACCTCTTCGCGCTGCTCGAACGCTTCCGCACGGGCGTCTTCGACGAGCCGCAGATCGCCGTCCGCCGCGTGCTCCAGACGGGACAGCCTTACGAGCGCGAGCTGACCTTCCTCGACCGCGACGAGACGCTGCTGCTGCGCATCGCGCTGGTGACGAGCGCCGCGGCCGACGAGCGCGGAGGCGACGAGGCGCGCGCGCCCCTCCCGCTCTGCCTCGCCGTCACCGTGCGCGACGTGACGCGGATGAAGGAGCTGGACAAGCTCAAGAGCGACATGCTCTCGCTCATGTCGCACGAGCTGCGGACGCCCGTCACCTCGATCAACGGCTTCGCCGAGCTGCTGATGGCGGACGACAAACTCCCCGAGGACGCGCGCGAATTCCTGACCATCATCCACACCGAGTCGCAGCGCGTCGCGCGCATGCTCTCGACCTTCCTGTCGGTGGCGAAGCTGGAACAGAAGGACAGGCAGGAGGTCTTCATCTCGCCGCTCACGCTCGACGACGTGGTGCGCGAGACGATCACGAGCTTCCAGCCCGTGGCGAAGCGCAAGCGCATCCGCCTGGTCGAGCGCGACGGGCAGCGCCTGCCACCGGTCGCCGCCGACCGCGGTCTCATCACGCAGGCCGTCGCCAACCTCGTCGATAACGCCATCAAGTACAGCCCCGAGCGCACGTCGGTCACGCTCTCGACGGCGCTCGAAGCCGACGCCGTGCGGCTCACGGTCGAAGACCGCGGCTACGGCATCCCGCCCGAAGACCAGGAGCGCGTCTGGGAGAAGTTCTACCGCGTCGCCCGCGACGGCCGCGTTAAGGAGGAAGAGTCCACGGGGCTCGGCCTCTCCTTCGTCCGCCAGGTCGTCGAGCAGCACGGCGGCCAGGTCTTCCTCGAATCCGAACCGGGGCTCGGCTCCAGGGTCGGCTTCACGCTACCAAGACTGTGATGAGTGATGAGTGATGAGAGGGAAGACAGTCGCCTTGTTTCCCTCTCATCACTCATCACTCATCACTACTTATTTATCGTGCCGCGGCAGCCCGCGGCCTTGCAGCGGCAGCGGTAGTCGTCGGGGTGGTGTGTGGAGATGTAGTCGCAGGTGATCTCTTCGCCGGGGCGGATGTCGCGCAGCGCCATGAAGAGCAGGTGGCCGCGCGTCAGGCGCATGTAGGAGTTGGGGCGGCAGGAGTGGTTGATGTAGTGGGTGCCGTTGCCGCCGCGCGCGCCGTCGAGGTGGCGGCCGTACTCGATGGCGCAGATGCGGTGCTTGCGGCGCGTCTTGATGCGGCGCGCGACCTCGCGCTCCGAGATGAGCTCGCCCGCGTACTCGGCGATCTTCTTACCCTTCGGGAAGAACTGCGTCGCGAAGCAGCCCTTCCCGTCGATGGGCGACTTCTGGATGGCGAGACCCGGGGCTAGTTTCATTGAGGAAGTAGTCAGGAGTCAGGAGTCAGTAGAAGAACTTTCGTCGCTCGAACCGTGCGGTCGTCATCGTCAACATCTGCAAGGCGAAGCCCTACTGACTACTGTCTCCTGACTACTGTCTCTCACTGTTTCAATCGGAAGCTGCGGGCGATGGCGTCGGTCTGGTTCTGGATGCGCTGGAGCTTGTCGCGCAGGCCGGTGAAGTGGAGCACGTAGAGCGTCCGGCCGTCAGCCTGGAGGTAGTAGACGCGGCCGGCCATCGGCTTGCCGGCCTGCGTGAACTCGTAGTTGAGGACGACGCCGCTCAGCCGCCCCGAGAAGCGCTCGTCCTTGCCGATGACGAAGCCCGGCCGGTAGCGCAGCTTCGTGTCGGCCTCGGCGCGCGCGAACTCAAGGAGCTTCGTGTCGCCCTCGACGGCCTCGCGCCGCACGTGCAGGTAGCCGTCCGCGCGCACGCCGTTGACGAACTCCATGAGCCGGCGCTCGCTCTCGGCGCGCGGGACGGCCTTCCAGGTTTCGGAGGGGAGTTCGAGCGCGTACTCGTTGGTCTCGCTCGTGTAGGGCTGCTCCTGCGCCGACGCGGCCGCGCCGCAGGCGAGGAGCGCGAGCGCGCAGATGATGATGTTCCGGGTGCGTCGCATACTCACGTGGTGACTCCTTCCGGCTACCCGCCGCCCCGGGGCGGGCGGCGGAAGAAATCTCGGCGGGCGTCTGTGTGAACTCGGATGCCGCGCCCCGCGGCCGATGTTGCCCGACGCCTGGGGAGACGCGCGTGACCGAAGTGACCGTGTTTAAGACTTGCTCCGCAGTTCCTTGACGGTCGCGCGCACCTGCTCGGCGTCCGGGGCCTTGGGCGCGAGCTTGACGTAGGTCTCCAACTCGTCGGCCGCCTTCTTATACTCGCGCCGCCCCCAGTAGAGGCCGCCGAGGTAGTAGTGCGCGCGGGCGGCCGAGTCGCCGCCGAGCTTGATCGACTGCTGGAACTCACGCTCGGCCTCCGATTGGTTGCGCTGCGCCTCGGCCGGGTCGGCCGCCTTCAGGCGCATCAGCGCGACGCCGAGGTACATGTGCGCCTGCGCCGACTTGTCCATCCGCTTGAGCGAGCGCCGGAACTGCTTCTCGGCCTCGGCGTAGTCCTTCCGCTCGAGCGAGACGAGCCCGTAGTTGAACTGCACCTGCGGGTCGTCGGGCAGCGACTTGGCGGCGAGCTTCGCCTCTTCGGACGCCTTGTCGAGCGCGCCCGCCTTCAGATGAATCATCGCCAGTTCGTTGTGCGCCAGCCCGAACTGCGGGTGCTGCGCGACGGCGTCCGTGAGCAGCGACTGCGCCTTCGCGCCGTCGCCCTTGCGCGCGGCCTCCTGCGCCTTGACGTAGAGTTCGACGGCCGTCTGCGGCACGCCCGCGAGCGCCGGGTTCGCCTCGGGCCTGAGCCGCAGGTAGACGGGCACGTTCGCCTTCTCCGTCAGGCCACCGAGGTAGACCGACTCGCGCATCACCTCGTAATCCTTGCCGGCGTCGATGGTCAGCTCGTAGGGGCCGGGCTCAAGGTTGTTGAAGATGAAGACGCCGTCCTCGCCCGCGGTGGCCGCGCGCACGCCGCCGTTCGAGCTTGAGAGCGAGATGCGGACGCGCGACTCGGGCAGGCGGCCCGTCGGGTTGATGACGTGCCCCTGGATGGAGCGCGTGCCGCCCGCCGTCCCGCCGCCGGCATCGCCGCGGTGCGCGCCGATGCCCTGCGCCCGCGCCCCCGCCTGCGCGGCGAAAAGCAGGACGGCGATGAAGATTAAGCGCGGGAGTGTGAAGAGGGGGTGCAAAGTTCTTACAGACACTTTCTTAGACTCCTTGCAAGGGGTTAGAACAAGGCGGTATAGCGGTCTGACTCTCACAGCCCGGACTGTTCGACGGCGGCGCGCTGGGCGGCGAGGAGCGTCTGGAGCCCGCCGCGCGCGAGCGCGAGCAGCGCGTCCATCTGCTCCTGCGTGAACGGCTCGCCCTCGGCCGTGCCCTGCAACTCGACGAAGCGGCCGTCGCCCGTACAGACGACGTTCATGTCCACCTCGGCGCGCGAGTCCTCGTCGTACTTGAGGTCGAGGAGCGGCGTGCCCGCGACGACGCCGACGCTGACGGCCGCCACCTCGCCCGTGACCGGCAGGACTGTGAGCCTATTCTCCCTGACGAGGCGGCGGCAGGCAAGCACCAGCGCGACGTAGGCGCCCGTGATGGCGGCGGTGCGCGTGCCCCCGTCGGCCTGGAGCACGTCGCAGTCGACGGTGATGGTGCGCTCGCCGAGTTTCGAGAGGTTCGTCACGGCGCGCAAGGAGCGGCCGATGAGCCGCTGTATCTCGTGCGTGCGCCCGGAGGGGCCGCCCCGTCCCGTCTCGCGCTGCGTGCGCTGCGGCGTGGCGCGCGGCAGCATCGAGTACTCGGCCGTCAGCCACCCCTGCCCCGAGTTGCGCCGGAAGGGCGGCACGCGTTCGTCGAGCGTGGCCGTGCAGATGACGCGCGTCTGCCCCATCTCGATGAGCGCGGAGCCTTCGGCGTAGGGCATGAAGCCGGGCGTGATGCGCAGCTCGCGCAGTTCGTCCGGAGCGCGCCCGTCGGTGCGCGCGTAAATCTTGCTAGCGGGGTTGAAGCTCATCGTGCCCCCAGACCTCGACGGCTTCGAGCCTGCGCGGCGCCGCGCCGAGGAAACGCTCGGCGACGTGCGCGAAACGCTCGGCCGCGTCCGTCACGTAAAAATGGTCGAGGTCGTCGCACAGGTAGCGCGCGTGCGCCCCGGCCTCGCGCAAGTCCCTCAGCTCCTGCGTCGCCGTGCGCCGCAAGTCTTCTTGGTCAATCAGTGCTTCGACGGCCTCGGCCGCCGCCTCGCCGGAATCTATCAAACGCACGCCTTCGCCCACGGCCGCCTGAATCACACCCCGCAGAATCGGGTAGTGCGTGCAGCCCATGACGAGCGCCGCGACCCCGCGCCCGCGCATCTCTGCGAGGTACTCTTCTGCGACCATGCGCGCCACCTCCGAGTCGGCCCAGCCCTCTTCGGCCAGCGAGACGAAGAGCGGGCAGGCGCGCTCGTAGACTTCCGTCTCGGGCGCGAGCGCGCGGATGGCCTTGCTGTACGCGCCGCTCTTGACGGTGGACTCGGTGGCGACGACGCCGACCGAGCCCCCGCCGGCCGCCTCGCGCACGGCCGCGCGCGCGCCCGGCCCGATCATGCCGACGACGGGGACTGAGACGGCCGCGCGCACCGCGGGAATAGCCAGCGCCGACGCCGTGTTGCACGCGACGACGAGCAGCTTGACGCCGCGCGAGACGAGGAACCGCGCGTTCTCGATGGCGTAGCGCTCGACCGTCGAGAGCGACTTCGTCCCGTAGGGGACGCGCGCCGTGTCGCCGAGGTAGACGTAACGCTCCGTCGGCAGGCGCGCGTGCAGCGCGCGGTAGACCGTCAGGCCGCCGACGCCGCTGTCAAAAATTCCGATGGGAAGATTGCGATCCAAACCTTTTGCAGGAGGCGAAGCGTGGCTCAGACGAAAATCTCCGACACCCTACACCGAAAGCCCGGCACCACGTCGCCGCCCTCCAACTCGTCCTCTTCGGAGAGCCGCGTCACGTCGCTCATAGAGTGATAGACCGTCACGCCACGCCGCTTCGAGTTAATGACCCAGACGGCCCGCGCGCCCGCGACGAGCCAGTCGTCAATCTTCTCTTCAACCTCTTCAAAAATATCTTCGGGGCCGATTACCTCTATGGCCAGGTCTGGCGCGCCCGGCCAGTACGTTTCAGGGATGCCGCTTTGGGAGCTTCGCTCCCTTTGAACGAAAGCTCCGTCCGGCGCGAGCACGGTGTCTGGCCCTGACGCGAGTTGGAAACCCGTGCCCGTCCCGAAGCCGATTCCTTGACCATGGAACTTGATGTGCCCACCGAGTTTCACTATCACGTTGGCGCAGACAATACCGTGCTCTGCCCCGTTCAGGGGCTTCCGCCTCAGTTCACCTTTCACCAACTCGTATCGGTAGCCGTCCTCCGGCATGGCGAAAAGCTCTTCGGCGGTCACGAGTTTGTGCGTCGCGCTCATTGCGGTTCTCAAAGCGGCCGGATCGGTAAAAATAGGGCGGCCGGTTCGACGCGCGATGTTACCCCCCCCCGCGTCGACCCGGCCGTCCGCTCAGTTTCAAAAGCGTCTGTGCGTACGCTGCGCGCTCAGTTCGAACTTGTGGCCGTCGCGGCCTTCTTGCGGAGGTTGGGGACGAAGCCCGAGTCGACGGTCTCGCCGGTGCGGGAGATGACCTGGAAGTGCATCTCGTCCTTGACCACCTCGAAGAGCATGAAGGAGAGGTCTGTGTCGAACGCCTTCTCGGTGAGCGGCGAGCCCTTCTGCACGTCGCCCTCACGCAGCTTTCCGCCCGCGCCCGAGATGAAGTAGTAGATGCCCTTCTGCGGCTTGACGCGCTCGTAGAAGTGCTCGTGCCCGGCCAGCACGACGTTGATGCCGTACTTGACGAAGAGCGGCTCGACCACCTGGCGCAGGCTTGAGGAGGAGCCGTGCTTGCCGCCCGAAGAATACGGCGGGTGGTGGAAGAAGGCGACCTTCCAGTCGGACGTATCGCCCTTCAGCTTCTCTTCGAGCCACGTGAGCTGCTTCTTGTCCATGTAGTTGCTGTTGAGCGCGTAGAAGGAGATCGGGCCCTTCTTTAACTGGTAGTACTCCTCGCCGTTCATGTTGAAGTGTTCGTAGAAGCGCTGGTTCGACTCGTCGTGGTTGCCGAGCGAGGCGTAGAACTTGACCTTCTGGTCGAGCAGAGGCTTGTACACGTCCTCGAACTTCACCTTGTAGTCGGCGGCCTTCTCGCCCCCGTACATGTTGTCGCCCATCAGCAGCGCGAACTCGAAGGGGAACGACTGCCGGTAGCGCACCATCACCGCGGCCAGCTCGTTCTGCTCGCGGGCGCCCGTGCCCGTGTCGCCGACGACCATGAAGCGGACTGAATCTTGTGCCAGCGGCAGCGTCAGCTTGACGGGAGCGGCCACGACCTGGCTCCCGAGGGCCTGCGACTGGCCGAGCGCGGGAGCGGCCGGCGCGAGGCAAACAAGCGCGCTGGCCGTCAACAACGAAGCGAGGATGCGTCTCATTAGTTTCTCCACTCCTGAACTTTTCATCACACGGTTACGGCAGGGCGTCGGGCATGAAGTCCACGATGAGCCCGTTCTCCCTGTCCATCAAAAGCATGTTGCGCCCGACGTAGCGGTACCTCATCTGCTTCGGCAGTTGCGGGAGCCTGAGCAGGAGGGTGGGCGGCATCTCCAGCATCTCCTGCGACTCCGGGTAGGGCTGGTTGACGCGCAGCGGCACAGCCTTAACCTCGGACTCATTAACCGTCTCCCGCACCTCCTGCTTGACCTCGGTCGGCGTCTCGGACTTGATGACCTCGCGGATGTGCGCCGCCAACTCGGGCACGAACAGGTCGCCCGGTTTGGCGGAGGCGCGCGCGGCCTGCACGGCCTTCTGGAGCGCCATCTTGTGCACCTCAATCTGCTCGGGCCTGGCGTCCTTCGGGAGTTTCGGCATCTTGTCCTCGATGCCCTCGCGCATGTTGACGTAGTCCTTGACGCGCGCCTCGAATGCCTCGAAGGCCGCCTTGTGCTTCGGCGAGACGGTGACCTGCGTGGCCGGCGTCGCCGCGGGCGTCTGCGCCGCCGCGGGCCGCGCGGCAGGCGCCGCCGACGCTAAAAGCGCCAGCGCGAGCCCCGCCGAAAGGCTTCCGACTAAACTTCTTTTAGGTTTCATCGCACTTCCAAATTGCAAGCGCGGTGCCAGCGCGCGGCGCCCGCCGACGACAACGCGCCGCGCCGCTTAACCTTTACGGATGAGACGATTGAGGCGCGCGGGTGCCGGCAGGGTCGGCCGCCTCGCGTGTCCGGCTGCGAACGCTTGTCGGACACGGGAGTCCTCTGAGACTACACACGCCCCTCGGTTTCGGCGACGCGCCAACAGGAAAGCGGCGGGGCTTCCCTTCCGAGAAGCCCCGCCGCTTTTTCGTTCGATGGAGGCGCCGAGAATCGAACTCGGGTCCAAAGGCCGACGCCGGTGGAATCTACATGCTTAGCCGCTTCTCCTGTGCCGGTCTTGCTCCGGCGTGTTCGCCGCCCGCGGGTAAGTGAAGCGTCGAAGACCCCGCGTGCGACTAGCCCAGAATTTTCTCGCCCGGCGCGCCTGAGCACGCGCGCCAGACCAGCTCAACTGAGTGACGCCCCGCTCCGCTTCGCTTGAGCAACTCGCGGTGGGACGCTCGCTATGTGGCTAGGATAACCTAGGCCGCGAGAGCTAACTCGTTAGAGTTCGCATTTGTGTTTTTCTACGCTTATTAACGGGCCGCATAGAACGCCCGGCATGCATCCGTCCGACGATCCAAGCCCCTGTCGAGACCTATCGCCCCCTCAACTCGCACATCACTTTAGATGCGCGACCCCGATTATAGATGCCACCCCCGCGACCGGCAACCGGAACAGAACCGCGAGCGGTAGCGAGTGGGTCGGGGTTACTTAATAAGTTCTCTATAAAGTAACCCCGACCCACTCGCTACCGCTCGCGGTTCTGTTTGTCACGGCCCGAAGCGCTGGCGGTACTCGATGGACGTGATGAAGGCTTTGACCATCTCGGCGTTGACGAAGTTGCCGTTGAACTCGTTGAGCTTCTGTAGCCAGAAGTTGTAGCCGTCGAAGTTCGAGTCCGGCGACTCGTTCGGGGCGCGGCGCAGGTACCCGAAGTACTGCATCAGCACGAACGCACGGTTGAACTCCCGCTGCCGGAACTCCGCGTCGTCCGTCAGCTTGAGCAGCACCGCCGCCCGACCCGCCGCCGTGTTCTCGGCCGTCAACTCCGCCACCCGCGCGTCGCGCTCCGCCGGCGAGAGCGACCCGCCCGCGTTCGCGTTCACAGCGTCCACGAACTGCGCGGGCGTCAACGTCGCCGGGTACGCGGCCACGAACTCCGGCCGCTGGACGAAGGCGAGCGCGAACGCCCGCTTGTTGTTCAGGAGCTGCTCCTCCCAGCCCGCCGCGCCGACGACGATGCCCCGCCTGACCTCGCCCGCGTCGGCGAGGAAGCGCGCCGCCGCCAGGTGCTCGCCCGAGGCGAACGCCGCCTGATGCAGCAGGTAGACGAAGTAGCCGGTCTGCTGGAACTCAATCGAGAGGAAGAAGGCCGCACTGACGTTGACGCGCTTGACCTCGCGGCAGGGCTGGCGCTCGGCCTCGGGGCGCGTCTCGCACTGCGTGATCTCCGACTTCCAGAAGTTGAGACCGTCGGCGTCCGGCTCACGCCCGAGGAAGTCGGCGTAGTGCTGGCGGACGAAGAAGTCCACGTCGAACGAGGCGTCGGCCACGGGGTTCGGCCCCGTCGCGGCGTCGTCGCTCGTCACCTGTACGGTCGCCGAAGAGGGCGAGCCTAAGGCAACGCCGACCGGGTTCGAGAGGACGACCGAGAAGCTCTCGACCGACTCCTGGAAGCGGTCGTCCGTGACCTGCACGACGATGGACTTCGAGGTCTCGCCCGCGGCGAAGCGCAGTGTGCCGTAGGCGGCGGCGAAGTCGGAACGGTCGGAGGCGGTGCCCGCCTGCGTCGCGTATTCGACTTGCGCCGGGGATGCGGTGTCGCCCGCGCGCGTGACCTGGAGCACCGCCGCGCCGGCCGCCAACGCCCTGACGGCCTCCC
>JBEVJD010000585.1:0-3602 GCA_040510435.1 Pyrinomonadaceae bacterium | reverse complement strand
GCCAGGTCTTCGAGTTTCTCCACCTCGTAGAAGAGGCCGCCGCCGGCCTCCGCCAGTTCCTTCATGCGTTCGTGCGCGAGGTCGTAGGTCTCGGGCTGTATGTCCTCGGGGCTGAACGCCTCGTAGAACTCCGTGTTCGTCCAGACCGAGTAGACGACGCCGTCGAACTCCTGCACGCGGCTGCGTATCTCTTCGTAAGTGATTCTCGACCCCGTGCCCGTCACGTTCGGCAGCGCCGAATCGAGCCCGTCGCTCATCACGATGAGGGCGCGGCGGCGCGCGGGGTCGGCCGCGCGTTCGAGGAAGTCGAGCGCATAGGACAAAGAGTCGTGCAGGCGCGTGTCGCCCCCGGGCGGCGCCATCCGTTCGAGCGAAGCGTTCAGGCGCGCGCGGTCGCTCGTCAGGGGCGAGACGACCACGGCCGAGCCTGAGAAGGCGATGACGCCGACGCGATCCTGCGGGCGCGTGACGGCGACGAAGCGGCGCGCGGCCGCGCGGATGGTGTCGGTCACGCGCGAGGTCGAGCCGGAGAGGTCGAGCAGCAGAAGGAGGTCGAAGGGGGCCTCGGCCGCCTCGAAGTGTTCGACCGTCTGCTCGACGCGGTCTTCATAGACGCGGAAGTCGGAGGCCGCAAGCCCCTGGAGCCCGCGCCCGCTCGCGCGCTCGACGACCGAGAGGTTGAGCGTGACGAGGTCGGACTCGACGCGCACGACCTCGTCCTCGTCAATCTCCTGCGGCGTCTCGGCGGGCGTGGGGCCCGGCCGGACGGGTTTGACGGGGCCTTCGTCCTGCGTCTCCCTGACGCGTGGCGTCTCGGCACGCGTCAGGGGCGACCCGGAGCCGTTCAGGCCGCCGTCAGCCGCGCGCGCCGATGTAAAGCTCCCCGTGCCGGGCGCGAGCCTTTCGAGGCTGATGCGCCCGCGACCCGAGAAGAGGTTGACGGCGGGGCCGCCCGCGCTCGTCTGGAACTTCCCGCGCAGCACGCGCGCGTCCGACGTTTCGGACTCGACGCCGCGGCCGACATGGACGGAGCCGTTGAGCGACTGCGCGGTGACGCTCGCCCCGGACGCGACGGGAAGCGCCACGCGCAGGTCGCCCGAAAGCGTCTGCGCGACCAGCGATGCCGGCAGCCCCGCCACCGAAATCTCGCCGCCCGTCGTGTTGACCTTGAGCCGCGCCGTCGCCGGCACGCGCAGGCTCAAGTCCACGCGCGGCGCGGACGCCGTGGCCGCGCGCGCGACCGTTATCTTTAAAGACCCTGCACCGCTCTCGACGTTGACCGGGAGCTTTGAGCCCTGCGCGGCCTTGCGCCGCCCCGCGCGCCGCGGCGAAGGCTTCGCGACCTTCGGCGCGTCCGCGCCCGCCTCGATTGACGCCGCCAGCCCGACCTGCTCGCCGTCCCAGACCTCGACCCGCACGCCGCCGCGCCTGTTCTCGACCACGACCTCGCCGCCCGCCGGCAGCGCGAGGTTGACGAAGCCCTCCCCGCCGTCGTCCGCCGACTGCCCGGCGCCTGCCGCGGCCGGAAGAGTCAAAGACACGCCGAGCAGCGCCGCCAACATCAGCGACGACCATAAAGCCCGAAGTCTACGTCCAGACAATGTCACGAAGGTTTGATGTCCTCCCCACGCCAACATGGTTGCCGCCATTGTGCACCCACCTCGCGGGAAGGCAAAAGAAAAACGTGAACCGTAAACCGTAAACCGTGACAAGAAGAACGTGCCTTCTTGTCACGGTTTACGGTTTACGGTTCACGCTCCTGTTACGGTTTACGGTTCACGCCTTCCCCGAAGGGGCTTATTCGATCATGTCGAGCATGGAGCTGCCGCCGCCGCTCGGCGGGGGCAGGGGGCTGGCGCCGGCTGAGCCCATGTCGCTGAGGCGCAGCAGGAAGTTGCCGGGGTTGGACGCGTAGGCCATCGCGTCCTCCCTCTTGACGAGCCCCTCGCGGACGTAGCGTTCGAGCACGCCGTCGAAGGTCTGCATGCCTTCGAGCTCGCCCTGATCCATCGCGTCCACGAGCGACTTGCCCTCGCGCTCGCCGTACTCCATGTATTCGCGCGTGCGCGCCGTGGACTTGAGGATTTCGACGGCCGCGATGCGCCCCTGCCGGTCGGCGCGCGGGATCAAACGCTGCGAGACGATGAAGCGGAACGACTGCGACAGGCGCGTGCGGATCGACTGCTCCTCGTTCTTCGGGAAGACGCCGATGATGCGGTCGACGGTCTTCGCGGCGTCGATGGTGTGCAGGGTCGAGAGGACGAGGTGGCCCGTCTCGGCCGCTTCGAGCGCGACCTCGATGGTCTCGCGGTCGCGCATCTCGCCGACGAGGATGACCTTCGGGGCCTGCCGCAGCGCCGCGCGCAGCGCCAGCGCGAAATTCGGCGTGTCCGAGTGCAGTTCGCGCTGGTGAATGGTCGAGCGCTTGTGCGGGTGCAGGAACTCAATCGGGTCTTCGATGGTGACGATGTGGTAGGACTTCGTGTCGTTGATGAGGTCGATGACGGCGGCCAGCGTCGTGGACTTGCCCGACCCCGTCGGCCCCGTCACCAGCACGATGCCGTTCTTCATGCCGGCGATCTCCTTGAGGACGACGGGCAGGTTGAAGTCGCTCCAACTGGGCGGGTTGTTCGGGATGACGCGCATGACGATGGCGTGCGTCCCGCGCTGCATGAAGATGTTGACGCGGAAACGCGCGAAGCCCGGCGCGCTGAACGAGAGGTCGGCCGAGCCTAACTTATGCAAATTCTCGCCCGCCGTCAGGTGGTTGCCGATGATGAGCTTGGCAAGCGAGGCCGTGTGCGTGGGCAGGAGCTTTTCGAGCCCCGGCACCTCGACCGGCTGCAACTCGCCCAGCAGCTCGACCTGCGGCGGCCGCCCCGGCGAGAAGATCAGGTCGCTGACCTTGTCTGAGACGGCCAGCATGCGCTGTAAGACGTTCAGGAAGTTCAACTGCGGGGGCGCTCCGGCCGCGGGGGGCGTCGGCGCGGCGAAAGGCGCTTGGGGTGTGCTCATCTAAAATCTGCTCCGGGGATTTGAAACGTATATTAGTGCTCGGGTACGAGGATGAAGGATGAGGCGGGACGTTTGGCGGGGCGGAACCCGCGCGGCGTTCCCCTTGTCTAAAATGACAGAACGGCGCACGACTTGGCAAGTGGGAATTTTCGCGGCCGCGGGGGCGCGGGGAAACTTACGTAAACAGTCGTAACCGAAATGACACGCGTCTTGCAAACAACCGTGGCCGCTTCGGCGTACATCAGAATGATGAGACGGGAGCGGGGCGCGCACGTTACGCAATTGAGCCCCGCGAACCTGAAAGGAGGCGCGAAAGAGTATGGCGACGTACCGAGACCCGGCGAGAGTCTTTGCCCCGCTGGAGATTCTTGAGCGCATCCTGGAGATACGCGCCGATGCCGGCTACCAGCCAGTGATCTTCCTGCGCTCGGCCGACGACCTCGTCGCGTATTTCGACGCCTACGGCTTCGACGTTTACAGCTTCGACCAGCCCGAGGCCGAGTTCCGCTTCGGCAACTACCGCGCGCCCGTCGCCCCCGGCGGCGACCACGCGCACGAGTCTCCGACAGCGCATTAAGAGAAGTAGG
>JBEVJD010000584.1:0-4063 GCA_040510435.1 Pyrinomonadaceae bacterium | reverse complement strand
ATTTACGAAAAGCAGTAGGCGGGAGGGACAGTTTTTAGTTTTAAGTTTTCAGTAAAAGTTCCGGCCTACTGAAAACTTAAAACTAAAAACTGAAAACTGTCCCTTATCCCCCGTTTGCGCCGCGCGCGGGGCGTCGGCTACAATCCGCCTTTTGCGGGGTGCGCTCAGCGCCCGTCCTACGCGCCCCGCACGCCTGAAAGTCCGAATCCAAAACGCCTCGTCTACAGAGAAGGTATTCAGCAATGCTCAAGTTTTTCACACGCATGGAGCGGACGCGAAAGTACGTCATCGGGTTCTTCGCGTTCCTGATGGTGCTCGGCATGGTCGTCGCCGGCGTCTACAACCGCCCGGGCACGGCCATCGCCAACCCCTTCAAGAGCCGCGAAGTACTCGCCAAGGTCGGCCCCGACGAGGTGACGGTCGCCGACTACACGCTCCTCAAGAAGAAGATCGAGTCGCAGTTCGGCGGCCAGTTCAGCCTCGCACAGATCGGGATGACGAGCGACCGCATCCTCGATCAGGCCGTCAACAGCCGCATCTCGCTTCAGGAGGCGCGCCGCCTCGGCTTCAACGCCTCCGACGAAGAGGTGCGCAGCGAGATCGCGCGCCAGTTCAGCGACCCCGCCACGGGCAAGTTCGACGTGAAGCTCTACAAGGACTACGTCGTGCGCAACTATGGCAGCGTCTCGCTCTTCGAGCAGAGCGTGCGCGACGCGCTGGCGGCGCAGAAGCTGCGCGCCTTCGTCTCGGCCGCCGCGCAGGTCTCGGAGGCGGAAGTCCGCGAGAGCTACCAGCGCGAGAACACCGAGTTCGACCTCTCCTACGCCACGGTCTCGGCCGAGGACGTGGCGAAGAAGCTCGCGCCCTCCGACGAGGAGCTGCGCCAGTACTTCGACGCGCACAAGACCGACTACCGCTACCTCGAAGCGCAGAAGAAGATTCGCTACGTCTTCGTCAATCAGGAGAAGGTCGGGCAGAAGCTCGCCATCCCCGACGAGGAGTTGCGCAAGGAGTACGACTCGCTCAAGCCCGAGAGCAAGATGGCCGGCGTCCGCGTCCAGCAGATCGTGCTGAAGGTGGCGCGCCCCGAACTCGACCAGGAGGTCTTGAACGAGGCGACGGCCATCGTCTCGCGCATCCGCCAGCAGGACTTGACGGCCACCGAGGAGGCGTTCGCCGAGCAGGCGCGCGGCAACTCCGAAGACCCGGCGACGGCGCAGGGGGGCGGCTGGCTCCCCAACCCCGTCAAGCGCAACCCGAACCGCAAGCCCGGCGCGCCGGCCGCGTCCGGCAACATCGCAGACCTGTTGCAGGACACTCTGAACTGGAGGGAGGGGCAGGTCGGCGACCCCCTGAAGACCGGCAACGCCTACTACATCTTCCGCCGCGGCCCCGTCGTGCCGAAGTCTTTCGAGGACGCGCGCCAGGAGTTGCTCGTCTCCCTGCGCAACCGCCGCTCGTACACCGTCGCGCAGGACATCGCGCGCAAGGTCAACGACAGCCTGAAGGAGACGCGCGACCCGCAGAAGGTCGCGCAGGAGTTCGCGGCCGAGGCCAACATGACGCCGCCCGAGATGCTGCGCGAGACCGGCTTCATCAAGCCGGGCGACGACGTGCCCGAGATCGGCACCAGCCCGCAGTTCGAGGAGAAGATTAAGACGCTCGAAGAGGCCGGCGCCGTCGGCGAGTTCGTCGGCATCAAGAACGGCTTCGCCGTCCCGCAGCTCGTCGAGAAGCGCGAGCCGCGCATCCCCGACTTTGACGAGGTGAAAGACCGCGTCGCCGAAGACCTCAAGCGCACGCGCGCCACGGAGCAGCTCGAACAGGCGGCGAAGGATTTGGCCGCGGGCGCGGGCGGCGTGGACGCCCTGAAGGCGGCCGCCGCGAAGGCGGGTCTCAAGGCCGAGGACGAAGAGGCGTTCCGGCTCGGTCGCCCGCTCGGCACGGCCGGCGCAGACCCCGCGCTCGACGCCGCCGTCTTCCAGCTCAAGACGGGCGAGGGGACGAAAGCCCCCGTCAAGGTCGGCGACAAGTGGGTCGTCGTCGCCGTCAAGGAGCGCCGCGACGCCAAGGACGAGGAGTTCGACAAGCAGAAGGCCGCGCTGACCGACCGCGCGCTCGAAGAGCGCCGCAGCCAGCTCTTCGACGACTTCCTCATCGAGGCCCGGCGCCGGCTCGAAGAGAAGGGGCAGATCGAAATCAACAACGAGACGCTCGCCCTCATCGAAGAGCCCGAGCCCGCGGCGCTGCCCCGCCGTCCGCCCATCAACATCGTTCCGCCGACCGGCACCGAGTAAAACTCTTTACTCGACACACACAAAGAGGCCGCCCGATTATCAACCGGGCGGCCTCTTCTACGACTACAACAGAACCGCGAGCGGTAGCGAGCGGGTGCGTGCTGCGACCTCGGGTCCGCCTGATGTCACCGCGACCCGCTCGCTCCCGCTCGCGGTTCTGTTTTAAAGCGCCTTCAGCACGGTGGCGATGTCGGCCTGCGGGACATCGAGTCGGAGTTGAACCTCGCTGCCCTTCGACGTGACCTTCATGCCGTCCACGATCCTGCCGGCGAAGCCCCAGCGCTCGCCCGCCATCGAGATGAGGCCGGGCGCCATCTGCCTGAGCGCGTCCACCACGTCGAAGAGCTGCTTGGCGTCGGCGGCCGTCCCCGCGCGCAGCGTCGTCATCAGTTGCAGCCCCGCGGCCGTCGAGCCGACCGTTCCGTAGAAGCCGCGGATGGACGCGACGGCGCGATCCACGTTGTCCGACAGCCCCGTCTCCACCCCGGCGAGCGCGCCCGCGGGGACGTTGCCGGCGTAGGCGATGAAGTCGCCCGCGCCGCGCGGGAAGTTGAGCAGGCTCATGTCGGCGCGCCCCCGCCCCGCCGCGGCGTCGATGGCCGCGCGCACGTCCTCCGGCTCGCCGAGCGCCAGAGTGTTCTGGTCGAGCACGGCGAAGGCCAGTTCCTTCACGCGCATCCGCGCCAGCCCGAAGAGCTTGAGCTGGTCGTTGACCGTGGCGACGTAGACGGTCTTGCCCGCGTGCGTCTGCTCCTTGAGCCCGCCCTTCGCCGCGGCCGCGGCGCGCGCCGCCGCGATGAGTGAGTCGGCGCGGAACCTGCCGCGCGCGACCGCCGTCACGCGGTCGATCTTGGTCGCGCCCGAAGGCAGCGGGACGATGCGCGCGCCGACGGCCAGCGCGTCGAACTCGCGCGCGTCGATGCCGGTGCGCGCCTTGAAATCCTCCACGTCGGCGTTGACTTGCGCGAGCCGCGCCTTGTCCGAGGCGAACGAGCGCGGGATGACTTCCGCGAAGAGCGCGCGCACGTCCACGGTGAGCACGGCGTCCGACGCGGGCAGCGGGAGCGACGCGGCGGCGTTCGGCGCCTGCGCGGAGGCGTTCGACGCGGCGAGCGCGGCGAAGACGAGTGCGAATGTCGAAGCGTAAAAAGTCCTTCTCATAAACCTTTCATCCGAGTCGCCGCAAGCCTTGCGGCCGGTCTTAATGTCAGGGGGTTGTGCTGAATATTCGGGGAGCGACGCGAGATTCGGATGCCGGCGCGGCGCCCGGGGGTTGGCTCCAAACTCACTCGCCGTTTTCACGCGCGGCGGCGCGAATAGTTCCTAATCTCCGCCCCGCGCCTGCGCGTCTTCAGGCTGGCGCTCCTCCTCGGCCTTCGTCCACTCGCAGAGGACTCGCTTGTCCTCGTCCGAGAGCCGCGCCTCGGGGTGGAGCGGCAGGTAGGACTTGAGCGGCATCACGCCCGACTCGACCTGCTCGCACATCTCGTGGAGCTTGCGCTCGCGCTTACGCTTCGCGTAGGTCGCCCACTCGGAGAAGGAAAGCTCGCGGCGTCCCTCGTCCACGTGCCACTTCAAAAACCAGGAGGCCGGCGCGACATTCGAGTACCAGGGCCAGACCGTCTCCGACGAGTGGCAGTCGTTGCACGAGCGCCGGAGGATTGACTCGACCTCGGGCGTCATGCGCGTGTTGGCGCGCAGCGTCCGGCGCTCGTCCACGGCCGGGTTCGTGCGGTCGGGCCTGTGCACCTGCGCGCCCAGAAAGA
>JBEVJD010000583.1:0-3997 GCA_040510435.1 Pyrinomonadaceae bacterium | reverse complement strand
ATCCTTGACCTGCTGGAGTAATTTCAGCAAGGCGTCAGGGGGTTGGGAAGTGTGTTGGCTCATACTCCCCAATATGGCAGAAACCGCGCGGTTACTGCTCCCCTGACGTTTTATGCGCCTCCTTCAAATAACTGCTTACAAGCAAGAGGTGAAAGACGATGACTACCGAAGAGATGATCGAGGAGATGAAGCCGCTCACGCTTGAGCTTGACTACGCCGACGAGGCTGTCGAGCGCGAGCGCGTCGAGGCGGCCGAAGGCCAGACGACCGAAGCCGAGCAGCGGACGAAGAAGGAGCAGATCGTCTCGCTCTTCGAGGCCGGCACGAAGGACATCGCGGAGATCGTGAGGCGCGTGAAGGCGCGGCCCTCTTACGTCGCGCAGGTCTTGCAGCAGGCCGGCCACCTGGACGGCTACTTCGACCTCTACACGACGACGGGGCGCGAGCAGAACGTCTACACGCGCTACTTCCGCAACGTGCTCCACTTCCGCAACGTCGAGGCGTCGCGCGAGTCCGTGGCGCGCATCGACCGGCTCTACAACTACTTCGAGCGGCTCGGCGACCGCGCGGGCCAGCACCAGGCGATGATCCTGGCGCTCACGGGCAAGAACCGCGCGCGCTGGTCTGGAAAGACCGAGGAGTCGCAAATCTTCAGCGACTGGCTCGCCGCGCACTAAGGCGCGGCCGGAGTCCCGAGACTTTTTAAGTGAGTGGCCCGACTCTTTAAGGGCCGAGCAGTTTTAAGAAGGAACACAATTTCTCCCTCGCGGTATTTTTCTTTTCCGGACGAACAAGGGGCGGGTCTGAAGGTGGGTTTTCAAATGTTTGAGGGCTCACCTTCATTTTTTTTCACGCGCGCACGGGCGCGCTTCATGTAAGCTTCCGCGTCGGCAAACTTAAGCCCCGCAGTCTCGGAGGGCGCGACACCAAGCGCCCGGCCGGAGCGCCGCACACGTCCTATCCGCGGCCCTCGCTTTTCCGGCCACCCGCGACTGTTCCGAGGGTCGTTCCGCGCGGGTACAGCTTCGCCTTCGTCTTTAAGCCTCGCTGGTACGGGTTCCACCACAACAAGCTTCAGAGGAGACAAACAGATGTCCGAACAGACGATGCCCGCGAACGGGTCTTTCTGCTGGAACGAGCTTTCGACCACCGACGACGACGCCGCCATCAAGTTCTACACGGAGCTGCTGGGCTGGCAGATTAAGAGTTCCGACATGCCCCCGTGCGAAGGGTCGGAGGCGCCGCCGATGGTCTACAACGAGATCGTCGTGGACGGCAAGCACGTCGGCGGCATTTTCAAGATGGGGACTGAGTTCGGCCAGATGCCGTCGCACTGGATGGCCTACGTCGCCGTGGAGGACGTGGACGCGAAGGCCGCGCAGGTCGTGGAGCTGGGCGGCAAGGTCTGCGTCCCGCCCACCGACATCCCCAACACCGGCCGCTTCTGCGTCGTCAACGACCCGACGGGCGCCACCATCTCGCTCATCACGCTCAAGGGCGCGCACTCCTAGAGCGCCGCCGCCCGCTACCCCCCTTGCCCGATAACTGCTTCCCCTGACGGAAAGGAGAAGGGTCGAACATGAAAATCAACTACCCGGCCGTCGCCGCGTCGGCCGTCGCCTACTGGGTGCTGGGCGCCCTCTGGTACTCGCCGGTGCTCTTCGCGCGCCCCTTCATCGCGCTCAAGGGCTGGACGCCCGAGCAGCTCGCGGCCATCCAGTCACAGAGCCACGCGGGCGAGATCGGCCTGGCCTTCGTCACGTCGCTCCTGCTCGCCTACGTGCTCGCGCACTTCGTCAAGTTCACGGGGGCCGAGACCGCGGGCTCGGGCGCGCTCACGGGCTTCTGGCTCTGGCTCGGCTTCGTCGTGACGACGAATTTGGAGACCGTCATCTTCGAGGGGCGCCCGCTCGGGCTCTACCTCATCAACAACGGCTACCACCTCGTCGGCCTGCTCGGCATGGGCGCGCTGCTCGCCGTCTGGCGCCGCCGCGACGCCCGCGTCCCCGCGTACCAGACTTGAGTAAAGGCGTGAACCGTGAACCGTAAACCGTGACAAGAGGAAGAACGTGTCTTCTCTTGTCACGGTTTACGGTTCACGGTTCACGCGGCATAATCACGTTATGCCTGCGAAGAATGAAGACCTGCACGGCAACGTGCCGGACAAGTCGAACGTGGCGCTGCTGCTCATCGACGTAATCAACGACCTTGAGTTCGAGAGCGGCGAAGAACTGCTGCGCCACGCGCTGCCGATGGCCGAGCGGCTGGCCGCGCTCAAGCGGCGCGCGAAGGAGGCGGGCGTCCCCGTCGTCTACGTCAACGACAACTTCGGCAAGTGGCAGTCGGACTTCAAAAAGATTCTGGAGCACTGCCTCAAGGACGACGTGCGCGGCCGCCCGCTGGCCGAGACGCTGCGACCAGAGGACGAGGACGACTACTTCGTCCTGAAGCCGAAGCACTCGGGCTTCTTCTCGACCACGCTCGACATCCTGCTCGACTACCTACAGGCCAGGACGCTCATCCTCACCGGGCTGACGGGCGACATCTGCGTCCTCTTCACCGCGCACGACGCCTACATGCGCGACTTCAACCTCGTCATCCCGGCCGACTGCGTCGCCTCCAGCGACCCGTCGGAGAACGAGTACACGCTCCGCAAGATGCGGACGCTGATGGACGCAGACATCCGCCCCTCCGCCGAGATCGACCTCGAAGCCCTCAAGCGCGCGCCCGCGCGCGAGCCCACGCCCCGCCCCGAGCCCGAGCCGTAGCAGGCGGCCCGCTGAAACTTCCTCTTGACGCGGGAGGCCGCGCCGCATTAGTTTTACACGCCGCCCGCAAGGGTCGCTCCCGTACACAAAGCCGTTCGGCGGCGCGAAGAATTGCCGCCCCGGCCGGCAAGTCAGCTTTCAAACAAACACCTCGCGGCAGTTGTCTCTCGGCGGGCCGTTCCGCGGGCCCGCCACTTCCCGAAGGAGAAGAACTGAAACGATGACAACCAAACTGATCTCCCTCTTCGCGCTCTGCGTCCTGCTGGGCACGGTCATGCTCGCCTGCGGCGGCGCCGACAACGCGAACACCGCCAACACCACCAACACCGCCGTGAGCAACGCGAACACGAAGGCGACCGCTTCGCCCGCCGCCTCGCCCGCCGCCACCACGACGGCCTCGACCGGCGACAAGATCGGCGTGGCCGAGTGCGACGAATTCATCACCAAGTACGAGGCGTGCGTTACGGGCAAAGTCCCCGCGGCGCAGCAGGCGACCTTCAAGTCCTCCATCGAGCAGTGGCGCACCTCCTGGAAGCAATTGGCCGCGAACCCGACGACCAAGGCTACGCTGGCGAACGTCTGCAAGACGCAGCTCGAAAGCGCCAAGACCTCGCTCAGCAGCTTCGGCTGCACCTGGTAGGGCGGAAGGTTTTTGCGCCAAGACAGAAAGGCCCGGCGAGCGTTCAACTCGCCGGGCCTTTCTGTCTTAACTTTCGTTTTGGGTTCTGGTTCGCGCCCGCCGCTTACTCCTCGAACGACTTCGTCTGCGGGTTGCGGCCGCGCATGGCGGTGGCGGCGAGGTCGCGCGCGCGCGGCAGCGACTCGATGGCCTTCGACACCTGCGGGTCGTCGAACATGAGCACCTGCGTCGCCTTGACCGAGCCGTAGGCGGCGGTCGTCAGGTCGTAGCGCAACTGGCGCGCGATGAACTCGCGGCCGCGGTCGAGCTGCGCCTCGGTGAGCTTCAAGTCCTCGCCGTAGTTGGCGACGGCGAACTCCTTGAAAGCCTTGTAGACCTTGTCATCCACGACGAACGCCTCCGGCTCGACGTTGCGCTCGAACTCGGGCATGCCGCCGACCTTGAAGCCCTGCGGCACACCCGGCACGCGGCCGTTCACGGCCTCGCGCGCGAAGGCGAAGATCGGGTCGATGAGCCGCACCTGCTGCGTGCTGAGCGTGCGCGCCTTGACGGCCTCGTCGGGCGCGATGCCGCCGCCGCCGTAGATGGG
>JBEVJD010000582.1:0-9097 GCA_040510435.1 Pyrinomonadaceae bacterium | reverse complement strand
GCACCGTCGAGGTCGGACTGTTGCTGACCGCGATCGACAACCGATCGTCGAACTCCGCGATCGCTGTGCGAGCAGCATCGACACCGAGGTCGACGACCGCCATCGCACCACGCCCGCGAATGCCGCGCAGCAGACGACTGCGACCGGCGATCACACGAGCCGCGTCCTCCAACGACAGCGCGCCTGCGATGTGCGCGGCAGCGATCTCGCCCATGCTGTGTCCGACCACGGCGTCGGGACGGACTCCTCGGCTGGCCCACAGCGCGGCGAGCGCGACCTGCACGGCGAAGATCGCGGGCTGCACCACGTCTATCTCGGCCAGCCGCGAGCGCGCCCCGTCGGCCTCCAACTCGTCGAGCAGCGACCAGCCGAGGTGTTCGCGGATGAGCGCGTCGCTGCGCTCGACGCTCGCACGGAAAGCCGGCTCGTCGGGCAGGAGGCGGCGACCCATCCCGGCCCACTGCGATCCCTGACCGGGGAAGACGAAGACGACCCCCGGCGGCTGCCCCGCGGGCTTGCGGCCGGCCGCGACGGACGGCTGCGTCTCGCCGCTCTCGTAGGCGGCGAGACGTTCGGCCAACTCGGCGCACGTGCTCCCCGTCAACGCGAGCCGGTGCTCGTGGTGCGTGCGGCGCGCCGACGCCGTGTAGCAAACGTCAGCCGGCGTCTCGTCCGCGCCGGGGCGACTCAGGTGTTCGTGGTATCGGCGCGCCAGCTCGCGCAGGGCTTCCGGGTCGCGCGCCGAGAGCGTGAGCAGTTGCGGCCGCCCGTTCGCGTCCCGCGGCTCGACTGCTGCGGCCGTTGTAACGGACTCCGCCGTTGCGTCTCGTTCGGAGTCCGCCGGCGCGGCCGACGCCGCGGCCGGCGCCTCTTCGAGGACGACGTGCGCGATGGTGCCCGTCAGGCCGAAGGAACTGAGGCCGGCGAAGCGCCGCCCGCCGCCGGGCCACGGCAGCGGCTCGGTGGGGATCCTCGCGCCGATCTCACCGAGCGGGATTTGCGGGTTGATCTCGCGGAAGTGCAGGTGCGGCGGAACTTCGCCGTGTTGCAGGGCGAGGACGGTCTTGATGAGGCCGGCGACGCCGGCCGCCGCCTCCAGATGCCCGATGTTGGTCTTAACCGAGCCGACCAGCAACTCGTGCGGCCTCGCGCACGCGAGCGCCGCGCCGAGCGCGCGCATCTCGACCGGGTCGCCCAGCGGCGTGCCCGTGCCGTGCGCCTCGACGTAGCCGATGGCCGCGGGCTCGACGCCGGCCTGCGCGAGGGCCGCCCGGATGACGGCCTGCTGCGCGCCGCCGCTCGGGACGGTGAAGCCGCTGCTGCGCCCGTCGTGCATGACGGCCGAGCCGCGTATGAGCGCCAGGATGGGGTCGCCCGCGGCCGCGGCGTCCGAGAGCCGCTTGAGGACGACGACGCCGCAACCCTCGCCGCGCACGTACCCGTCGGCCCGCGCGTCGAAGGTCTTGCAGCGCCCGTCGGCGGCCATCGTCCTCGCCTTCGACATATAGATGGAGACGTCGGGGAGCAGGATGAGGTTGACGCCGCCGGCCAGCGCCATGTCGCATTCGCCGCCGCGCAAACTCTGGCAGGCGAGATGCGTCGCCACGAGCGACGCCGAGCAGGCCGTGTCCACCGTCATGCTCGGCCCCTGAAAGCCGAGGACGTAGGAGAGGCGTCCCGCCCCCGAACTCATCACGTTGCCTGTCCCGTAGTAGGCGTCGATGGCGTCAAGCCCTTGCAGCTTGAGGTGCTGGAAGTACTCGTTGTTCATCATCCCGACGAAGACGCCGGTCTTGCTGCCGGCGAGGTCGTCGAGGCTCTGCCCGGCGTGCTCCAGCCCTTCCCACGCGACTTCCAGCAGCAGGCGCTGCTGCGGATCGAGGCTCGTCGCCTCGCGCGGGGAGATGCCGAAGAAGGCGGGGTCGAACGTGTCCACGCCGTCGAGGAACGCGCCCCAGCGCGTGTACATCTTGCCGGGAGCGGCCGGGTCGGGGTCGAAGTAGTCTTCAACATCCCAGCGGTCGGCCGGGACTTCGGTCACGGCGTCAACGCCGCCGCGCAGCAGCCGCCAGAAGGCTTCGGGGCTGTCCGCCCCGCCGGGGAGGCGGCAGCCGATCCCGATGACGGCAATCGGCTCGGTTCTCGCCCGCTCGACGGCGTCGAGCTTCGACTGCATCTGCTCGACGGCCAGCAGGGCGCGCTTGACCGGCGAGAGCTGTGCGGCGCGGTCTGAAGGGTTGCTCATGATGTTATTCCGGCGGAAGCAACTCGGCGAGGAGCGCCAGCGCCTCCTCGTCCGAGAGCTGTTCGAGTTTGTCGATGGTCGCACCCACCTCCGCGCGCTCGGGCGGCGCGCGGCGCGGCGGCGCGGCGTGCGGTTGCAGCGAGAGGACGTGCTCGGCCACGTACCGTGACAGAGCCTCGGCGGTCGGGTGCTCGAAGACGGCGCTCAGGGGGAACTCTCTGCCGACGCTCTCCGCGAGGCTGCGCCCCAACTCGGCGATCATCAGCGAGTCCATGCCGAGGTCGAAGAAGCCCTGCGACACGTCCGGCGGCGAGGTCTCCGGGAGGCCCATTACCCTCCGCGCCGTCTCCTGCACGTGCGAGACGAGCAGGCGCAGACCCTCGCCCGGCGACGCCGCCTGAAGGCGCACGGCGAGCGGCGTCGTCGCGGCGGCGACTCGCGCCGCTGCGCTCAAGCCCGCGTCGGCGGAGTCCGCGCGCGCGGACTCCGCTGCCAACAACTCATCGAGGAAGGCGTCGCCCGCGAGCGCCGAGTTGGCCGCGGCGAACTTCGGCCAACTTACATCCCACACGCCGACCTGCGGCGACTCGGCCGCGAGCAGGCGACCGAACGCCTCAAGTCCTTCGTCGGGTTGAAGGTTGCGGACGCCGCGGCGCGCGAAGTCGTCTCGGAGCGCCGCCGCCATGCCGAACTCGGCCCACGGCCCCCAGTTGATGCTCACGGCGGGCAGCCCCAGCGCGCGCCGCTCGTGCGCCAGCGCGTCGAGGAAGGCGTTGCCCGCCGCGTAGGCGGCCTGACCCTGATTGCCGAGCAGCGAAGAGACGGAAGAGAAGAGCACGAAGAAGTCGAGCGCGGCGTCGAGCGTCAGGCCGTGCAGGTTCCACGCTCCCTGCGCCTTCGGCGCGAGCGTGCGCGCGAAGCGAGGCCAGTCGAGGCTGCCGACCAGCGCGTCGTCAACGACTCCGGCCGCGTGCACCACGCCTTTGAGCGGCGGCAACGTCGCCTTCAAATCTTCCAGCAGCCGGGCCAGCGCGCCACGGTCGCTCACGTCGCAGACGGCGACTGACACGTGCGCGCCGCTGCGCTCCATCTCCGCGACCGCCTCGCGCGCCTCGGGCGTCGCGCCGCCCCGGCCGACCAGCATCAGATGCCGTGCCCCGCGCCCGACCATCCAGCGTGCGACGCTCAGGCCAAGCCCCCGCGTCCCGCCGGTGATCAGATAAGCACCGTCCGCGCGCAGCGGGGTCGTGCCGTCCGCTCTCAGCGGTATCGGTCCGGTCCGTGCGGGCGCGTCCCGTTCGACGTGATGCGAGGAACGTCCGCCGTCGAGCGCGGCGCGGCCCGCACGCGTCGCGCGCCGCAGCCGGGGGACGGACGCGTTCTCGCCGCGCCACGCCACCTGTCGTTCGTCCGAAGCGGACAGCAGCTCGCGGCAGAGAGCCTCGGCCTTCGACGCGATCCCTTCGTGACCCAAGTCGATCAACGTGCAGCGCAGCGGCGGAAGCTCCCGCGCAATCACGCGCCCGAGTCCCCAGACGAGCGACTGCGCCGCGTCGACGCGTTCGGCTGCCTCCGGCGTCCCCTCCGCCGCGCCGACTGCTTGCGCGCCTTGCGTCACCAGCCACAGGCGCGCCCCGTCCGCCAAACCCCGGCGCGCGAGCGACTGTACGAGGTGCAGGACGCTGCGACATCCGTCCTCCTGCGCCTGCGTCAGACTCTCGGCCGTCGCCGGGCGAGGTGCGTCGGCCGCCCAGAAGTGAAGCACGCCGCGCAAGGCCGGCGACGCGCCCGCGCCGAGCGGCGGCGGCTCCGGCGCGACTTCGGCGAGCAGTCGCTCAAACTGCTCGGCGTGGGCCGGGTTGATTTGGAATTCAGCATCGTCCGTCCGCCGGTACATTTCGCCGCGGCGCACCAGCACACAGTCCGCGCCGCAGGCCGACAGTCGCGCCGCGGCTGCGTCGGCCACCCCGCCCGCGTCGGCGAAGATGAGCCAACGGCCGCGCGCACGCTCCCGGCGCTGCTCCTCGGTCGGCTCGCTTGTCGTCTCGCGTCGCCGCCACACGACCTCATAGAGCCGACCGAGGAGTTTGTCCTCGCGGAGTTTGTCCTCGTCGGCCGGGCGCGTGAGGAGCGCGCGCCGCAGACGCACGCCGCGCAGTTCCAGCCTGACCCCTCCCGCTTCGTCAAGGAGATAGGCATCCGCCGTGAAGGTCGGCGCGTCCGGTGCGGCGTCGCCGTCCCGCGTGAAGAGGGCGTAGCCCCACGTCACGGCGGCGTGCGACTCGTGACGAGGCGCGCGCACGCTCTCCACCTGAACGGGCAGGTACGTCTCGTCGGACGACTCGAACACGTCACGCGGCAGCGCCGCGGCGATCAACTGAAGGCAGGCGTCGATGAGCGGCGGCGGCGCGTCGTCCGCGGCCCGGTCGGGCGCGGCGTCGAGCGAGACGCGCGCGATGGCCTCGCCGTCCCGCCGCCAGACCTGATGCACCCCGCGAAAGGAGGGGCCGTATTCCAGCCCGCGCCGCGACATCGAGCGGTAGAACTCCTCTCCCGGCACGACCTCGCCGCAGCGTGCGAAGACCTCTTCCGTAGATACCGGCGCGGTATGCCCGGCGTCGCCCCGCGCGGCCAGCATCCCACGCACGTGCAGCGTCCACGGCGTGCGCGGCGGGTCGTCATCGCGCCGTCCGAACAGGCGGAAGGCGAAGGCACCGCCCGGCTCGTTCGAGACGACGAGTTGCAGCCGTCGCGCTTCCCCCTCGCCGAGTTCGACGCCCTGTTCAAAGCGTGCCTGCGTCAGCTCGACCTCTTCGCCCGCGAAGAGTTGCGCCGCGGCGTCGAGCGCCATGCGGAGGGGGAAGGCCGCGGGTAGCCACACCGCTCCCCGCACGCGGTGCTCTGCGAGGTAAGGGAGACTGCCGGCGTCTATCGCGGTCTCCCAGATGTATGTGTCCGGCTGCGCGGCGGACTCCAGCGGGCGGCCGAGGAGCGTGTGACCGGCCGCCGCTTCGACGGCGATGTCCGGTCGGCCGAGGCGCGCGTTGCGCGTCCGCTGCTCCTTGAGCCAATAGCGTTCGAGCTGCCACTGATAGGCGGGCAGCGCGACGCACCGCGCGCCCTGTTCCTGCACCCGCTCCCATGCCGGCACGAGACCCTGTGCGAACAGCCCGCCGAGCGACCGCAGCAACGCTGTACGTTCGTCTTCGCTGCGCCGCAACGAGGGCAGCGCGACGGCCTCGCGTCCTTCGCGGGGGGCGGACTTGACGACCGAGGCCGTGAGCACCGGGTGGGGGCTGAGTTCGAGGAAGAGGTCGTGCCCGCCGTCGCGCAGCGCCTCGACGGCCGGCGCGAAGAGGACGGGCTGCTGAAGCTGCACGCCCCAGTAGTCTGCGCCGAACGTCACGCCGTCGGCCGCGCGACCGTTCAGGGTCGAATAGACGGACAGTCGCGCGCCGCCCGGCTTGATGTCGGCCAACGCCCCGACGAGTTCTGCGGCGAGGTCGCGCATCTGCGGGCTGTGGAAAGCGTAGTTGACGCGCAACGGCTGGCACTCAACGCCGCGCCCGCGCAACGCTTCCAGCACCTCGTCGAGCGCCTCGCCGTCACCCGAGATGACGCACGCGCGCGGGCCGTTATGCGCCGCCAGTGCGAGACGCTCCGCGTAGCCGGCGAGGGCCTCGGCCACCTCCGGCGGGTCGAGCGCGACGGCCGCCATCCTGCCCTTGCCGGTCGCGCGCTGTTGCAGGCGGCTGCGGTGATAGACGACGCGGGCGGCGTCCGCGAGCGTCAAGGCTCCGGCGAAGCAGGCCGCCGCGACCTCGCCGACGCTGTGGCCGACCGCCGCCTCCGGCTCGACGCCCCACGAGCGCCACAGTGCCGCCAGTCCTAACTGCAACGCGAACAGGCAGGGCTGCGCCACCTCCGTCTCGGCCACGCGCGACGCGGACTGTTCGGCCTGTAACTCGCCGAGCAGCGACCAGCCGGCCTCACGTGCGAATGCCGCGTCGCACTCCTCCACGGCGCGCCGGAACACCGGCTCGTCGCGCAGGAGTTGGCGGCCCATGCCCCACCACTGCGGCCCCTGCCCCGCGAATACGAAGGCGAGTTTGGCGCGTCGCCCGCCCGTCGCGCTCTGCCCCGTCGAGACGGACGGGTGCTCCGCGCGGTCGAGGAAATCGGACAGCCTCCCGGCGATCTCTTCGCGGGAACGGCCGACCGCGGCCAGCCGGTGTTCGTGGTGCGTACGCCGCACGGCCGCTGTGTAACAGATGTCCCGCAGGTGGACGGCGGCGCCTTCGTCTTGAAGGAACTGTCGGTAGGCGCGCGCTTGCGCTCGCAGCGACTCGTGCGTGCGCGCCGAGAGGGGAAGGAGCAGCGCCGCCGGCTCTTGCTCCGCGCGCGGGGCCGCCTCGTCCGCGTCCTTGCCCGCGGACGTTTGCGGCGCGGCCTGCGGAGCTTCGCCGACGACGAGGTGTGCGTTCGTGCCGCCGAAGCCGAAGGAGCTGACGCCGGCGAGTCTCCGCCCGGCGGGCCACGGCGCGGGCGTCCGCTGCACGCTCAGCGGCAGACGCTCGAAGGGGATGTGCGGGTTGGGCTGCTCGAAGTGGAGGCTCGGCGCCAGCTCGCCGTGCTTGAGCATCAGTACGACCTTCAAGAGTCCCGCGATGCCGGCCGCTGCCTCAAGGTGGCCGATGTTGGTTTTGACCGAGCCGACTGAGCAGGCGTCGCCCTCGGCGCGACCTTCGGCGAGCACTGCGCCGAGCGCCTTGGCCTCGATGGGGTCGCCGAGCGCCGTGCCCGTGCCGTGCGCCTCGACGTAGCCGAGCTGCGCGGGGCTGACCCCGGCCTCGCGGCAGGCGGCGCGGACGAGCGCCTCCTGCGACCAGCGGTTGGGGGCCGTCAGCCCGTTGCTGCGCCCGTCCTGATTGACTGCGCCGCCGCGGATGATGGCGTGGACGGGGTCGCCGTCGGCGAGCGCGCGCGAGAGGAGCTTGAGCACGACGACGCCGCAGCCCTCGCCGCGCGCCAGCCCGTCGGCCCGCGCGTCGAACGTCTTGCACCGGCCGTCGCGCGCGAGCAGCCCGGCCTTCGCATACCAGATCGTCCCCTCCGGCGAGAGCATCAGATTCACGCCCCCGGCGACGGCGAGCGACGACTCGCCGTCGCGCAGGCTGCGGCAGGCGAGATGCGTCGCTACGAGCGACGACGAGCAGGCGGTGTCGACAGCCATGCTCGGCCCGCGGAAGTCGAAGAAGTAGGAGAGACGGTTAGCGGCGATGCAGCGGGCGATGCCGGGGAAGGTATAGAAGTTGACGAGTGCGGGGTCGTTCATCGGCGTGTCGCCGTAGTCGTTCCCCATGATGCCGACGAAGACGCCGGTGGGCGTGCCCGCCAGCCGCGCCGGAACCTGGCCGGCATCTTCGAGCGCCTCCCAGGTCACTTGCATGAGGAGCCGTTGTTGCGGGTCGAGGTGCGGGGCCTCGCGCGGGGAGACCTTGAAGAAGTGCGCGTCGAAGCCGTCGACCTGTTCGAGGAAGCCGCCCCAACGCGTGGTCATTTTGCCGGGCGCGTTGGCGTCCTCGTCGTAGAAGGCGTCGGCGTCCCAGCGGTCGGGCGGGACTTCGGTCACGGCGTCGACGCCGCCGCGCAGCAGCCGCCAGAAGGCCGCAGGGCTGTCGGCCTGCGGGAAGCGGCAGGCCATGCCGATGATGGCCACCGGCTCAGGCGTCCGCGCCCCGTCGAGCGGGCTCTCGTCTGTGACACTCCGCTTCACGCGCCTCCCACCTCCGACGCGACGAGGCCCGCGCCGACGACCGCCATGTCCGGCCCTTGAGCGTTCGGCTGAGCCAGTTGCAGCGGGACGATGGAGAGGAGGCGTCGCGCGTCGTGCAGCCGCGTCATCTGCTCCCACACGCGCTGCACGTAACCGGCCGGCGGCTCGACGCCCTTCCGCAAACCCAGCCGCCGCAACGTCTGCCCCAGGGACAACGCCAGCCACTCGCCCCCGGAGAAGAGGCCGCCCGACGCCCCGCGGTTGTTGAGCCAGAGGTGAACGGTGCAGGCGGCCGCGAGCAGCAGGCAGTAGCGCTCGGCCTGCGCGAACAACTCGGGCGAGTTGCCGTAGTCGCCGCCGAGGCGCCGCTCTGCCTCACGCTGTGCGCGGTCTAAGGCGGCGCGCGCTTCGAGCAGCCGCGAGACCTGCGCCGCCAGCACCGAGATCAGTTCGCGCTCGGCCTCCGAAGTGGAATGCAAGGCGCTTAGCTCATCGTGGGCCGCGTCGAGGCCGTGGAGCAGGTCGTCGCGGCCGCGCGTGTAGATTCTCAGGGTCGCCGGGTCGAGCGGGCTGAGCGGGCGGGCGAGGTCGCAGATCGCGGACACGCGCTCGCGCATTGGGTCGCGCTCGGCGGCGCCAGAGGGTCGCTCCCGCTCCCGCGCGAGGTCGCGCAGGTGCGCCCCGACCGTGATCAGGTTGAGCGCGGAGTTGAAGTGGTAGCGCACGACCAGCACGTCACGCAGGAGTTTCTGGAAGATGCCGTCGGCGTGGCCCTCGCGCAGGTAATGGCGCGCGCCGAGCACCGCAGCCAGCCCCTCGATGATTGCCTCGGCCTCGGCGGCGACGAAGTACTTGGCCGCCGCCGAGTAGAGCCGCATCTGCTCCGGCGTCTGGTGCACAGCGCGCGCCGCGGCGACGGCCACGCACTCGGCCGTGAGCAGGCGGACGAAAGAATCGACGATGCGGCGGCGCGCGTGCGGCAGGTCGGCAACAGACCTGTCGTAGAGGCGGCGCGTCCGGGCGAAGTCGAGCGTGACGCGCAGCGCCGTGTCGGCCGCGCCGAGCGAGAGGCCGGC
>JBEVJD010000581.1:0-12481 GCA_040510435.1 Pyrinomonadaceae bacterium | reverse complement strand
GCTCCGCTTGAGCACGTACTTCCGCGTCAGCCCCCGCAGCTTGAGTTGGGGTGGGATGCGCCCCGACAGCGCGACGAGCTCGTCGTCGAGGAGCGGGACCCGTACCTCCGTCGACGCCGCCATGCTCATCCGGTCCGTGTAGGCGAGGTTCAGGCACGGCAGGAACGTCTTCATGTCCACGTAGAGCAGTCGGTTGAGCGGCGCGGCCTTCGCGCACCTCTCGAAGTAGCGGCGGTGCAGGTAGTACGCGTCCGCACGGCCGACGGCCTCGCGCACCTCGTCCGTGTAGAGTCGCTGCTTCGCCTCGTCGGTGAAGTACGTGCCGAAGCCCATGTAGCGCGACTCGAAGTCGAGCGCGGCGCTCCGTGCGAACTTCTTCGCGTTGCGGAGCGGCGCGGTCAGTCTCCCGGGGCGCCCGCCGGGCAGGGCCCCCGCGACCGCGCGCATCGCCGGCCGCCGCAGCGCCGAAGGCACGGGGTCGAGCACGCCCGCCAGGCTCATCGCCACCTGCCGCGGATAGCCCGCGAAGACCTCGTCGCCGCCCATCCCCGACAGCATCACCGTCAGCGTCTCTCGCGCCTCGCGCGAGACGAGGTAGCTTGAGATAGCCATGTCGATGACCGGCATCTCAAGGTGTCGGACGAGCATCGGCAGGAGCTTCGCCACGTCGGGGCGCAGCATCGTCTCGTGGTAGTCGGCATTCAACAACCGCCCGACCTTGCGCGCCCACGGCACGTCGCTCGGGATGATGTCGTAGCGCAGGTCGTCCTCTTCAATCCCGACCGTGTAAGTCGAAACACGCCGGCCGCCGCCCCGCTTCGCCATCAGGGCCGTCACGACCGACGAGTCAACCCCGCCCGAGAGGAACGACCCCAACGGCACGTCGGCCACCATCTCCATCCCGACCACGCGCTCCAACGTCTCCGACACTCGCTCGCGCCACCACGTCTCGCTCTTGCCTTCCTCGATCTCGTCGAACGAAACGTCCCACCACTCGCGCACCGTCACGGCGCCGCCGCGCCACGTCAGCACGTGTGCGGGCGGGAGCCGGCGTATCCCCTTGAATAGAGTGTGCGGGTCGGGCGTCCAGAGAAAAGTGAGCTGCTGGTTGAGCCCTTCGAGGTCAAGCTCCGGCCTCACCAGCCCCGAGGCGAGCACGGCCTTCGCCTCCGAGGCGAAGACGAAGGACTCGCCCTCTTCCGTCTGAACCTCCGCGTAGAAGAGCGGCTTGATGCCGAGCCGGTCGCGCGCGAGCGTCAGCGTCCTCTCAAGCTCGTCCCACACGGCGAAGGCGAACATGCCGTTGAGGTGCGCGAGCGCGCCCTCGACGCCCCACTCGGCGAAGGCTTCGAGCATGACCTCCGTGTCCGTGTCGGTGCGGAAGACCCGGCCGCGCCCTTCGAGCATGGCGCGCAGCTCGCGGTAGTTGTAAATCTCCCCGTTGAAGGTGACGTTGAAGCGCCCGTCGGCCGAACGCATCGGCTGGTGCCCCGCGCTGCTCGTGTCGATGATCGCCAGGCGCCTGTGAGCCAAACACGCCCGCCGCCCCTCTTCGTCAATAGACGCAGAACTCCACACGCCCTCGTCGTCGTACCCGCGGTGCTCGATAGACTTCAGCATCGCGCCGACGCGGCGTTCGGGGTTTAAGGAGATGAGTCCGGCGATGCCACACATAGCTTTTTGAGTGATAAGTGATGAGTGATAAGTGATAAGTGAAAGCAAGTTCCGCCTTCTATTTCTTATCACTCATCACTCATCACTCTCACAGGCTCTCCCGTCCGGAGCGAGTCGAGGATGCGAAAGGTCGCGCGCGTGGTATTGGCGAGGTCTTCCAGCGGGATGGGCGCGGGGCCGCCCTCGCGCAGCGCGGCGCAGAGGGTGCGCGCCTCTTCACGCACCCCCTTGTCCTGCGCGCGCAGCTTGGCGCGTGTCTCGCGCCCGCCCGCGTAAGCGGCGGACGCGCGATAGTCTTCGATGACGAAGGCGCGCCCCGCCCCGAAAATCTCGACGCGCTCCTTGGGAAGCACGCGGTCGCCCTCGGCGAGATACGCAATCGTGCCGTTCGACCCGTCGGCGAACTTGAGCGTGACGAAGACCGAGTCGTCGTCCGTCCCTTCGCGGTCGTCCGAAGTGACCGCCTCGGCGTAGACGCGCGCGACCGGCGAGCCGGTCAGGTACTGCATGAAGTCAACGAAGTGGCAGACCTCGCCGCGTATGCGCCCGCCGCCCTCGCGCGCGTCCTGCGTCCAGTGCGTGCGCGGCACGCGCCCGGCGTTGACGCGGTAGAGGATTGAGAGCGGCCCGCGGCGGTCTGCGAAGAACTCTCTGGCCTCGCGCGCGTGCGGCGAGAAGCGGCGGTTGAAGCCGACCATCAGCCGACCATTTGAACGCCCCGCCGCTTCGAGCAGCGCGTCCAACTCCTCGTCGTCGAGCGCGAGCGGCTTCTCGACGAACACGTCGAGGCCGCGCTCAAGCCCCTTGCGCGCAAGCTCGGCGTGCGTGTCGTGGCGCGTGGCGATGACAAGGAGGTTGACGTTCTCGTCGCCCAGCACCGCGTCCGCGCCCGAGACGAAGCGCGCGAAGCCGTAGCGCCGCCCCACGTCGCGCGCCGTCACGCCCGACGCCGTCGCGATTGAGACGAACTCGACGCCCTCGTCACGAAAGTTCGGCAGAAGCATCCGCCGCGCCCAGTCGCCCGCGCCGACCATCCCGACGCGCACGCGCTCCCGTGGATTTGAGGTCTGAGGCTTGAGGTTTGAAATCTTGTTCTCGACGTGGCGTTCCAGTTCGCGCTCGGTGTCGTAGTTGATGAGGACGGCGAGGTAGGGCTCGCGCGTGTCGCCCGAGATCAGTTGGTAAGCGCGCTCGCCCTGCTCGACGGGAAAGCGGTGCGTGACGAGCGGCGCGGTCTTCACACTGCCGGCGGCGGCGAGGTCGAGGAAGGCTTCGAGGTTGCGCCCCTCCGTCCAGCGCACGTACGGCAGCGGGTAGTCGTGCCCGCGCTCCTCATACTCGGGGTCGTAGCGCCCCGGCCCGTAAGACATCGAGACCCGCAGCGTCAACTCGCGCTGGAAGTAGACCTGGCGCGGCACGTTCATCCCCACCAGTCCCACCGCGACGACGCGCCCGCGCAGACGCGAGATTTCGCCGGCCAGCTCGACGGGCTCGTCCGACTGCGTCGCGGCCGTCAGCAGCACGGCGTCCGCGCCGCGCCCGCGCGACCACTTCGACACGGCCTGCTTAACACCGTCACCCGCGACACAGCCGTCGTCTGCGCCGAGTGACTTCGCCAGCTCCACTTTCGATTCGTCGAGGTCAACGCCGAAGACGCGACACCCGTTCGCCCTCAACAACTGCGCCGCGAGTTGACCGATGAGGCCGAGGCCGATGACGACGACCGACTCGCCGAGCGTCGGCTCCGCGAGCCGCACGCCCTGAAGCGCGATGGCGCCGAGCGTGGCGAACGCGCCGGTCTCGAACTCGACGCCCTCGGGCAGGCGCGCGCACAAATTCTTCGGCACCGAGAGCAGTTCCGCGTGCGCCGCATACCCGGTGCCCGCGCACGCCACGCGGTCGCCCGCGCGGAACTCTGTCACGCCCTCGCCCACCCCGACGACCACGCCGGCCGCGCTGTAGCCGAGCGCGTGCGACTCGTCCAGCTTCTCGCGCACAGACTGCAAGGTGCTGAGCAGACCTTCGCTCTTCACCTTCTCGAAGACCTTGCCGACGAGGTCGGGGCGCTCCTTCGCCTTTCCCAGAAGGCTCTTGCGCCCCAGTTCGACGAAGGCGCGCTCGGTGCCCGCGCTGACGAGCGACGCGGCCGTGCGCACCAGCACGCGCCCGCGCTGCACGGCAGGCGCCGGCACATCCGCCACCACGCCCTCGCCCGTCTTCAGATTTTGCAGGAGCTGTTTCATTAACGAAGTAGATAGGAGACAGGAGACAGGAGACAGGAGAAAAACATTCTCATTATGAACTGTGCGGTTGTCATCGTCAGCGACGGCAGCACGGAGCGCTACTGGCTACTGGCTACTGACTACTTTTCTTCTCCAACTCCTTTTCGATGAGGCCGCTGACCCACTCGGCGCGCGCGTCCCAGGTGCCGCCCTCGACGGCGCGCTGTCGCCTGCGGGGCGCTTCCGGGTCGTCTTCGGCGAGCGCGTCTTCGACAAGGCGGAAGAAGTCTTCGCGGCTGCGCGCGATGCGGAGCACGTCGCCCATCGGCTCGTATTCGGGGAGCGGCGAGATGACGACGGGCTTCCCCGTCGCGAGGTATTCGCGCACCTTGATGGCCGACCCGTAGCTCGTGAACGCGCGCTCAGTTTCCCACGGCAGCACACACACATCAAATCCGGCGGCGTAGCGCGGCAGCTCGTCGTACGCGACCGGCGGCAGGAAGTGCGTGTTCGGCAGAGACTCGACCTCCACACCCCGCGACTTGTTGCCGATGAAGACCCACTGCCAACGGGGCCGCTCGACGGCCGCGCGCTTGATGAGTTCCTGGTCTATCAGCCACGGCTCCACCGCGCCGAAGTAGCCGAGCCGCGGGCGCGGGATGCGCGCGACCTCTTCGGCGACTTCGAGGCCGCCGCCGCCCACCCTCGACCAGTGCTCGAAGTCCACGGCCTGCTCCAACAGGTGCGAGCGCTCGCGCCCCCGCGTGGCCTCCTCCAGCAGCTTGCGCCCCGAATAGAAGATGAGGTCGGCGCGGTCTAAGGCGTACTCGTGCAGGCGCCGGATGGCCGCGGGGTCGGTCGCGTGATCCATCGAGTTCTCGTCGTACTTGTCCGAGACGTGGTAGACGACGAGCGACTCGTCGAGCTGCCCGATCATCTCCGCCGCGGTCGGGATGGCGACCCACAGGACCGGACGTTTCAACCCGCGGCTCCTCGCCAGCCAACCGACCTGCGCCGCCAGCAGCCGCCGGTTGACGGCGCGCGCCGCCCGGCTCCCGTAGAAGGGCAACGCCGCGGGCGACACGACCGTGATGCCCTCGGAAGTCGTCCGCGCCAGCTTCGCGTACGAACGCAGCTTACGCACGACGCGCGGCACGAGGTCTTTGTTCCCCAACCCCGGCAGCCCCATCGAGATCGAGTTCACGAAGACCACGCGGTTCCCCGCCCGCGCGAACCGCCGCATCAGGTGGTTCTTCGAGTGCGGGTGGTGATACCACCAGTCTTCGCCGCCGAAGCAGACGATGCTCTTGCCGTTCAGCATCGGCGGCCTTGTTTGTTTTCGGGATTAGACACTGCGGCGCCACGCCCCTTCGGGACGGGAGATAGTAGCACGCGGCGGCGGCGCGCTCATGCGGCGGCGGGGAGTTTCAGGAGTTCTTGTCGAGCAGCCGGGTCGTGTTCTCTGTGACGCTGGGCGGCTGGACTATCTCGGCGGTGTGGACGCGCTGCTGCTGCCGGCCGAAGGAGGCGGTGGGGACGAACGGCGGGGCGCCGAGCGCGGGTCTGTCCCCGGCCGCGGCGAGGTCTCTGCGGGCCGCGGCTTTTCCGACGGGCAGGACGTTGTCGTTGAACAGCCAGGAGTAGACCAGCCAGAGCAGTCCCGCCAACCCCCCGGTGAGGACGAGCAGCAGCGGCCCGGGCGCGTCCCCCTCGAAGGCGAGCAGCGCGGCGACCGGCAGCAGGACGGCGCAGATGAACATCAGCTTCGCGCCGCGCCGTATGCCGCGCCGCCGCGCAGTCATCAACGGCGCGGGCGGGGCAGGGGCCCCGGCCGGGGTCTGCTCCTTGGCGGCCACGTAGGCCGCGAGCCCGTCGAGATGGAACCCGCACTTCGGGCAGAAGCGAACTTCGTCTGAAGACTGCTGACCGCACTTGGGACAAAACATCTGGTTCACCTGTGGCTCGGTCTTGCTCGGGCTCCCGCCGGCATTACACCGCGCGTTTCGGACAAGTTCCGGCGACGCGCGTCGATGTCAGTTTGTATAATAGCAGCCGCCGCGCCGACCCTGAACCCAGCGGAAAGTGCGGATGAGAATCTCCCGAGCAGCGTTTGCACTGGCAATGAAGAGGCGGCAACTTGAGATTGCCGCCTCTTCGGTTTGTCAGCACGAATTCAACAGTCTGCCGTGTCGAGTGGGGACTAAGCTTTGCCCCAGAACCAGACCTTCTTCGGCTTCGGCCTGCTGCACCTGACGCCCGCACGGTTCGTGTCGCAGTCCTGGCCTTCCTTGGCCTTCTGCTTCGAAGCCTTCTCGGTCGTCTGCCCCGCCTCTTTCTTGGTCGAACTGGAGTCCTGGGCATAACCAGCCGGGACGGCGAAAGCAAAAGCCAACAAGGCCGCGCAAGTGAGTCTCTTCATAGACGCCCCTTTCCACAGAACGAATTTTCGGAATCCGGATGGGCGTATTCTACCAAGTTGCGCCGGAAAATATCAGGGCGGGGGGAAATTAAGTTGAGGCTCGCCGGGTTTTTTCAGGAATCCTTGTCGAGCAGCTTCGTCGTGTTCTCGGTGACGCTCGGCGGCTGGTATATCTCGGAGGTGTTGGCGCGCTGCGGGTTGAAGAGCGGCGCGGGGTTGAATTGCGGAGCGCCGAGGGCGGGTCTGTCCCCGGCGCCGCCGAGGTCTCTGCGCGACGCGCGTTGTGGCACCTGGATGAGTTCGTCGCCGAAGAGCCGCGCGTAGACGATCATCAACAGCCCCGTCAGGAAGATCGTGAACGGGACGAACAGCGGGACGGGGTTGTCCACGAGGAAACATAACCCGAAGAAGATCGGGAAGAGGACGACGCTGAAGAACATCAATTTGGCCCCGCGGCGCGTGCCGCGCCGCTTCGCCGTCAGCTCCGCGGGGGGCGACGCGTCCGTCCGGGTCGGCGCGAACTCGTTGCCGGCCACGTAGGCTGTGAGCCCCGCGAGCGACAGCCCGCACCTCGGGCAGAAGCGAACTTCGTCTGAAGACTGCTGACCGCACTTGGGACAAAACATCTGGTTCACCTGTTGCTCAGTCGTGTTCGGACTCCTGCCGACATTACGCCGCGCCGCGCCGATAAGTTCGGGCGGCCGCCGCGTCAGTTTGTATAATAGCAGCCGCAACGCCGACCCTGAACCCAGCGGAAAGTCCGGAATGGCATCTCCCGAACAACGCGCGCCGAGTCTTGAAACGCACGCCCGAGATAGTCTTCGTCGAGACTTGAGGCGGAGGGCGCTGGCGTTCGGGCTGGTGTTCGCGGCGGCGTTCGGGGTGAGGCTCCTGTGCTGGCGCGACGTGCGGTTCGAGGCTCACAAGGTTCAGACCGCGGTCACCGAGAACTACAGGCACATGGCGCGCCTGCTCGGCGAGAACGGGGCCGCGTCCTTCTACGACGCGGGCTCGAAGACGAGCGAGCCCGACCTGCTCGGGCACCCGCCGGGGTACCCCTTCGTGCTCGCCGCCGTCTACGGCGTCTTCGGCGAGTCGGACGCGGCGGTGCAGATTTTTCAGGCCGCGTGCGACGCGCTGGCGGCGGCCCTCGTCTTCCTCATCGCGGCGGAATTGCTGTCGTACGGCGTCGGCGTGACGGCGGGCGTGCTCGCGGCACTCGCGCCGCAGTTCTGCTGGAACTCCCTGATGCTTCTGCCGGACACGCTCGCGGTGCTGCCGCTGCTCGCGGCCGTGTGGCTGCTCGTGCGCGAGAGAGAGAGCCGGCCCGTGCTGAAGGCGCTCGGGGCCGGGGTGCTGGTCGGCGTCTCCTGCTGGCTGCGTGCGAACGCGCTGCTGCTCGCGCCGTTTATGGCGCTCATCGCCGTGCCCTTCCTCTTCCCGAAGGGCGTGCGCGCGCGGCCGGCGCTGGCGCTCGCGGCGGGGGCCCTGCTCGCGGTCGCGCCGGTGACGATTCGCAACGCGGTCGTCTACGGGCACTTCATCCCGGTCTCGCTGGGCGCGGGGCAGACGCTCGTCGAGGGCGTCGCCGACTACGACCCCGGGCGCAGGTTCGGGCTGCCGGACACGGACGTTGAGCTGACGCGGATGGAGGCCGAGGAGGCGGGGCGGCCCGAGTACGCCGCGTCGCTCTTCACGCCCGACGGCATCGAGCGCGACCGCCAGCGCACGCGGCGCGCGCTCGCCGTCATCAAGGCGAACCCCGTCTGGTTCGCGGGCGTGATGTTGAGGCGCGCGGGCTCGATGCTGAGATTGGAGAGGACGCCGCTGACTTCGACCGCGCCCGTCTCGGAAGGCTGGACGCGCGCGCCGCGCCTCGTCGTGCGCGCGTCACAAAAACTCTTCATCACGGCGGTCTTCCTGCCGCTCTACCTCGCCGGCCTCGTGCTGCTCCTGCGCGCGCGGCGGCGGCGCGAGTTGGCCGCGCTCCTCGCAGTCCCGCTCTACTTCCTCTGCGTGCAGTCGGCGCTCCACACCGAGTACCGCTACGTGCTCGCCGTCCACTACTTCCTCTTCGTCGTCGCGGCCGTCGCGCTCCATCAGGCGTGGCTCGCCGTGCGCCGCGTATTGTCCAGGAGAGCTTGAGTCGCTAACTCTCCCCGAGCCCGAGCTTCGCGGCGATGGCCTTGAGGTTCTCTTCGGCCTCGCGCCGGTACGTCGCGGCCCACGCGGCGGTCTCGCGCGCGTGTTCGCCCGAGAGGGCACGCCCGAGTTGCCGCGTGAGCTCGTCCACGTCGCCGAAGTCGTAGAGCAGCATGCCGCGCGTCTCGCCCGCGCGCGTCGCCACCACGGGCAGGCCGCACCAGATCGCCTCGACGCGCGAGAGCCCGTAGCTCTCCAGACCGAAGCCGCGCACGAAGGCGTCGCAGCGTTTGAGGAGCTTGAAGACCTCCGGATGCGGGACGTTCTTCAGAACCGTGATCCACGTGCGGTCGCCGCAGACCTCGTCGCGGTACGCTTCGTCGCAGGCGAAGCCGCCGTCGAGCAGCACGAGGCAGATGTCTTCGCCCGTCTCGCGCCGGAGGCGTTCGACCGCACGGGCCGCGTGCAGGAAGCCGTACTCGGGGATGAAGACGCCGACGCAACAGACGCGCCGCTCGTGCCACATGGCGTCGGAGAACACGTCGTCAACCTCCGCGGGCAGTTCGCCTTCCGCGTCGCGGTAAGGGACGGGCAGCAGGCTCCCGACGAGCGTCACCGGCTGCGTGACTCTGACCTCCTCACGCAGCCAGCGCGCCAGTTCTTCGCCGACGACGACGAACTCCGTGACGGAGCGCGCGGCCAGCCGGAAGAGCGCGCGCCGCGCCCAACGGAAGCGCGCGTGCCGGACGGGGAGCGACCCGTCGTGTAGAATCTTCACCCACTCGAACCCGAGCAGCCGTTTGAGCAACACCCAGACGGGCACGAGCGCGCTCGGGTACTCTAAGAGGAAGTGCGTGCAGTCGCCCACGCGCGCGCCGCGCCCCTCGCGCAGCAGGAGGGGAACGAGCTCGCGCCGCTTGTCGCGCATGAAGTGGACTTGCGGGTCGTCGCGCACCTCCCGGTCGCCGTAGGCCCAGAGCCGCAGGCCGCGCGCTCGGAGGTGTCCGAAGAGGGTGCTGACGTAGATCGAGACCCCGCCGTGGGGCGGCGGGTACGGGCCCAGCAGTACGACCTTTTTGCTCATGCCGAAAGACGGACAGAACTTTTCCGGGGACGGACAGCAACACTCTCATGATGCGCGCGTCGCGGTCGTCGTGCCCTCCTACAACCACGCGCCGTTCGTCGCGGCGGCGCTGCGCTCGGTTCTGGCGCAAACGCACGCGCCCGCGCGTCTGCTCGTCATCGACGACGGCTCGCGCGACGGCTCGCCGCACGTCATCGAGGACGTTTTGAAGGACTGCCCCTTCCCCTGCGAGCTGATCGCGCGCGCGAACCGCGGCCTCTGCGCCACGCTCAACGAAGGGCTCGCGAAGACCGAAGGGGCTTACTTCGCATACCTCGGCTCGGACGACCTCTGGCTGCCCGACTTCCTCGCGGCGCGCGTCCGGGCGCTGCAAGAGAGGCCGCGCGCCGTGCTCGCCTACGGCCACGCCTACCTGATTGACGAGCGCGGCGCGGTCTACGACTGCACGCTCGACTGGGCGCGTTACACAGACGGCGACGCGCGCGCGATGCTGCTCGAAGAGACCTACGCGCCGATGAGCCCCACCGTGCTCCACCGCCGCGCGGCCGTCGAGCGTCACGGCTGGAACGAGCGCGCGCGGCTCGAAGACTACGAGCTTTATCTGAAGCTGAGCGCCGACGGCGACTTCGCCTTCGACCCGCGCGTGCTCTCGGCCTGGCGCCGCCACGGGACGAACACCAGCGGCGACTTCGTCTGGATGATCGAGGCGCGGCTCGAAGCACAGCGCAACGCCGCCCCGCACCTCAAACTCAGTCCCGCACAGCTCGAACGCTACCAGCGCGCCCTCAACTTCGCCGGGGCCGAAGACCTCCTCCGCCTCGGCGACAAACGCGCCGCGCTCAAGTACCTCCGCCGCGGACTCCGCGCCGCCCCCTCGCCTTCGGCGCTCGCGCGCGTCGCCCTCCGCCTACTCATCCCCCACTCGCTCGTCCGGCGCCGCAACCAACGCCGGCAGGCAGACCCCGCCCGCCGCCACTCCATCACTACGAATCAATGAGCCGTTGAATCGATCCAACGTTCATACCAGAGCGAGAGGTTGAGGAGCGCCCAGAGGTGAAAGCCCCAGTCGCGCGCGCCGCGGCGGTGCTCTTCGAAGAGGCGCGCGACGAAGCGGTAGTCGAGGAGGCCGCGCCGTCGAAGCGTCGAGTTCATCACCCGCGACTCAAGCTCCGCCGCCGACGCGCCGCGGAACCAGCCCTCGACCGGCGCGCCGAAACCGCGCTTGCGCCGGTAGAGCACGTCCGGCGGCAGCACCGCTTCGAGCGCGCGCTTGAGCACGTGCTTGCCGCTACGCCCCTCGACCTTCAGCGCGCGCGGCACGCCCAACGCGTACTCGACCAGATGATGATCCAGGAACGGCACGCGCGCCTCCACCGACGTTGCCATCGTCATCTTGTCCACGCGCATCAGGAGCAGTTCGGGCAGGCGCAGCTTCAACTCCAGATACGTCATGCGCGCGAGGAAGTCCGACGCGGGGCGCTCGCGTGCAACGCGCTCCAAGTCCTCTTTGACGACCTCGTAAGAGGAGAGCCCTTTGAGGCGCGCGCGCGTCTCGGCGGAGACGAGTCGGCCTTTGAGCGTCTCGTCGAAGACGACGGCCGCGCCCCAGAACAGGGACTCGCCCGCGCCGAAACGACGCGCCAACTCCGCCGCCTCGGCCTTGCCCGTCGCGGCCGTCACGAGCGGTTGCGCTAGGGCGCCCGCCGCGCGCCGCGCCAAGGCCGGCAGCGCCTCGGTGTGACGCCAGAAGCGCTCGTAGAGCCGAAGGTACTTGACGTACTTGTCGTAGCCGCTGAACAACTCGTCCGCGCCCTCGCCGACCTGCACGACGATGGTGCCCGACTCGCGCGCGAGCTTCGAGACGTAGTAGAGCGGCACGCAAACCGGGTCGGCCAGCGGCTCGTCCTGGTGGAAGACGAGGTCGGGCAGGAAGTCCAGCATCTCCTGCTCGCCGATGAGAACTTCGTGGTGGTTCGTCGCGAAGCGGCGGCTGATGTCGCGCGCCGACTCAAGCTCGTTCAGCTCCTCGTGGTCGTGGTAGGCGACGGTGAAAGTCTCGACGGGTCGTGACATCTGCTCGGCCATCAGCGCCACGTTGGCCGAAGAGTCCACACCGCCCGAGAGGAAGACGCCGAAGGGCACGTCCGCCATCATGCGTTTCTTGATCGACTCGCGCAGCAGCCGGAGGATTTCGGCGCGGTACTCCTCCTCGTGCGTCACGCGCGCGCCGTCGGCCGGAGCCTCGGGCGGGAGCGCGTCCCAGTAGCGAATGGTCTGCACGTTCCCGCCGCGGTCGCAGACGAGCATGTGCCCCGCGGGGAGCTTTCGGATGCCGCGGAAGAGCGTGCGCGGCGCGGGCGTGGTCAGGAAGGAGAGGTAGTGCAGGAGCGATTCCTCGTCCATCTCCGCCGACACCTCCGGGTGCGCGAGGATCGCTTTAATCTCGGAGGCGAAGATGAGGCGGCCGCCGTCGAGATGATAGTAGAGCGGCTTGACGCCGACGCGGTCGCGCGCGAGCACGAGGCGCCCGCGCGGCTCGTCCCAGAGGGCGATGCCGAAGTCGCCCTCAATCTCCTTCACGAAGTCGAGGCCGCGCTCTTCGTAGAGGTGGATGATGGTTTCGCTGTCGGTGCGCGAGCGGTAGAGGTGGCCGCGTTGTTCGAGCCCTTCGCGCAGTTCGGCGTGGTTGTAAATCTCGCCGTTGAAGACGAGCCAGACGCCCGAGCCCTCGCAGCCTTGCATCGGCTGATGCCCCGCAGGCGAGAGGTCGATGATGGAGAGCCTTCGGAAGCCGAGACCCAGACGCCCGCCGTCGAAGACCTCCGCGCCCACGTCGTCCGGCCCGCGGTGCGGCATCCGGTCGCGCATCGACGCGACGAGCGCGCGCCCGACGCGCCCCTCCGCCGCCCCGTACTCCCAGACCCCGCAGATGCCGCACAT
>JBEVJD010000580.1:0-3127 GCA_040510435.1 Pyrinomonadaceae bacterium | reverse complement strand
CCGCCCCAGAAGGCGAACGCGGCGCGGTCTTCGCCGTTCGGCCTCACGTCTTCTCCGTCCAGCCCGAGCCCGCGCCGCACCTCGCCGACCCGCCGCGTAAGTATCGCCTCGTCCCACACGTCGCCGTAGAGATTCCTGCTGTGCCGGCCGCGCACGAACGCGCGGTAGACGGCGCGCGGGAAGATGACGAGCCCGCAGGCGAAGCCGAGCAGGTCGAGCAGCCACCCCTCCCAGTACCGGCGGACGCCGCCCGCCACCTCCCACGCCGCGATCTCGAACTCGCCGCGCCAGGTCGTCGGGTACTCGGTCAAGACGTGGTGCAGGTCGTGGAACCTCACGGCGTGCCGACGCCCCTCCGTGTTCGGGAAGGCGAGGGGGATGCGCCAGAGCTTCAGCCTCACCCACGCGTCGCCGTAGCCGCCGTCGTCCGCCAGCCCGCCGAGGGCGAACATGCGCGCGCGCGCCTCGCCGAGCGTGAGCCCCGGCGCGAAGCGCTCGCCCCCGCCACGACCCGGCGCCGATGTCAGTTGTGTGGCCATAACCGACCTGCTCCGATGGGTCATATTTTAGTTCAGCGCGAATATAAGATAAAATGAAAAATATAGGACAATTATCTGAGAGGTTCTTATATGGAGAGTAGCCAGTAGAAAGACAAAGCGTTGCGTCTGGCCTGAAGACTAAATCAAGATGCCTGTTTTCCTGCTGACTACTGACGACTGACTACTGTCCACTTCAAAACAATGCAGATCGAAACGCTGAAAATCTTCTGCGACCTCGTCGAGACGAAGAGCTTCTCGCAGGCCGCCGAGCGCAACTTCGTTACGCAGTCGGCCGTCAGCCAGCAGGTGCGCGGGCTCGAAGGCAGGTTCAAGCGGCGGCTCCTTGAGCGCGTCCGGGGCCGGCGCGAGCTGAACCTGACGCAGGAAGGCGCGGCTTTCTACGAGGCGAGCCGCGAGGTGCTGCAAGCCTACGGCCGGCTCGAAGAGAGCATGCGGCAGTTGTCGGGGACGGTCGGCGGGACGGTGCGCGTCGCCACCGTCTACAGCGTCGGGCTGCACGAGCTGCCGCCGGTCGTGCGCGAGTTCATGGCGCTCTACCCGCGCGCCAAGATAGACCTCGAATACAGCCGTACGACGCGCGTCGTGCGCGACGTTCTGGGCGGGGCGGTTGACCTCGGCGTCGTCGCCTACCCGGAGAAGCGCCGCGGCCTTGAGGTCATACCGCTCGGCGGCGACCGCCTGGTCTTCATCTGCCGGCCGGAACATCCGCTCGCCAAGCGCAAGAAGATGCGCGCGGCCGACTTGCAGGGGGAGAACTTCATACACTTCGAGCGCGACATCCCGACGCGCCGCGCGACCGACCGCATCCTGCGCGCGCACGGCGTGAACGTCCACCGCGTCGCCGAGTTCGACAACATCGAGACGATCAAGCGCGCCGTCGAAGTCGGGCTCGGCGTGGCCGTCGTCCCGCGCCCGTCGGTTCTGGACGAGGGCCGCTCGGGGCAACTCGCCGTCGTCCCGCTCGTCGAGCCCGAGTGGGAGCGCACCGTCGGCGTCGTCTACCGCAGCGACCGCGCGCTCTCGACGGCCGCGCGCAAGTTCGTCGAGCTGCTTCAGCGTCACGGCGCCAAAGGATGAAGAGGGTGCTGGTGATCGGCTCGGGCGGCGCGGGCAAGTCAACGCTCGCACGAAGGCTCGGGCGTCGGCTGGGGCTCCCGGTCATTCACCTCGACGCACACTTCTGGCGTCCCGGTTGGGTCGAGACGCCGAAGCCGGAGTGGCGGCGGACGGTCGAAGAATTGTGCGCGCGTGAGGCGTGGGTGATGGACGGCAACTTCTCCGGCACGCTCGAATTTAGGCTCAAGGCGTGCGACACGGTCGTCTTTCTCGACCTGCCGCGCACGGTCTGCGTGTGGCGCGCGCTGAAGCGCTGGGGCATGTATCGGAACAAGCCGCGGCCGGACATGGCCGCGGGCTGCGGCGAGAAGTTCGACCCGAAATTTCTGCACTGGGTCTGGACTTACCCTTCGAGAAGCAGGCCGACCGTGCTCGCGCGGATCGCCGAATTTGCCGCCGACAAACGCGTCGTAACCTTGCGGTCTGACGCGGAGGTCGAGCGGTTTCTCGCAGAGGTCTGATGAACGCTTCCGAAGGGCAAGAGTTAACGCGGATGTCGGCGGTCGAGCTCGGCCGCCTGATACGCGCGCGCGCGGTCTCGCCGGTCGAGGTGGTCGGGGCGTACCTGCGCCGAATCGGTGAGGTTAACCCGACGCTCAACGCGGTTGTGACGCTCGCGCCCGACGCACTCGAACGTGCGCGGGAGGCCGAGGCCGCGGTCGTGAGGGGCGAGACTTTGGGACTGCTTCACGGCGTGCCTTTGACTGTGAAAGATACGATTGCGGTGCGAGGGCTGCGCACGACTTACGGGTCGCGCGTGCGCGCGGACTATGTGGCGGAGGATGACGCGCCGGCCGTCGCGCGCCTGCGCGCGGCGGGGGCAATCATCGTTGGTAAAACGAACTGTCCCGAGTTCGCGCTCGACTACACGTCGGAGAATCCGGTCTTCGGGAGGACGAACAACCCGCACGACCTCGGACGAACGCCGGGCGGTTCGAGCGGTGGCTGCGCGGCGGCCGTCGCGGCGTGTATGACGGCGGGGAGTCTGGGGAGCGACCTCGCCGGCTCTGTGCGTATCCCTGCTCATTTCTGCGGCGTCGCCGCGTTGAAGCCGACGGCGGGGCGCGTGCCCGGCGGCGGCCAACTGCCGCCGGTTTCGGGTCTGCATTCGCTCGGTGCGACGGTCGGCCCGCTCGCGCGAAGTGTCGAAGACCTGAACCTCTTTTACCGCGTGCTCTCGGGCCAGAGTGAGACGCAGGAGACGTTGAAGGGCTTGCGCGCCGCTTTCTACACGGACGACGGCTCGACGGCGTTGACGGCCGAGACGCGCGGGGCCGTGCAGAGCGCCGCGCGTGCCCTGGCGTGCGCGGGGCTGGAAGTTGCGGAGGAGGCTCCGCCCGGAGTCGGCGAGGCGACGGGGCTCTGGCTCTCGCTCTTCGAGTACGCGACGCAGCGGTTCGTGCGCGCGGCCTACGCGGGGAGGGAAGAGGACGCGGGGCGAGCCGCGCGCG
>JBEVJD010000579.1:0-29698 GCA_040510435.1 Pyrinomonadaceae bacterium | reverse complement strand
CGTGGGCGACAAAGTGACGGCCGAAGTGATTCGCAAATATATCCAACGTCACAAAGAGGCCGAAGACTCGCAGTTAGACCTGTTCGGATGAACCAGGCGAAAGCCCCACCGCTTGCGGTGGGGATGTTTTACTTGCCACTCCAACAGACGAACAAGAAACGCTCTTACGCCCGCGACGAGCAGATCGCGGGCGTGCTGTGTGAGTTCTTCGCGGGCAGGACTCTGAAGGAGATAAAGAAGTCCGACGTGGAGAAGTTCAAAAAGGCGCGGCTCGATTCGAAGACGCGCTACGAGCGGAAGCGCAGCCCGGCCACGGTCAACAGGGAGCTGGCCGTGCTGTCGGCGGTTCTCACGCTGGCGGTCGACGACGAGCTGATACCCTCCAACCCCTGCCGCAAGGTCAGGCCGTTGCGCATGGACAACCAGCGCAACAGGTACTTGAGCCACGACGAGGAGAAGAGGTTACTGGCGGCGCTCGACGGCCAGGAGTGGCTCAGGAACGTCGTCACGATGGCGATTCACACCGGGATGCGGCGCGGCGAGATTTTTAAGCTCCGGTGGTTCGACGTTGATTTCTCGCGCGGCGTGATCCACGTCAGGGACACGAAGACGGCGAAAGACAGGGACGTGCCGATGAGCGGGGCCGTGCGCGAGATGTTGGAGCGGCAGCCGAAGACGAGCGGCCACGTCTTCCCGAGTCCGAAGACCGGCGGGCAGTTGGTAGACATCAAGCGCCCCTTCGGCCTCGCGTGCGACGCGGCGAAGATCAAAGACCTCCGGTTTCACGACCTCCGGCACACGGCAGCCACGCGGATGGCCGACGCCGGTATCAACGTCGTCGTCATAGCCGAGATTCTGGGCCACGGCGACATCCGGACGACCAAGCGTTACGCGCACGCGATGGATGAGGCGAAACGCGAGGCGGTCGAAAAGCTGTCAAAATCGGGCGCGGCCCGGCAAACCGGCGTCAAAAACGAAGAGGGGCGACCCAGCACGGCCGCCCCTCAACTCGAAAAACTCTCGAAAGCTTAATCTTTTTTGGTGGAGCAGAGGGGGATCGAACCCCTGACCTCCGCATTGCGAACGCGGCGCTCTGCCAAACTGAGCTACTGCCCCACGCGAGGGTAGATATTAGGGGGAGGTGGGGGGAGTGTCAAGTGAGCATATAAACAGAGACAGCGCCCTCCACCCTTGCGGGAAGAAGGCGCTGCTGCTGTGGACGATGCTCTGACGCCGAGGCGCCAGGGCGTCTCAAGAAGCCGGCTCGGGACGTTTGAGTCCGGGCGGCGTTCTAACTCGTGTGTCCGCCTTTAGACGACGGGGCGGCGTCCGGTCAAGAGGTTAATCACGAAGATAACCAGGGCCACGACGAGCAGCAAGTGGATCAGACCGCCGCCGACGCCGCCGATGAGACCCAGAAGCCAAAGAACCAGAAGAATCACAAGAATTGTCCAAAGCATGTTCACTATCCTCCTCAGTCACTCATCCACAAATTTTTGAACTCCCAAGCACCTACCTAGATTAATAACAACGGGCGTGCCACAGCGCACAAATGGCGCCGGTATGGGCATGTAAGTCATACTATTTCAGCGTTTCCGGGCTTCGCGGGCTTCTTCGACGGGACGGCGGAGGATGAGTGTCCGCGGGAAAGCGAATTAAAACGCGTCTCTCTTTCAGTTACACAGCGGACTAAAAGAAGACGGAAGGTTCTTGCAGATTGATTGCGGGCAGGGAGTGTCCGGAGAGTGTTTAGCTGAAAGGCGCGCGCGGACTTTTGTTTGACACGCACCGCCCGGCGGGTGCTTTAATAGCGGGGCGCGGCCTTCCAACAGTCTTCCCGGGGGGCGCGCTTCGCGTTCGAGACGCGCAGGTGCCGTTGCCACGCGCGCGAGGAGTCGAATGTCAAGGGTTACCCCGCTCAGAGCACTCTTCCTCATACTCTTCGCTCTGCAATCCGTCACACACGCACGGCAGGCGCCGCGCGTAGAGACGCCGGCCGTCGCCGCCGCCCCGCCGGTCGCGGCGCCGGGCGCCGAGGCGGAGCGCCGCAGGGAGTCGTTCGACATCGTCTGGCGGACGGTCAGGGAGAACCACTTCGACCCGAAGTTCGGCGGCGTGGACTGGGACGCCGTGCGCGCGGAGTTCGCCCCGCGCGCCGCGGACGCGCGCACCGACCGCGAGCTGCACGCGCTCTTGCAGCAGATGCTCAACCGCCTCGGCCGCTCGCACTTCAACATCATCCCGCCCGAGGCCATCCCCTCGACCGAAGCGGAGGAAGATTTCAGGGACGGCGAAGGCGAGGAAAGAACCGGCGGGGGCGAGGAGCCGCGCCGCAAAGGGAGCCTGCGCGCGGCCGAGCAGTTGACCTACGGCATCGGCATTGACCTGCGCGTCGTCGGGGGCGCCGCGCTCGTCACGCGCGTCGAGCCGGGCTCGCCGGCCGCGCGCGCGGGGCTGCGCACGGGGCACGCGCTGCGCAGCATAGACGGCCAGCCCCTCTCCGAAATCCTCCGCACGCTCCGGCTCGTGGCCGTCTACGAGCCCTCGGCGCGCAACCAGATTCCGGCCGAGATCATCGTCGGCTACGTCAACGGCCCGCCGGGCACGAGCGTCAAACTCACCTTCCTCGACGCGCGCAACCGCCTGCGCCGCGCCGTCGTCCCGCGCGGGCGCCTGAAGGGCGAACTGGTGCCGCTCTTCCAGGCGCTCCCGGCGCAGTTCGTCGAGTTCGAGTCGGCGCGCCTGCGCGGCGGCGTCGGCTACGTGCGCTTCAACCTGTTCGCGGCGCCCGTGCTCGAAAAGTTCTGCGCGGCGCTGCGTGAGATGAAGGACGCGCCCGGCATCGTGCTCGACCTGCGCGGCAACCGCGGCGGACTGCTCGGGCTCGTCTACGGGCTGGGCGGACTGCTTGAGACGCGCCCCGTCTCGTTCGGCGTGATGCGCACGCGCGCGGGCTGGCACGACCTCGGAATAGTGCCGCAGAAGAACGCGTACCGCGGACAGCTCGTCGTGCTCATCGACGCCGAGACGCAGTCGGCGGCCGAGATTTTCGCGGGCGGCGTGCAGGCGTCGGGGCGCGCCGTCGTCGTCGGCCAGCGCAGCGCGGGCGCGACGCTGCCTTCGGCGGCGAAGGAGCTGCCGACGGGCGCGATTCTTCAGTACGCCTTCGCGGACTTCGTCGCGGCCGACGGCCGGCACATCGAGGGCGTCGGCGTCGCGCCGAACCTGCCGGTCAAGCTCACGCGCCGCGGGCTCCTCGCAGGCCGCGACCCGCAGCTCGAAGCGGCGCTCGGCACCATCGATACGAAAGGCACGGCGAACGTCGTCGTCGTCGCGCCCGCGCCGCCGCCCGCCCCCGTCGCCGTGGGGGACGAGGGCGGCGGCGAGACTAACAAGCCTCAGCCGTTTGAAGAAGGGAAGGAAGCGGCAGTCACCCCGGGGGCCGCGGCCGTCGCGCCCGAGGTCGAAGGGATACTTGAGCGTTACGCGGAGGCGACGGGGCTGCGGCGTCGCGGGTCGGACGCGCCGCTTTCGACGCGCGTGTCGAAGGGAAGGATCGAGGGCGCGTACGCGGGGATGAAGGTGAGCGGCACGGTCGAAGTCGTGGAGAAGTCGCCCGACAAGTTCGTCGCGCTCGTCAACGTGGACGGGCTCGGCGTCATCCGCCGCGGCTTCACGGGCGAGTACGGCTACTTGCAGATTCCTCTGTTCGGGTTCCGGCGCGTCGCGGGCGCGGAGCTTGCGGGGCTGAGGCTTGAGGCGCGTTGGACTTGGGCGGACGACCTGCGGCGGCTCTACCCGTCGATGGCGCTGAAGGGGCGCGAGGAGGTCGCGGGCGCGGAGGCGCACGTCGTCGAGGCGACGACCGCCTCGGGCGCGCGCACAATGCTCTACTTCGACGCGCAGACCGGCCTGCTCGTGCGGCGCGACAAGACCTACTTCGAGGACTTCCGCGAGGTGGACGGGGTGAAGCTCCCCTTCAGAATCCGCGACGACTTCTCCGTCATCACGTACGGCGAGGTCAGGCACAACGCCGCGGTCGAGGACGCGCGCTTCGTGGAGGCGAAGGACTGCTTCACGCGCTGAAGGACAGTAGGCAGTAGGCAGTTAAAGGCAAGAAGCCTTCACGAAAGAGGCTGCATGTGAAAACGGGGGCGGCGAGTCATTAACCTCGCCGCCCCCGTTTCGTTTATGAAGACTCGTCGGGAGTCTTCCTGTTCTCAACTGCCTACTGCCTATTCCCTTACGGCAGCGCCTCGATGTTGATGAAGAACTTGAAGGTGCCGGTCTGCTGGAGGCCGAGCAGGAAGCGCACGTCTATGGTCGCGCCGTTGGCGAGCGGCGTGGCGAGCGTGACCGTGCCCGAGGAGAGCGACGAGTTGAAGCCGCCGCCGTTGGGCTGGCTGGGCGGCTGCTCCAAGGTCGTGCCCTGGACGGTGACGTTCGAAGTGCCCGAGCCGCACGGCGCGCGGTCAACCGTGACGACGACGGCCGTCGAGGTGCGGGGCCGCATGTCGGCGATGCCCGAGGGCGCGGGGAAGGTCGTCAAATCGATGATGCGCCAGCGCAGGCGCGTGACGTTGCCTCCGGTGAAGTTCGTCACCGTCCGGCGGATGTCGAGCGTGCCGAAGGTCGAGTTGTTCGCCGGGTCGGAGGTGAAATCGCGCACGCGGTTCGGCGGCGAGTTGGTGCTCACGCACATGTCGAGCGGGTCTACGGTGAACGAGGCGTTGCGCTGGATGGGGCTCGAAAGATTCTCGGGCCCCGGCGCGCCGAGCCGCTGGCCCGCGCCCGCGCTCGTGCCGTTGGTGTCCACGAAGACGAAGTCGGCCGCGTTGTTGTTCGTGTCCTTCGGCGTCGAGATCGGGCAGTTGCCGAGGGTCGTGATTGAGCCCGACTTGCCGCAGTTGTCGCGGTAGAAGGAGTAGTCAATCGAGAACGGCGTCAGCGCCGGGTAGCCCGTCCCCTCCTTGTAGAGCGTGTTCGCCTCGGACGTGGAGCCGACGGCGTCGAGCCGGTTGGCGAGCGTGAAATTGGCTGCCACCGAGGTGTTGAAGATGGCGATGCCGGCGTTGTCCGGGATGTCGGTCGTGTAGGTGGCGTCGCCCGTCGCGGTCGTGCCGTTGCCGGCCGGGTAGCTGGCTAAGCTGTAGCCGACGGAGTTGACGCAGAGGTAGTGGCCGCGGTTCGGGATGACCGTCCCGTTCGGGACGACGCAGCGCGCCACGCCGTTCGAGGCCGCCACGGCGTAGCCCGTGCCGCCGCCCGCGACCGTGTGGTCGGCGCCCGAGTTGTTGTAAAGCTCGACGAACTCGTCGTTGGCCCCGTTGGGCCCGCGCACGCGGAACTCAGAGATGATGAGCTGCGCCGAGGTCTCCGCCGCGCTGACGAAGACGAAGGCCACGAACACGGCCGCGTAAAAGAGAAGGGAAGGACTTCTAAGGGAGTTGCGCATCTTTAAAGCTCTCCTGTCATTGTCTGTCTAGGCTGTCAACGCTGTCGGCCTGACCGCCCGCCGAAGGGCCGGGCCGGCTCCTGACCGACACCCGCGCGAGTGATTGCGGTAGAGATTTCAACGCGCCGCGGACGAGTCCCGGCCATTGCCGGGGTCGCCTGGGGCGCGAGCGAGGGGCAAAGATAAGGTAGAGCTGAATCTCAGTGAGAGTACGTCGCTCGAAAAACTAACATGAGTGCGTCGGTACGGTCAACGACTTTCGAGCGCGCCCCCGGCGGGGCGGTCAAAGCGAGAACGGCGGTGACTTCAGAAGTCCGCCGCCATTCCCGTGCCTGCCGGGGCGGAGCTTAACTTCGGTGAGTGGACTTCAGCCGGGAAACTAACATTAGTCTAAGAGGCGGGTCGGAGGTCTGCTCCGCGCGCGCTCGCGGACGCCGCGTCGAGCACTGCCGTCAGGCGCTCGGCGTGCTGGCCGCCGCCCTGTGCCATGTCTGGCCGCCCGCCGCCGCGCCCCCCGAGCGTCCGGCAGGCTTCGCCCATCAGCGTGTTCACGTCAACGGCCGCGTCCGCCGCGCGCGCGAAGACGAGCCGCGCCGCGCCGCCCTCGGCCGAGCCGAGCAGCGCCACCGCGCGCGGGTGCGCGGCGAGCGCCGACGCCAGACGCCGCAGCCACTCCGCGTCGCGCCCCTCGAAGGCGCGCGCGATGACGACAGGCGCGTTCTCGTCCTTTCCCGGAGAGCGGTCGGGCGCGCTCGCGGCCTCCTCGTAAAGCTCGCGCGCCTCGGCCCGCGCGGCGACCTCTTCGGCGGCGCGCAGGCGGCGCTGCAACTGCTTGTGCTCCTCCTGTAGACGCGCGGCGGCGTCGGCCGCCTCGTCGCGCCCGACGCTGAAGAGCGCGGCCGTCGCGCGCGCCGTGCGGTTGGCGCGGGCGTAGTCTTCGAGCGCGCGCACGCCCGCGGCGAAGGTGACGCGCACCAGACCCTTCGCGCGCTCCCACTGCCGCGCGACGATGCAGCCGACCTCGCCGGTCGAGGCGGCGTGCGTCCCGCCGCACGGGCTGAAGTCGAAGCCCTCGATCTCGATGACGCGCAGCTCGCCCTCGCGCGCGGAGTCTTTCCTGAGCGGCATCCGCCCCGCCTCGTCGGGCGTGACGAGGTGGACGCGCACGGGGCGGTCGCCCCAGATGATTTCGTTGGCGCGGCGGACGGCGCGCTCGACGCGCTCGTCCGAAGGGTCTGCCAGCTCCACGTCTATCTCGCAGGCGTCCGAAGTCATGCGGAAGCTGCGCGTCTGCGCGCCGTAGAGTTCGACGAACGCCTGCGAGAGGATGTGCTGCCCCGTGTGCTGCTGTATGTGGTCGAGCCGCCGGGGCCAGTCCACGCGCCCCGAGACGACCGAGCCCTCCGAGGGCACCTCGCCCTCGCAGACGTGCAGGACGATGCCGCCCTCTTCGTCCACGCACTCGACGACGCGCGCCGCGCCGAGCGTGCCCGTGTCGGTCGGCTGCCCGCCGCCCGTGGGGTAGAAGGCCGTCCGGTCGAGCACGACGGCTGCGCGCCCGTCCTCAGTCCTTGAGACCGAGACGACGCGCGCCTCGAACTCGGTCAGGTGCGAGTCTGAATAGTAGAGCCGTTGGGTCATGAGTGAGAGTTGATAGCCGACCTTACGCGCCGCGTCAAGCGACTCTTTTGACAGCCGCAGCGGCGGCCGCCGATAATCGCGGCGCGGTCTCCCGTAACACAACGCTCTCAACTTCCGACGACGGGGTCAAGAACGATGACACGCTCCTCCCGCGCCTGCGCGCGCGCACTCTGTCTCCTCATGCTCGTGGCGCTGGCCGCGGCGCACGCGCGCGCGCAGGAGACGAACGCGCCCGCTTACAAAATCTCTTACACCATCTCGATGCCGAACCCCGCGTCGCATTTGTTCGAGGTGCGGGTTGACGTGAGCGGGGTCACGGGCGCCGACCACGTTGACTTCCAGATGCCGCGCTGGTCGCCGGGGCGCTACGCCGTCTTCGACTTCGCGAAGAACGTGCAGGAGGCGGGCTACAGCCCCCCTTGCGATCCTCCGGCGGATTGCGGGTTGGGGCGGGTGGTGTATGACGCCGAAAGGCTCGACACTCAGACGTGGCGCGTCCGCCCGGAGAAGACTGGGCGCGGCGTCACGTTCTTCTACAAGGTCTTCGCCGACGACCTCTCGGGCACCTTCTCGCAGCTCGACGCGCGCCACGCGAACTTCAACGGCCACTCGGTCTTCGCCTACGTCGTCGGCCACAAGCACGACCCCGTGAGCCTGAAGGTCAACGCGCCGAAGGGCTGGAAGGTCATCAACGGCCAGTCGAAGAACACGGAGCAGAGCGAGTTCCGCTTCGCCAACTACGACCTGCTCGTTGACACGCCGACCGAGGTCGCGCCCGACTTCACCGTCGAGACCTTCGAGGTCGCGGGCAAGAGCTACCGCGTCGTCGTCCACTCGTTCGGCGACGAGGGCGGCCGCCGCGCGGAACTCACGAAGCGCGTCGAGCGCGTCGTGCGCGCCGAACTCGCCATGATGCCCGAGCCCGACTACGACCAGTACACCTTCCTCTTCCACTTCGACCCGACGGCGCGGCGCGGCGACGGCATGGAGCATTTGAACTCGACGCAGATCGTCGAGACCTCTGCGCTCGGCGTCGGACGGACTCTGGATGAAGCGGTCGGGACGGCCGCGCACGAGTTCTTTCACGTCTGGAACGTGAAGAGGATGAGACCCGCGGGGCTGGGGCCCTGGGACTTTACGCGCCCCGTCGTCACGCGTGGGCTCTGGATCGCGGAGGGGTTCACGAACTACTACGGCAAGCTCGCGCAGCGGCGCTCGGGTCTGTGGGAGGACGAGCAACTGTTCGGCGCCTACGCGGGCGCCATCGGCGGCATCGAGAACCAGCCGGGCGTCCGGCTGACGAGCGCGGTCGAGGCGAGCCTCCTCGCGCCCTTCATCGACCGCGCGTCGCACGACCAGCGCACGAACGTCGCCAACACGCTCGTCAGCTACTACCCGAAGGGCGAGACGGTGGCCGTCGCGCTCGACCTCCTCATCCGCGGTCGCTCCCGCGGGCGCGCCTCGCTCGAAGACGTGATGCGCCGCGCCTACGAAGAGTTCTACCTGAAGAGCGCCAGCGACAGCTACTATCTCAAGGGGCGCGCCTACACGGTTGAGGAGTTCGAGCGCCTCGCCTCCGAGACGACCGGCCTCGACCTCTCGGACTTCTTCCGCCGCCACGTCCACGGCACCCAGACGCTGCCCTACGAAGAGGCGCTCGCCCACGTCGGCCTCCGCCTCACGCGCAGCACCACCACCGCCGCCGACTCTGCGCGCACTTACTACCGCATCGAAAAGGACGACAAGGCCCCGCCCGAAGCCCGCGCCCTGCGCGAGGCGTGGCTGAAGGGGAAGTAGGCAGTAGGCAGATGGCAGTAGGCAGTTGAAGGCCGGTTGAGGAGCCCCGGAGGTGCAACATGTTTTTGAGGAGCCCCGGAGGGGTGGGATGTTTATAGCTCAAGACGATTATTAATCCGCCAAGATCCGGAGGAGCGACATGTCTGATGTCGCCCCTGACGGGGCTCCGGCTTAATCATAATGTGAGAGCTATAAACATCCCGCCCCTCCGGGGCTCACTGCCTACTGCGATCTGCCTACTGACTACTGCTTACCGCTCTGGAACCTTTTCTGCCCCGTCGCGTCTAACCTCGCGGCACCGGGAGAATGAAGAGGTCTCCGGTAAATGTATAGAACAATCAAACGTCTCTTTGCGGCTTCGGCCTTCCTGACGCTCTGCTCGATAACCAGTCTCTACGTCGGCTCGCGCGCGGCCGCGGTGGCCGCGCCGGCTCAACATCTCAACCCGCTCGCCGCGCAGTTCGGCGGCGACCCGGGCGACGGCTGGATGCTCGCGGGCGGCTTCCTCATGCTCGTCGCGCTGGCCTTCGCCTCCGCGGGCGTGATGCTCTGGACGCGCGAGCGCCACGGCGGCTGAGGCGTTCGGCGCGCCCCGCGACACATCCACGCCTCGGGGCCGGCCTCGACGGTCGGCGGGCGCTCGAAGACGCGCGCGTCGTACTCCGGGTTCGGGACGTGCGCGTAGGGCGCGCGGCTTCAGTCAGAGGGCAGCCCCGCCCAGACGATCTTCATCGCGCCGCCCTGTCTGACTAAGAGCAGGTTGTAGGCGTTCGGCGCGAAGACGTGGAAGAGGCGCGTGCCCTCCGGGTAGCCGGCGGCCACCGCGTCCGCCGTTTTGACCTCGTCGCGCGAGAAGCCCTCGCCGAAGAGCCGCAGGTTCGCTGCGAGGTGCTTGCCCTGCGCCAGCGACTCGGCGAGGCGCGGGCGCGTCAGGCGGACGGCCTCTTCGAGCGCCGCCGCGACGGCGCGCAACTCCTCCGGCGTCCTGATGACGACCTCGTCCTCCTGCTTCTTCAGGAAGTTCGCGAGCGACGGGTTCGCGCCCAGGACTTTGACGGCCTCGGGCGGGAAGACGCCGAGCGCGGCGCGGTCGTCGTACTTGTCGGGGTCGCCCAAGTCCTGAAAACTCTGGCGGGCGAGGAGCGACAGGAACATGAAGTGGAGCAGGTTGTCGGCGGCGATGCGCAAGCGCCTCCAATCCTCGGCGGGCGCCTTCTCGGCGAGCGAGCGTTCGAAGGTGAGCGAGGGCACGCCCGCGAGCATGAAGGTGTTCGTCTGCACACGCCCCGCCCAGTCGTTGAGACTTTTGAGCTGGCGCGACATGAAGTCGTCGGCGTAAAGCTCGCGCGCGACCGCCCCGAAGTCCTGCGTCGCCCGCAGCCGCTCGGCGAAGGCCGCGGCCGTCGCGCGCGCCTCGGCCGCCTCCTCTCTGGTGACTTTGTCTGCCGGCGCCTGCCGCGCCGCCGACGTGTGTGCCAGAAACGACGACAGGAGCAACAAGCCCGCCAGCCCCTTCTTTAACCGACCATACTTCATTATTACTTTCTCCAGTCCGACGACGACCCTTCTCATCAATCCAACTTCACAACCCCGCGGACGTTCATCACCTTCGAATTAAGGGACGATGACCTCCAAACCTTCCTTGACGACCTCGAACGTCATCGGCAGTTCGCCGATCAACTCGCCGTCGGCCTGCACGCCCACGTCGCCGACGCAGCGCAGGCGCGCGGCGCGTCGGAAGGTGACCCCCGGCGTGCCCTCGCGCGCGCCGCCGCGCATCGCCTGTCCGAGCAGACGCAGGTAGCGCAGGCGGCTGTGCGTGTCGATGATGCAGACCTCGAACTCTTCGGCGTCGAGCCGCGCGCGCGGCGTGATAGCCAACCCGCCGCCGTACCACGGGGCCTTGCCGACAGCCGCGTAGGTCGCGGACAGGCGCTCGCCGTTGACCTCGACCGTGAACTCGCGCGGCACCCAGTGCGCGAGGTGCGCGAGCCCCGCGTACCAGAAGGCCGCCTCGCCCACGCGCCGCTTCAGGCGCGGCCGGACGCTGCGCACGACCGAGGCGTCGAGCCCCACGCCCGCCAGCATGAAGAAGTAACGACGCTCGCCAGTCCGCTCGTTCGTCGCCGCGCCGAGCGTGATGCGGCGCGAGCGCCCGCGCGCGAAGACCGCGGCCGCCTCCGCCGCGCCGCGCGGCAACCCCAACTGCCGCGCCAAAACGTTCGCCGTCCCCGCCGGCCAGACAAACATCCGCACGCCCGACCCGACGAGCCCCTGTATCGCCTCGTGCACCGTCCCGTCGCCGCCGCGTGCGATGACCTCCGTCGCGCCCGCGCGCGCGGCCTCCCCGGCGAGCCGCGCGGCGTCGTGCGGCGCGGCCGTCGCCCTCACCTCCACGTCAATGCCGCTCGCGCGCGCGGCGGCGCGGAACGTCTCGACCGGCCGCGCCGGGTCTGTGCCGCGCCCCGCGTTCGGGTTGTAAATCAAGACCGCCTTGCGTTCATTCATCGAGTATGGCTGTTCACGGCCGGCGTAAAATTCGCCGCCAGTCCTCTTAGTTCTAAGCCTCCGCGGCCGCCCTCTCCCGCCGCGCTTCGAGCCACTTCCCGAGCGCCGCCAGCGCGATGATGAAGGGGGTCAGGCAGACGACGCCGAGAACCAGAAAAAATATCAGGGTGCCCACGAGCATTCCGGTGTCCGCGCACATAGCAAGATACATTGAAGTCCACCTCCGCAGTATCGTCGCGTCCGCGACGAGTTTAAATCAAAAGTCGCCCGACAACTCTGCAAACCCGGTGCCGCTGCGCTTTCACCGCCGAAAAGCCGCCCGACATGCGCGCGCGGCGCAGGCTCGCGCGGACACGTGTCGGGCGTTCCTTGCCCCACCCGTGCGGACTGAACGTAGGGGCGGGGCTCGTCCCCGCCCGCGGTCTTTATCAACTCTCAAGGTAATGCCTTGAGAAAGACGCGGGCAGGGACGAGTCCCGCCCCTGCAATTTTGAACTTAGCCCTTAACTATTCCAGACGGTAGTTGGGCGCCTCCTTCGTGATGATAACGTCGTGGACGTGCGACTCCTTGAGGCCGGCGGGGCTGATGCGGATGAAGCGCGTCTCCTCCTGAAACTCGCGGATGTCGCGGCAGCCCGTGTAGCCCATGCCGGCGCGCAGGCCGCCGACGAGCTGCGTCACCATGTCGGCGAGCGTGCCCTTGTAGGGGACGCGCCCCTCAATGCCCTCGGGGACGAGCTTCGACTCCACGTCGGTCGTCTCCTGCGCGTAGCGGTCGCGCGAGCCCTCGCGCATCGCGCCGATTGAGCCCATGCCGCGGTACGCCTTGAAGGAGCGCCCCTGGAAGAGAATCAACTCCCCCGGCGACTCCTCGGTGCCCGCGAAGAGCGAGCCGATCATCACCACGTCGGCGCCCGCGGCGATGGCCTTCGCCACGTCGCCCGAGAACTTGACGCCGCCGTCGGCGATGACGGGAACGCCCGTGCCGCGCGCCGCCTCGACGCAGTTGTTGATGGCCGTGATCTGCGGCACGCCCGCGCCCGTCACGACGCGCGTCGTGCAAATGGAGCCGGGGCCGATGCCGCACTTGACGGCGTCAACGCCCGCGTCGATGAGTTCGCGCGTGGCGACGCCGGTGGCGACGTTGCCGGCGATGAGCTGGGTGTCGGGGTGGCGGCGCTTGATCTCGCGCACGGCCTCGATGACGCGCGAGGTGTGGCCGTGCGCGGTGTCGATGACGAGGCAGTCCACGCGCGCCTTGACCAGCTCGTCGGCGCGCTCGCGGAAGTCGCCGGTGGCGCCGATGGCCGCGGCGACGCGCAGGCGGCCGAGGTCGTCCTTCGCGGCCGAAGGGTACCGGATGGCCTTCTGGATGTCCTTGACCGTGATGAGACCTTTGAGGTGCTTGTCGGTGTCTACGACGAGCAGTTTTTCGATGCGGTGTTTTTGCAGGACGCCCTTGGCCTCGTCGAGCGTGGTGCCGACGGGGACGGTGACGAGCGGCTGCGGCGTCATCACCTCGGAGACGGGGATGTCGAAGCGCGTCTCGAAGCGGAGGTCGCGGTTGGTGATGATGCCGACGAGGTGGCCGCCCTCGTCCACGACCGGCACGCCCGAGATTTTGTAGCGCTGCATCACGGCCAGCGCCTCGCGCACGGGGCGGTCGGGGCGGATGGTGACGGGATCGACGATCATCCCCGACTCGGAACGTTTGACGCGGTCGACCTCTTCGGCCTGCCGCTCGATGGGGAAATTTTTGTGGATGACGCCGATGCCGCCCTGCTGCGCAATCGCGATGGCGAGGCGGCTCTCGGTGACGGTGTCCATCGCGGCCGAGCAGAGCGGGATGCGCAGGCGGATGCCGCGCGTGAACTGCGTCGCGGTGTCAGTCTCGGCGGGCAGCACCTCCGAGCGCGCGGGGACGAGCAGCACGTCGTCGAAGGTCAGGCCCTCTTGCAGGTCGTTAGTTATCATCTTTAAAACTCCGGGTCGGGATTAAAAAGTTCGAGGCCCGCACCCCGAAACTCTCCCGCGAGGGGGGCTTCGGGTGCGGGCCTTTCGATTCAAGAGACATCACTGCGCGAACTGCGTGTAGTTCTCTTTGGTGATCGTCCAGGTCGCCGCGTCGGGCGGCGTCCTTAAAGTCCGGCCGTTGACCGTGACCTGGAGGGCGTCGGCCGACGCCCGGTCGTAGTGGAGGTTGAGCGCGGCCGTCGGCTCGAACTCCTCCGGCGCGTCGGGCTTCAGGAAGCGCCCGCGCCTCTTCTTCTCGCCCTCCTGCCAGGAGGTGAGCCAGAAGGGGCGCGCGGCCTTGAGCTGCACCTTGAAGCCGTCGGCGGCCGGGGGCGGCGTCGGCGTCGCGGCCGTCGATGGCTGCGACGCGGCGGCGGCCGCGGGCGTCGGCGTCGCGGCGGCGGCCGGCCCTTCCGCATCGGTGCGGCGGTAGTAACCGAGGACGCCGTAGACGGCGAGGATGAGCAGGCCGACGATGACGGCGCTCAGGCCGTAGGTCATCAGCGGCGAGCGCGAAGTGTCGCCCATGTAGACGCGCGAGCGCTGCGGCGAGGTGGCGGGCTCCTCCTGCTGGAAGCCGCGCTCGCGGGCGGTGCGCTCGTAGAGTTCGAGGGCGCGCGCCTCGGGGAAGCCGACGTGGCGCGCGTAGGACTTGATGAACGACTTATTGAAGATGCCGCCGGGGAGGGATTTGTAGTCGTCGGCCTCGATGGCTTCGAGGTGGCGCATGGTGATGCGCGTCTGCTCGGCGACTTCACGCAGGTTGATGCCGCGCTCAAGGCGAGCGCGACGCAACTGCTCGCCGAGGGAGCCTTCGGCGCCCCCTTCGGCTCGGCCTTCGGGTGGCTGTTCGGAGGTCTTGGATGTCACTGGTTGAGCGCGCCCACGGGAGAGCCCCGGCCGGTGTCCCTTCAAGGGCGGCGGAGCCTGTGTCCGCCGCAGTAAGCTGTGTGTGCCGGGCCTACGGGCACAATATAATGTGCGTCTCGGAGTGGTGTCAAACTTCTCGGGCAGACGAAGTTAGCGCGCGTCTTGAACTTTGCGGCGCGCGGTGCTACGGTTGCGTTACACCCGGGCGAAAAGTTCAGTTCAGCTTATATAAACCGAAGAATCGAGGACAGAAGAGAATGCCTCTGGAAGCACTCGGAATGGTCGAGACCAAGGGCTTCGTGGGCGCGGTCGAGGCCGCGGACGCGATGGTCAAGGCGGCCAACGTTCAGCTCATCGGCAAGGAGTACATCGGCGCCGGCTACGTCACCATCTTCGTGCGCGGCGACGTGGGCGCGGTCAAGGCCGCCACGGACGCGGGCGCGGCCGCGGCGCGTCGCGTGGGCGAGTTGATCAGCGTCCACGTCATCCCGCGACCCCACGGCGAGGTCGAGCGCGTGCTCCCGCGCAACGGCCGCGCGGGCTACAGCCCCGACGAGCGCGCCATCGGCGGCGGCTCGGCCGGCTCCCTCGGCGAAGGCGAACAGGGGCGCTCGCTCCCGGCCGGCCAGCGCGAGAACAACAAGGAGAGAAATAAGTCGTAACCCGTGAACCGTAAACCGTGACAAGTGAAGAACCGCCGTAAAACTGCCTTCTTCTGGTCACGGTTCACGGTTTACGGTTCACGACGAACGGAGTGAGCGATGGCGGATAAAGATTTAGTATCCGTGCAGCAGGCGCGCGACCTCGTCGAGGCGGCGCATCGGGCGCAGGGCGTGCTCGCGCGCTTCGATCAGGCGAAGATCGACCGCGTCTGCGAGGCGATGGCGCGGGCGGCGCTGCGCGAGGCGGCGCGTTTGGGCGCGCTGGCGACCGAGGAGACCGGCTACGGCATCCCCGACGACAAGCGCGAGAAGAACCGCTTCGCCTCCGAGGACGTGTGGAACTACTTCAAGGGCTTACGCACGGTCGGCGTCATCAACGAGTCGAAGGACGTTTTGGAGATCGCGAGCCCGCGCGGCGTCGTCGCCGGCATCATCCCCTCGACCAACCCGACCTCCACGGCCATCTTCAAAATCCTCATTGCCGTCAAGTCCCGCAACGCCATCGTGCTCTCGCCGCATCCTTCGGCCGCGAAGTGCATCAACGAGACGGCGCGCGTCATGCGCGAGGCCGGGGTGAAGGAAGGTCTGCCGGCGGAGGCCGTCGGCTGCATGACGAGCACGTCGCTCGAAGGCACAGAGGCTCTGATGAAGCACCGCCAGACGGCCGTCATCCTCGCCACCGGCGGCATCGGGCTCGTGCGCGCGGCCTACTCTTCGGGCAAGCCCGCGTTCGGCGTCGGGCCGGGAAACGTCCCCGTCTTCGTCGAGAGAAGCGCCGACGTGCCCGTCGCCGTGCAGAACATCCTGACGGGGAAGACTTTCGACAACGGAACCATCTGCGCCTCCGAACAGGCCGTCGTCGCCGACGCTCCCGTGGCGAAGCAGGTTCGCGAAGAGTTCGTCGCGCAGGGCGGGCACTTTCTTTCGGCCGCGGAGGCAGACCAACTCGCCAAGGTCGTCACGAACGAGAAGCGCGGGCTCAACCCGGCGATAGTCGGGCGCTCGGTCGAAGTGATCGCGAAGATGGCGGGGCTGACCGTGCCGCCGGGCACGCGTTGCCTGATGGCCGAGGTGGGCGGGGTCGGGCGCGAGTTCCCGCTCTCGATGGAGAAGCTGTCGCCCATCCTCGCCTTCTACGTCGAGGACGGTTTGGAGCGCGGCGCGGCGCGCTGCTTTGAAATCCTGAGCTACGGCGGCATGGGTCACACCGCGGGCATCCACACGCGCTCGCGCGAGGCCGCGAAGTCGTTCGGCATCGAGATGCCCGCCTCGCGCATCATCGTCAACTCGCCGACGACGCACGGCGCCATCGGCTTTTCGACCGCTCTGCCGCCCTCGATGACGCTGGGCTGCGGCTCGTGGGGCGGCAACGTCACCTCCGACAACGTCTCGCCTTGGCACCTGATGGACATCAAGCGCGTGGCGTTCGAGACGCGCGCCGTCCCTTCGAAGCGGCCTGCGGCCGGACGTGGAGACGCGGCGACCGCGGGACGTGGAGGAAGAATCGCCCCGTCGCCCCTTCCACCCGCCTCCCCATCCGTGCCGGCCGCCGCCGTCAGCCGCGACGACATCGCCAAGATAGTTGACCGCTTCCTCTCTCAACGTCAGCCGCCCGGGGCTCAGGCTCAGTCGCTTCCCGTCGCGCAGCCGCACGCCTACGTGCAGCAGGACGTGGACGTGGAGCCGCAGCGCGCCACGCACTCCGGCGGCGCCGCCCCGCACCCCGAGGCCGCGCCGACCGCGCAGGCCCCGAACGGCGGCGGCAACGGCGCCGTTCAAAGTCACGCGCAGGCCGCGCCCGCCCCGGCCGCGCCGTCGGCCGGCGACGGCGGTCAGGCTTCCGCGCCCGCGGGGAGGACGCCCTCGCCCGCATCCTCGAACGGCAAGCGCGTCGTGGACTTCGTCTGCGAGGACGACGTGCGCCGCGCCATCCAGAAGGGCGAGAAGATTTACACCAACGCGCGCACCATTATCACGCCCGCCGCCCGCGACATGGGCGAGGCCGCGGAGGTCTTCGCGAAAGCTTAGTAGACAGTAGACAGTAGTCAATAGCCAGTAAGCGCTCCGCGTCGCGTGCGCCGTCGCTTACGCCCCGGCTGCTCTGGAGAACATTCTTCTACTGACTACTGACTACTGTCTACTTCTATTATGTTCTTAGGCAAAGTAGTCGGCACGGTCTGGTCAACGAAGAAGACGCCCGATTTGGAGGGCGTCAGATTTTTGGTCGTGCACCCGATTGACCTCGACAAGGAGCCGACGCGGAACATCGTCGTCGTCGCCGACCGTCTGGGCGCGGGCGTGGGCGAGATCGTGCTGTGCGCGTACGGGAAGGCCGCGCGCACCGCCGTCGGCGACCAGGAGATGGCGATTGAGGCCGCGGTCGTCGGCATCGTAGACCGCGTGGACGTGCAGGAAGACCTCGCGCGCTCCGACGAACTGGTCGAGTCGGCGCGCGAACTGCGCAGACGTTGAAAAGCAGATGTCAGATGCTAGATGTCAGTTAAAGCTGAAACTAGCATCGGCATCTGACATCTAGCATCTGCTTTCAAATGGCTGACGAAGAACTCATCTACCGGATCACGCGTGCGGTCTACGGCCGTCTGGGGGCGCAGGCCGACGAGCGGATGGTCGAGGCGCTGGTGATGGACGTGTACCGCGCGGTCGAGCCGGCCCTGGGCGACGGCGGCGGCGGCGGGGCGAAGGCGGGGGCGGAGGGGCGCGCCGATAGACTCATCGTGTCCGTCTTCGGCACAGACCACCCGGGCATCGTCGCGGCCGTCTCGCAGATTCTGGCCGAAGCGCGTTGCAGCATCATCGACATCAACCAGACGGTCGTGCAGGGCAAGTTCGCGATGGTCATCGTCGCCGACATCGCGCGCGCGGGCGAGTCGGTCACCGCACTCAAAGACCGCTTCCGCCGCGAGGGCGAGCGCCTCGGCGTCCACATCTACGCCCAGCGCGAAGACCTCTTCAACGCGATGCACAGGATTTAAGAACGTGATAAGTGATGAGTGATAAGTGATAAGAATAAGGCGCGGCCCGCCGTTCTTTCTTATCACTTATCACTTATCACTTATCACCTCCTTTTTCTATGTCGCTTCCCGAAATCTCTCGCAGGTGTCTCTCGTGCGGCGCGGCGGTGCGCGCGGGGTCGCGTTTCTGCCAGCAGTGCGGCAAGGGTTTGGAGGCAGAGGCGCAGCCGGGTGCGTCCGGCGGGCTTGAGGAGGCGCGCGCCCGCGTGCCGCCGACGGGCGAGCTGGCGCTCCCGCCGGAGGCGCCGACGCCGGTGAATGAGCCCACGCCGACGAAGGATTGGACGCCGCCGACCAAAGAGTTCGCGGCCTTCGAGCAGTCTTCAGGCGCAGCCGCGGCGCAGGCCGTGCCGCCGCCCGAGCAGATGCCGGCCGCCGTCGCGGCGGCGGTCGAGCCGGAGCCGGACGAAGTAAGCACGCCGCAGTTGCACGAAGAGGCGGGGCCGGCGTCCGAAGAGGCGGACGAAGACGTGGACGCGGGCCGCGCGGACGACCTGCGCGGGCGAGTGGCGCGCGTGCGCGAGGGGACGCGCGCTCGCGTCGGGCGGATGCGCGAGGAGGCCATCGTCGTTCTCGAAGAGACGCCGGACGACTCGGGGCTGCGCTTCGTGCTGGTGGCCGCGGCGCTCTTCGTCGTCTTCATCGTCCTGCTCTTCCTGAGCACAACCGTTCTGCGTTAGAACCCGAGGGGCATGGAGTACACACAGGCGGAAATCCTACAGACCGTGCGCATGACCGAGATGGAGCACCTCGACGTGCGCACCGTCACGCTCGGGCTGTCTCTGCGCGACTGCGTCCGCGCGACGGTCGCCGAGACGGCCGAGGCCGTCCGCGAGAAGATCGAGCGCACGGCCGCGCGACTCGTCCCCACGGTTGACGAGATCGGCGAGGAGCTGGGTCTGCGCGTCGCCAACAAGCGCATCTCGATCACGCCCGCCTCGCTCGTCTACGACCGCGCGCGCCGGGGTGAGGAGCTGCTGCCGCTCGCGCGCGCCATTGACGAGGCCGCGAAGCACGTCGGTGTGGACTTCATCGGCGGCTACTCGGCGCTCGTCCACAAGGGCGAGACGTTGGGCACGCGCGCCTTCGTGGACTCCATCCCCGAGGCGCTGGCGACGACCGAGCGTTTGTGCTCTTCGATGAGCCTCGCGACGACGCGCGCCGGCATCAACATGGACGCCGTCCGGCGCACCGGCGAGATCATCAAGGAGATGGCCGAGCGCACGCGCGAGCGCGGCGGACTGGCCTGCGCCAAGTTCGTCTGCTTCGCCAACGCGGTCGAGGACAACCCGTTCATGGCGGGCGCGTTCCACGGCGTCGGCGAGCCCGAGGCCGTCATCAACGTCGGGGTCTCCGGCCCCGGGGTCGTCAACCACGCCGTGCGCCACGCGCCGCAGGACGCGCCGCTCGACGAGATGGCCGAACTCATCAAGAAGCTCTCCTTCAAACTGGCGCGCGCAGGCGAGCTGGTTGGGCGCGAGGCCGCGCGCCGTCTCGGCTTGCGCTTCGGCATCATCGACCTCTCCTTAGCGCCGACGCCGACGCCGGGCGACTCGGTCGGCGAGATTCTTGAAGCCCTGGGTTTCGAGCGCGCGGGCGCGCCGGGGACGACCGCGGCGCTGGCGCTGTTGACCGACGCGGTGAAGAAGGGCGGCGCGATGGCTTCGAGCGCGGTCGGCGGGATGAGCGGCGCCTTCATCCCCGTCTCGGAGGACGCGGCGATGATCGAGGCCGCGCAGTTGGGCGCGCTCACTTTGGAGAAACTCGAAGCCATGACGAGCGTGTGCTCGGTTGGGCTCGACATGGTGGCCGTGCCCGGCGACACGTCGGCCGAGACCATCGCCGCCATCATCGCCGACGAGATGGCCATCGGCGTCATGAACAACAAGACGACGGCCGTCCGCATCATCCCCGCGCCGGGGAAGGTCGTCGGCGACATTGTCGAGTTCGGCGGCCTGCTGGGGAGCGCGCCCGTCATGCCCGTCAACAGCTTCTCTTCGAGCGTCTTCATCCGGCGCGGCGGACGCATCCCCGCGCCCATCCACTCGCTGCGAAACTGAAGCGCCGCCGCCGCGCATCTCTCCGGGAGGTGTCTGATGAAGAAGTTGCTGTCAGCCCTGCTCCTGTCTTTGTCTCTCTCGGTTCTCGCCTCCGGGCAGCAGAGGGCGGTCGAGTTCCGACAGGGCGACGCCTTGCGCGGCTCCGTCCGGAGCGCGCGCATCGAGCAAGGGACCTTCAGCCGGGTGGACGGCGCCCTCGTCGAGGGGACGCGGCGTCTCTCAGCGGTCATCAACTACGCGCCCGACGGGAAGAGGATGGAGTACGAGGGCTACGCGCCCGACGGCAGGCTCAACAGCCGGTACGTCCACGTCTGGGACGACGCCGGCCACGAGGTTGAGGTGTCGGTGTTCGACGGCGCGGGCAAGCCACAACTGAAGAGAGTCCACCTGCCCTCGACGGGTGAGACGCTGACCTACAACGGCGACGAGAGCCTGCGCGAGCGCCGCGTCGTCATCAAGCGCCCCGATGGCACACAGGCCGAGACGCAACTCTACGACGGGAGCGGCGCGCTCAGGGAGCGTTCCGTCAACGAGCGCGACGGGAAGACCTCGGTCTGGAGCACGTACGGCGCGGACGGCTCGCTGAAGAAGCGGGACGTGCACGCGCTCAACTACGGCGGCCCGCACCGCACAGAGACGAAGACCTACGCCCCGGACGGCTCGGTCGCCGGCAGCAGGGTCTCGGACGTGGACGCCGGGGTGAGGCAACTGCGCGCGACCGAGGAGCGGGGCGACGGCGGCCCGCCGCGCAGGACGCGCGAGACGCGCGAGTACGACTCGCGCGGGAACCTGAGTAAGCTCACGAGCTTCCGTTTGAACGCGGAGACGGGCGAGTACGAGCCGGCCGCCGTCTCCTACTACACCGTCGAGTACTACCGCTGAAGCGGCGCGGGGGTTCGGTCGATGAAGGCGATAATCTTAACCTTGTGCCTGCTCGCGTGCGCGGCGGCCGCGCCGGCGATTGACGATAAGAAGAAGGGGAAGTCACGCCCCGACTTGTCGGGGACGTGGCAGCTCGACAGGTCGAAGAGTAAGTACGGGCTCTTCAACGACCTCCCGCTCTCGAAGGCCGACTCGGCGCTCGTCGTCGAGCACAAAGACCCCGAGCTGAAGATCAGGCGCACGCTCAGCCTGAAAGAGCAGCAGGAGGTCAACGAGTTCGCCTACTACACGGACGGGCGCGGCGAGACGAATCAGGCGACGCTCGGTGTGGGCGAGGTCAAGTCGAAGACGAAGTGGGACGGCGACAAGGTCGTCTCGGAGGCGCGCGCCACGCGGCCGGGGCTGAGCAACTCCGACCATCTCGACGTGACGCAGATGTGGCGGGTCTCTTCCGACGGGAAGACGCTCACCCACACGACCCTCATCCACGGCAAGGTGGGCGAGGTCGAGGGCGTGCAGGAGCTGAAGTTGGTCTACCGTCGCGCGCAGTAGGGGCGGCGCGCGGCAGAACGTTCCGGGAGGTTAAGAGGGATGGAAGCGCTGGGGATGGTCGAATGCCGCGGGCTGGTCGCGATGATCGAGGCCGCGGACGCGATGGTGAAGGCCGCCAACGTGCGTTTGGTGGGCTACGAGAAGATTGACGCCGGCCTCGTGACGGCCATCGTGCGCGGCGAGGTGGGCGCGGTGCGCGCGGCCGTGGACGCGGGCGCCGCCGCCGCGCGGAGAGTCGGCGAGGTCGTCGCCACTCACGTCATCCCGCGCCCGCACGCCGAGGTGGGCGAGGGCATCTCCGTCATCGACACGGGCGAGACGACGCGCAAGAAGATTTCCGGGTCGGTCAGGGGCGAGCACGACGAGGAGGGGTGACGCGGTGGCGGAGGGCGTGCAGGAGGTCGTGCGCGCGGGGGCGCCCGGGGGCGCGGCCGCGCCGTCGCCCGCGGCGGACTCCGCGCACGCGCCGCCCGGGGCCGCCGAGGCGGGCGCGTGCCCGAGTTGCGGCGCGGCGCTCGCCGGAGACTTCTGCCACCGCTGCGGCGAGAAGCGGCCGGGGGCGCGCGACCTCACGGTGCGCCACTTCGTCGGCGACGCCGCGCAGGAGTTGACGAGCCTCGACTCGAAGTTCTTCCGCACGCTGTGGGCGCTGCTCCTGCGCCCCGGCCGCCTCACGAACGAGTGGGTCGCGGGGCGGCGCGTCCCCTATCTCAAGCCGCTCAACCTCTGCCTCGGCATCCTGGCCGTCAGCCTCTTCGTCTACAGCGCCTCGAAGCACGCCAACGTCTACGACATCCGGCACATCGTCGAGACCGAGCCGCAGATGTCGGCGCAGATGAAGCTGCCGGGCGACGGCCGCAACTACGAAAGATTCTTCGCCGAGGCCGCGCGCCGCAAGCACGTCCCCGTCGGGAGCCTCTACGACGCGTTCAACGAGAAGTGGCAGCGCTACGTCTCGCTGCTCGGGCCGGCGCAGATACTCGCGCTCGCCCTCCTGCTTCAGGTCGTCTACTTCTTCGCGCGGCGCTACTTCGTCGAGCACCTCGTCTTCGCGATGCACTTCCTCTCGTTCTCGACGCTGACGACCGTCTTCATCTGGCCGGTCTACTACTTCACCGGCATTCACATCACGGGCGCGAGCATGACCGTCGCCATGCTGAAGTTTCTGGTGGACATCGTCTACCTCTTCTTCGCGCTGCGCGCCGTCTACCGCGGCCACCCGGCGCTCGTCGTCCTGGGCGCCGTCGTCGTCTTCGTCGGCTACTTCGTCATCTACTCCGTCACGGGCATGGCCGCGCTGTTCGCCGCGCTGTTCAACGTGCTGCGGGGTTGAAGGGGGGCTTTAACGCTTGGCCGAAGTCGTGCAGGATGTCGCGCGCGCCGAGCGCGAGGCGGGCGTGAAGACGGAGCCGGCGGCGGCGGCCGTCGGGGACGCGCCCGCCGCCGACTGCCCCGAGTGCGACGCGGCGCTCGCCGGAGACTTCTGCCAACGCTGCGGCGAGAAGCGCCCCGAGAGCCGCGACCTGTCCGTCAAATACTTCTTCTCCGAGGCCGCGCAGGAGTTGACGAGCGTCGAGCACTCGAAACTCTTCCACACCCTGTGGGCGCTGCTGCTGCGCCCGGGCTTCCTCACCAACGAGTGGAAGGCCGGCCGCCGCAGGCGCTACCTCAAGCCGCTCAACCTCTGCCTCGGCATCCTCGCGCTCAACTTCTTCGCCTACTCCGTCTACAAGCCGGTCTCGATGTTCGACGTGGAGAAGTTCATCCGGCAGGAGAAGCGGCAGGATTCCATGCAGGTCTTCGAGCGGTTCGCGGCGAAGAAGAAACTGGGACTGCCCGAGCTGTTCGACCGCCTGAGCGACAAGTGGCAGCGCTACGTGTCGTTCTCGACGCTGATCTTCATCGGCGGCTTCGCGCTCGTGCTCCAGATCGTCTTCCTCTTCCGGCGGCGCTACTTCGTCGAGCATCTCGTCTTCTCGATGCACTTCGTCTCGTTCTCGACGCTGGTGGTGCTGCTGATGTGGCCCGTCTACTTCTACGTCGGCATCAAGACCGGCGGGGCGAACATCCTCCTCGCCGTCTTCAAGTGGCTGCTCGACATGGTCTACATGTACTTCGCCGTGCGCGCCGTCTACGGCCTCGGCACCGTCAAGACCATCCCGGCCTCGGTCGTGCTCGTCGTCGGCTACTTCATCTGCTACGCCCTCGTCCTCCTCTTCGCGCTCGTCGCCGCCATCGTCAGCATCGGGCTTTCCTGACGCGAGTCCGACCGCGCGGGCGAAGAGGCGCGGCCCGGGGAGTCATCCCGTCGGGCCGCGCCTCTCCGCTTAACCGCCTGCGGCGGGCCGGGAGCTCACGGGCAGGGGAGCAGTTTGCAGCTCGCCGTGACGTTCTTGAGGCGCATGCCCTGCGACACGTCGCGCAGGCCGAGCACGGCGCCGAAGCTCTCCCAGGTGAAGCCGATCATGCCGACCACCAGCGGCTCGGCGCGCGCGATGTCCGCGTAGCGGATGGCGATGTCGCCGACCATCTCCTGCGTCTGCCCGGCGTTGACGTGCCAGGGCCCGTAGTGCGCGTCGAAGATGATGATGAGCCGCTGGCGCGACTGATCCATGTTCTGCTTGAAGAAGTTGAGGATGGTCTGGAACTCGCTGCCCGCCGCCTGCGGGTTGAGGACGGCGTAGCGCCAGAGGCCGAAGCCGTCGGCCTGGCTCGGGAGCGTCAGGTTCGTCATGCCCGCGCCGCCGTCGCCGAACCCGTAGCCGACCACGGTCGGCAGCGCCGGCAGCTTCGTCTTGACGTAGCTGATTGCCGTGTTGAGCGCGGCGGCGGTCAGGCCGCGGTTGTTCGCCTCGCTGTTGATGATGAGGAAGGCCACGCGGCTGGAGGTGAGGTAATTCTTGTTGAGGTTGTACCAGTGGTTGAATGCCCACTGGTAGTCGGGGCGCAGGTACCAGGAGGGGGTGGCCTCCTGGAAGAGCACGGTGTCGAGGAAGATGCCGACCTTCTTGCCGCCCTGGGTCTGGTGGTCGATGGCGGGTTGGAGGTAGGTGTTGTACTCGGACGAGATGGTCGTCACGTTGGTCTTGATGCCGGCGTTGGCGACCTCCTGCCGGTACTCGTAGGCGCTCTCGACGCCCGTGTAGCCGAAGAGGTACTGCCCGCTCACGTCGTGGAACTCCCAGTGCGCGCGCGCGGTCGAGGTCAGCAGGGGCGACGCCAGCAGTGCGAGGCACAGGGCGACGGAGAATAGGCGCTTTTGCATATCCACTCCTTTACTCGTGTGGCAGGGGAGCCGGGCCCGCGGCCCGTACTCGAAGCAGGAAGGGAGACAGCGGGGAGACGCCTCGGGCGGGGCGCGGCGTCTGTTTGAGCGAGGGGTATGCCGCGACCTCGCGCGCAGGTTACAACCTGCGGCGTACGACGAAAATCGTTTTGGTACGAACGCGGCCGCGCGCGTGACGAGCCGGACGCCCGTGGGTTGGCGAGTCGGCGAAATACGAGGCGGCAGATTTATGACTAAAAACAAGTAGACAGTAGTCAGTAGACAGTAGTCAGTAGGGAAAGAACGGGCGGCGCGGGTTTCGTCACCGAGCGGTGAGAGCCGCGCCGCCTGTCCTGCTACTGACTACTGACTACTGACTACTGACTACTGTTTCGAGATGGCGTTGAAGAGGAGCGGGTAGGTGGCGAGCGACTGGGCGCGGTACTGTGGGCGGAAGCCGAAGAGGTAGACGCGCCCCTGGCCGAGTCCCACCTCGACGAGCGCGGCCTTGCCGCGGAGGCGCTCGTCGCCGAGGAGCCAGCCCGAGAGGAGCGGCGTGCCCGAGTCGGGGTAGCGCGCGACGATCTTCACGCGCACGAGCGCGAGCGGGTCGCTCTTGATCTCGAAGACGGGCGAGTCCTCGACCCACGCGACGGACTCGCGCGCCATGCCCTTCGCCAGCGGGTGCTTCGTGTCGAGGTGGGTGCGCAGGATCGAGCCGGGACAGTAGAACTCCGTGCGTTTGAGGTCGGCCGTCACGTCGCGGACGGGGAGACCCAACTGCTCGATGGCGAAGTTCGACGCCTCGTTCAGCGTGACGAGCGTCCCGCCCTGCTCGACGAACTCGCGCAGCGCCTGCACGCCCTCCTTGCCCAGGCCCCCGGTGAACTCCTCGGGCATCGAGCCCTTCCGGTAGCCTTCGAGCAGCGCGCGCGGCGGGTGGTCGGGGATGATAATGGAGTCGAACTTCGCGCGCAGGTTGCCGCGGCGAATCTCGGCGTCGTTCAGCGAGAGATGTTTCTTGCCGTTCTGCTCCAGGACCCAGCGCGTCCAGCCCTCGTCCATCGAGGGGACGTGCGACTTGTAGAGCCCGACGCGCGGCCCCGTGCCGGGCTCGACGAGCCGGGGGTCGGCGGCCGGCCCGACGAAGACGGGCGCCGCGCCGCGCGTCCTCAGGGGGCGGTAGACGGGCTCGACGGCGACGCCCATCAACAGCGGGAGCGTGTGCGCCGTCACGTCGTAGGGCGGGATGGGGTGGCCGGAAGAGTCGAGCAGGTTGGGGTAGTCCTGCCGTTCGAGCAGCGCCTTGGCGAAGGCGCCGTAGGGCTGTTCCATCCTGACGAAGACCTCGCCGGACGGCACGCGCGGACGGCGGCCCCGCGCCGCCGGGGCCAACGCCTCGACCTCGACCCCGCCCCGCCTGAGTATCGCCAACAGCCGCTCGCTGTTCTCCGAGGGCAGGATGCGGAAGCCTTGCAACTCACCCGCGCGCCGGGGCCGCACGGCCTCTTTGCCGATTGAGTAGAAGCGTTTCAGCCAAGCCTCGCGGTTGCGCGCGGCGTGCTTGAGGAGTTCGAAGGCCGCGGTCGTCATGTAGTTCGTGATGTCGCGCAGGTGCCATTCGCCGCCGGGCCAGACCGCGGGGAAGTTGGCCGAAGCCTTGCGCGAGTCGTAGCCCTCGCCCGAGCGCAGTTGCTCGGGGCGGACGTTGATGGGCGTGGCGAGGTTGATTGAGGCCGTCTCGGAAAGTATCCGCACGCCGCCGTGGTAGTGCGAGTAGGCGCGCGCGGGCGTCCACGCGTCGTAGGTCGAATCCCAGGTGATGCCCTTGAAGCCGGCCTTCAGCATGTTGTCCGCCATCGAGCGGCCCAACTCCGTGTAGCCCTCGACGAGCTGCGTGGGCACGTTCGGCTCGACGGGCTTCATGTAGGGCGGGAGGAAGAGGCGCGAGCCGTAGGCGCCCTGCTGGTGTATGTCGTGGACGATCTGCGGGCGCCAGGCGTTGTGCACCTTGTCCACCGTGAGCCGCGTCTCGACCTGCGTGAAGGCGTACCAGTCGCGGTTGTCGTCGTGGCCGACGTAGTGGTGGTACAGCTCGGGCGGGTTCGTCCCCTCGAAGGGCGTGCCGAGCGTGCGGTCGTACCAGCGCTTGACGATGTCCACGCCGTCGGGGTTGAGCGACGGCACGATGAGGACGATGGTGTTGTTCAGTATCTCCCGCACCTCGGGCTCGTCGGAGGAGGCGAGGCGGTGCGCGATGAGCATGCTTGAGAGGTACGAGCCGACCTCGGTCGAGTGGACGCCGCAGGTGATGAGCACGACGGTCTTGCCGTTGCTGATGTACCCTTCGGCCCTGACCTCGCGCCCGGCGCCGATTTTGCGCGGGTCTGCGAGCAGTTGCTGGATGCCTTTGTAGGTTTCGAGGCGCTCGATGTTCTCGGGCGCGCTGATGGTCGCGAGGACGAAGGGCGCGCCGAGCGTTGTCTTCCCTAACTCTTCGAATTTGACGCGCGGGCTCGCCCGCGACAGACGGCGGAAGTACTCGACCGTCTGCGCCCACGAAGCGAGCTTGCGGTCGTCGCCGGGGCGGAAGCCGAGCACCTCCTCGGGCGCCGGCACGGCCGCGGCGGCGGGCACGGAGGCGCGCGCCCCGCGCGCGTGCGGCGCCGGGCCGGCGTGCGGGGCGAGCAGGAGAAGCAACAGCAACGCGCTGGAAAAAAGGTGCTTCGGCATGGTCGTCTACGTGCGTCCTGTCCGGGGTTGGAAGAGCGTGCAAAAGGTTCGAGAGCGGCGAGTTTAGCACAGCACCACGAAGGGAAAAGGAAAAGAAGGTTTTGGGTTTTGGGTGTTGGGTTTTGGAGAGGAAACTGTCTTTCACCCGGCACCCGGCACCCGGCACCCGGCACCTTCTTTTCCCTTTGACAGGCGAGTCCGCCGCATTGGATATTGTCTGGGCGCTACGGCCCCGCACGGAAGGGGCGGGCCGGGCGCCTTCGAGAAGCCTGCCGCCAGAGTTTTAGACTGTAAGGAGCACCCTCATGAACAACCCGGTGTGCGCGACCTGCGGCCACGTCAACCGCATCGGCGCCGTCGTCTGCGAGGCGTGCGACGCGCGCCCGTACGCGGCCGGAGGCGCCGACCCCACAGGCGCGCCCTTCGACGCGTCGGGCGGGTCGTCGTGGGGTGACCCGGAGACTCAAGGGGAGGGCGCGTGGGGGCCCGGCGCCAGCATCCCCGCGCCGCCCTTCAAGAGCGTGGGCGACGTGCTCTCGCCCATGCTCGCGGTCTACCGCAAGCACTTCACGCTCGTCGGCATCCTCGTGCTGGTGACGACGCTGCCGCAGGGGCTCCTTCAGTATTACGTCGTCCACTACACTGAGTCGCCAGTCATGGTCGGCGGGCGCGCCGTCAGCGTCGGCCCCTCGCCCGTGGGCGCCGTGCTGCTGTGGTTGCTGATGTCGGTCGGCTCGGCGCTGCTGTCGGCCTCGCTCGTCTACGCCGTCGTGGACTTGCTGCGCGCGGGGCGCTCGTCGGCGGGCGCGTGCCTGTCGCGCGGGCTGAAGGCGCTGCCGAACGTCTTCCTGCTGTCGCTGCTCTACTCGCTCGTCACGGGCGTCGGCTTCGTCCTGTTCATCGTGCCGGGCATCATCTGCATCCTGATGTTCGCCGTGCGCGTCCCCGCGGCGGTGCTCGAAGGGCGCGGCCCCGTCGAAGCGCTGAAGCGGAGCCACGCGCTGACGGGTGGCTACAAGGGGCTCATCTTCATCACATACTTCCTGTGGTGGGTGCTCACCCTCGTCCTCAACTGGGTTCTGATCGGGAGCTTCGGGCGCGGCGGGAACCTCGGCACGCTGCCGACGGTGCTCATCCAGACGGCCGCGTCGGGGATGCTCAACTCCTCGCTGCACGTGCTGACGGTCTACGTCTACCTCGGCCTCCTCCGCGAGCACGGGAACGACTCCCGGGCGGGCGCCTTCGCGCACGGCCCAGAGGCCGCCGCGGGCTGAGGACAAGCCGACCGCTTTCAGCTTCTCATCACTTATCACTCATCACTTAATCACTATCCCGCATGGCATACACGGCACAGATCACGCGCGCGAACCCGACGCTCATCGTCTTCCTGCTCGACCAGTCGGGCTCGATGGCCGACCCGTTCGGCGGCGAGGGCTCGGGGCGCAAGGCCGACTTCGTCGCCAACGCGGTCAACCACGCGCTGCACGACCTCGTCATCCGCTGCACCAAGACCGAGGAGGTGCGCGACTACTACCACGTCGCCGTCGTCGGCTACGGCCGGCAGGTGGGGTTGGGCTTGGGCGGCGCGCTCGCGGGGATGACGGTCGTGCCCGTCTCGGACGTGGCCGATAACCCGGCGCGCATCGAGTCGGGCTACCGCCGCGTGCCCGACGGCGTGGGCGGCTACGTCGAGACGCCCGTCCGCTACCCCGTCTGGGTGCACGCGCACGCGGAGGGCGGCACCCCGATGTGCCGCGCGCTGGGGCGCGGGCGCGAGATCATCGAGGGCTGGCTGGGCGCGCACCCGCGCGGCTTCCCGCCGACGGTGCTCCACCTGACCGACGGCGAGTCGAGCGACGGCGACCCGACCGAGGCGGGTCAGGCACTCATGTCGCTCGGCACCGACGACGGCCGCGTGCTCCTCTTCAACTGCCACGTCTCTTCGAGCCGCGCGCGCAAGGTCGAGTACCCGGCCGAAGAGTCCGTCCTCAAGGACGGCTTCGCGCGCACGCTCTTCGGCATCTCCAGCATCCTGCCCGGGAACTTCCTCGGCGCCGCGCAGCAGCTCGGCGTCCCCGCGGCCGAGGGCTCGCGCGGCTTCGTCTTCAACGCCGACCCCTCCTCGGTCGTCCAGTTCTACGAGATCGGCACCTCCCTCACCGGCATGCCGCCGCACATCTGGATGGGGGAGTGAGGAGAATAGGCAGTAGGCAGATGGCAGTAGGCAG
>JBEVJD010000578.1:0-19357 GCA_040510435.1 Pyrinomonadaceae bacterium | reverse complement strand
AGGCGGCCTGCACGCTCGCCGAAGGGCTCGGCGACCGGCAGGTGCTTCTGCTCTCGGGCGAGAGCGCGGGGCGTCTGAAGCAGACGACCGAGACGCTCTCCAACTGCTTCCCCGTCCGCGCCAACGTCGAGACGCACACAGACCTCCCGCTCACCGGCCTCGCCCTCGCCTCCGCCTCCCCCGAACAGGACGAAGCCTACGACCGCCGCCTGATTGACTTCTTCGACCGAACGCTGCGTTGAAGAGTAGGCAGTAAAGCAGTAGACAGTAGTCAGTAGTCAGTAGTCAGTAGGAAGACAAAGCGGCGCGTCCAGCCTGAAGGCTAAGACGCGCCGCCTCTTTTCTACTGGCTACTGACTACTGTCTACTGTCTACTGCTTTACTCCCACATACACGAGCGCGTGGTGGCCGTTGAAGGCGACGCGTTTGGATTCAAGCGCCGGGTCTTCAAAGAGCTGGTGTTCGTCGTTGCTTGGAACGATGACGAGGGCGGCGCCGCCTCGGCCGCGGGCGAACTCTGCGACCTGCCAAGTGCCTTCCAGCTTCAGCGGCTCCCCGTTCGCGTCGTAGGCGAGGCGGCCGGCGGCGTAGAACTCGGACGTGCGCTCGCCCGTGTGCAAATTCACGACGGGCAGTTCTCCGAAGCCCTGCGCGCCGGCCTCGGCCATCATGTGGCCGACCGTCTCCTTCTGCGTCGCGCGCCCGAGCACGCCGCCCGCGACGACGAGCACGACCGTCAACAGCGTCGCCCCGACGACCGCGACGGCACACAACTCCCGCCTCCCCGGCGCGAGGAGCGTGACGACGGCCGTCAGCCCCGTCGGCAACAACAGCGCGGTCACGTAGACGGGCGAGAGCCCGCGCAGGACTTCCCCGAACTCGCCGACGTGGAACACGAGAAACGCGACGCCCGCCGCGAAGGCCGCGAGCGCGAGCAGCCCCGTCAGCCTCATCGCCGCGAGCCCGCCGTGCCCGCGCAGGTAACGGTGCAACCCGTCGCCCGCCAGCAGCGCCGCGCCCGGCAGCGCCGGCAGCACGTAGCCCGGCAGTTTCGACCCCGACGCAGAGAAGAACAGCACCGGCACCACCAGCCACGCCAGCGCCAGCACCCGCAACTTGCTCGCCGCGTCCTCCGCGCGCGCGTTCGTCCCCACGGCCCCCGCAATCCCGCTCACCAGAAACGCCGTCCACGGCAGCGCCAGCCCGAGCGTCACGGGCAGGTAGAACCAGAAGGGCTGCGGGTGGTGATACCTGTTCGAGACGTAGCGCGCGAAGTGGTGCTGCCAGAAAAACTCGTCAACGAACGCCTGGCCGTGGCGCGCGATGACCGGCGCGTACCACGTCGCCGCCACCATCAGCACGAGCAAAGTCCCCCACGGCACGCCGAGCCTCAACAGTCCCGGCCAACGCCTCCGCACGGCGCAGTAGACGACGATCACCGCGCCCGTGATGACGACTCCCACCAGCCCCTTCGCCAGCAGCGACGCGCCGACGAACAGGTAGAAACCCACGAGCCACGTCTTACGCCCCGCGCCGCGCTCGACCTCCGAGCAGTAGAAGCACGCGAGCGCTCCCGTCACCGTCGTCGTCAAAAGCGTGTCGAAGCTCGACGCGCGCGCGAAGACCAAAAGCCCCAGCGTCGAGGCCGCGACCGCCGCGCACGTGACCCCGAGCCCGCGCAGACCCTCGCCCGACTCGAACTCCGCGCGCCGCGCGGCCCACCCCGCCAGCAACACCGTCAACACGCCCGACAATGCGGAGCCCAAACGCGCCGCGAACTCCGAGACGCCGAACAGCCCGTACGCGACCTCCATCAGCCAGTAGAGCAGCGCAGGCTTCTCGAACCACGTGTGCCCGCCCAGCGTCGGCGTCACCCAATCGCCGCGCGCGTACATCTCGCGCGCCACCTGCGCGTACCTCGGCTCGTCCGGCCCCAGCAGCGGCGCCGCCCCGAGCCCGTAGAAGTAGGCCACACAGACCGCCCCGAACAGCATGACCCACGCGCGCTTTGCAAGCAGGAAACGTTGCAAGTATAGTCTCCGGAAAAATGAGTTCGGCGATATTTGGCCCCACGAGTATCGGCTAATCACGCCCCGTCTTCAAACGCGCAGGGGCCGTGGCGGGGTTTGGAAGTTAGTGTGCAAGTCGGAGGTGGCTTCATGCGACCGGCGGGCAGGTGGCGGCGACGCCTCGAAAGGTTCCTTACCAGTCTCCCCTGGCTGGGACTGTTGGGTTGGGCCCTGTCGCACAGTTTGCTGATGGCGTTCCTGCTTTACGTCATCTTCGACAGGGTTATGTTCGACAAATACTGGCTACCGGAGAGGCTCCCCGGAGGAGATACGTGACCATTCGAACAGCCGTCATCGGCGTCGGCCACCTCGGGCGGCAGCACGCGCGGATACATGCGGCGCTGGCCGCCGAGGGTAAGTCCGAGTTCGCCGCCGTCTGCGACACGAACGAGGCGACGGCGCGCGCGGTCGCCGAGGAGCGCGAAACGCGTTGGACGGCAGACTGGCACACCCTCGTCGGAGAGGTGGACGCGGTGAGCCTCGCGACGCCGACCGAGTCACACGCCGAGATCGCCTGCGCGCTCCTGGAGGCGGGCGTCCACGTCCTCGTCGAAAAGCCCATCTCACGCACGCTCGAAGAGGCCGACCGGATGATCGAGGCGGCCGCGCGCGGCGGCGCGACGCTGATGGTCGGCCACCTCGAACGCTTCAACCCCGCGCTCGTCGCCTTGAAGCCGCACGTGCGCCAGCCCGTCTACTTCGAGATTCACCGGGTCGGCCAGTTCACCGCGCGCTCGCTCGACATTGACGTGGTGCTCGACCTGATGATTCACGACCTCGACATCGTGCTCTGGCTCGTCGGGCACGATGTCGAGGTGACGGACGTGCGCGGGGTCGGGCTGCCCGTCCTCACCAACCGCGTGGACGCCGCCAACGCGCGCATCGAGTTTGCCACGGGCGCCGTCGCCAACATCACGGCCTCGCGCGTCGGCACCGAGAAGATTCGCAAGATGCGCTTCTTCCAGCCGCACGACTACGTCGCCGTTGACTACGCCACGCGCTTCGCCTCGATCACCAGCCTCGCGCCACCCAGCTCGAAGGGGTCGTGGCCCGGCGTGCAGGTCAAAAACCTCGACATCGTGGACGTGGAGCCCCTGCGCACGGAGATCGAACTCTTCCTCGAAGCCGCGCGCGACCGGACACCCGCGCCCGTCACCGGCGAGGAGGGGCGCAGCGCGCTCGCGCTCGCCGAACGCCTCCTCGCGCGCATCCACGAGCACCCCATCATCGCCGGTATGAAGATGCAGTTTTAACCGCGGCGGAAGCCCGATTGTGAGTGAGGGCTCCTCAACTATCTCGGAACGCGTTGATGAAAGGCATGAGCCCTCACTCACGGTCGGGCTTCCGCCTCTTGCATGCAGCCAATGGTTCAGAACGACAAGCGCGCAGACGCCATCACTTCCATGCTCGCCGAACGCATCGCGGCGGGCGACTTCCCTTCGGCCGTCTACGTCGTCGCCGAGGCGGGCCGCGTGCGTTTCGCGGACGCGCTGGGCGACGCCGTGCGCGAGCCCGAGGTTCGGGCGGCGACGCTCGGCACCGTCTTCGACCTCGCCTCGCTGACGAAGCCTTTGGTAACGGGGATGCTGCTGGCGCGACTCGTCGAGCGCGGCGCGGTCGGACTCGACGAGCCCGTCGCCGAATACCTCAAAGAGTTTGGTGTTGACGACAAGCGCACGGTCACAGTCCGGCACCTGCTCACGCACACGTCGGGTCTGCCGGCGTGGCAGCCGCTTTACCTCCTGACGGGCGGCGACCGCGACCGCGTGTTGGATGTGATTGTCGAACAGCCGCTCGAACAGGCGCCGGGCCGGCGGGTCGTCTACAGCGACCTCGGCTTCATCACGCTCGGGCTCCTCGCGCAACGCGTCACGAACACGCTGCTCGCAGACCTCGCACGTCGTGAAATTTTCGATTCGCTCAAACTCTCACACACCTTCTTCAATCCCGAGCGTTCGCTCCAGACAGAAGTGGCCGCGTGCGAGTCGGGCGGCAACTCTTACGAGCGCGGCATGTGTGTGGGGCGGCCGGGCGCGGACGATTCAAGGCTTTGGCGCGAGCGGACGATTTGGGGCGAGGTGCACGACGGCAACGCGTACTTCCTCGGCGGCGCGGCCGGGCACGCGGGGCTCTTCTCGGATGCGCGCGAGACGCTGCGGCTGGCCTCGCAGTTCCTTCCGCGCACGACCGAACTGCTCGCCCCGGACACCTGCCGTCTCTTCAGTCAGAACATGACCGAAGGGCTCGACGAGGCGCGCTCCTTCGCATGGCAGCTCGCGGCGACGCCCGAGTCCACGGCCGGCGCGCGACTCCCTCCGGAAGCCTTCGGCCACCTCGGCTTCACGGGGACGAGCTGCTGGATCGACCCGACGGCCGAGCGCGTCCTTATCCTCCTGACCAACCGCACGCACGCGCGCGCGCTCCCCTTCGTCAACATCAACGGTGTCCGCCGTCGCTTTCACACCCTCGCCGTCGAAGCGTTGGAGGGGCATGACGCGGGAAGCGAGTGAGAGCCGCAACATCCCTTTCGCAGAAGCGCTGCGCTTCTGGGTGAAGCTCGGCTGGATTTCGTTCGGCGGGCCCGCGGGGCAGATCGCCATCATGCACCGCGAGTTGGTCGAGCGCCGCCGCTGGCTCTCCGAGGAGCGCTTCCTGCACGCGCTCAACTACTGCATGATGCTGCCCGGCCCCGAGGCGACGCAGCTCGCCATCTACGTCGGCTGGCTCATCCACAAGACACCGGGCGGCATCGTCGCGGGCGCCTTCTTCGTCATCCCCTCGATACTCATCCTGCTCCTGCTCTCTTACGTCTACGCCGCGCACGGCAACACCGCCGTCGTCGCCGGTCTGCTCTCGGGCTTCAAGCCGGTCGTCGTCGCCATCGTCGTCGAGGCCGTCATCAGGATCGGGGGCCGCGCTCTCAAACGTCGCGCGCACCTCCTCATTGCCGCGGCCTCGTTCGCGTCCATCTACTTCCTGCGCGTGCCCTTCCCGCTCATCGTGCTGCTGGCGGGGCTCGCCGGCTACGCCGGCACGCGCTTCTGGCCGCGCGCCTTTGTCGCCGAGCCGAAGAAGGATGTTGACAGGGCCGCTGTCGAGACTAGTGAGGCAGAAGGACTGCCGCTCGTCATTGACGACCGCCAGCCGCCGCCGCCGCACACGCTCCCTTCGCGCGCGCGCGTGTTGAAAGTCGTGGGCGTGGGGCTCGCGCTCTGGCTCGTGCCGCTGGCGCCGCTCGCGTGGTGGCTCGGGGCGGGCGGCATCCACGCGCAGGAGTACTTCTATTTCACCAAGGCCGCGTTCGTCACCTTCGGCGGCGCTTACGCCGTGCTCGCCTATGTGACGCAGGCCGTGACGGTCGAGCCCTACAACTGGCTCGCGCCCGCGCAGGCCGTGGACGGGCTCGCGCTGGCCGAGACGACGCCGGGGCCGCTCATCATGGTCTTGCAGTTCGTCGGCTTCATGGCGGGCTGGAACCACCCGCCCGCGTCCTTGAGCCCCGCGGCGAGCGGCGTCGTCGGCGCGCTCGTGACGACCTACGTCACGTTCCTCCCGTGCTTCGTCTTCATCTTCGTCGGCGCGCCTTACATCGAAGTCCTCCGCGGCAAGCGCTCGCTCGCGGGGGCGCTCGCGGGCGTGACGGCGGCCGTCGTCGGCGTCATCCTCAACCTCGCGCTCCTCTTCGGCGCGGCCGTCATCTGGCCGCAAGGGCTCGCGGGCGGCGTCAACTGGTTCGCCGCCGCACTCGGCGCCGCAGCCTTCATCGCGCTCTACCGTTTTAGACTGGACGTGCTCTGGGTCGTCCTCGCCGGTGGCCTGCTCGGCCTCCTCAAGACTTACCTCTTCGGTTGAGGCCGGCAGGGTTTATTCACCCCGCGGGCGCGAAGTGTTGTAGAATTCCGACGCGCGCTCCCCTCCAAACACTGCGCGGCCGACGTGAGCACGAGACCCCGATGCGTTCCTCCTTCAAGAGAATTTTGACCGCGGCACTGCTCACCTGTGCCCTCGTCTTGCCGACTCTCAATCTCAACGCGCAGGACGGGCAGCCGGCGACGAGGCCGCGGCGCGCGACCGCGCCCGACTGGCCGACGACTACGACGAACGAGCCCGAGCCCGTCCCCATCCCCGAGATCGAGCCCGAGGCAGTCCACCTGACGAAAGAGCCCGTCATCCGCATCGGGCTCGCGACCGGCGCGCGCAGCGTCACGGTCTCGACTACTGGGCGCGTGCTCAACGCCACCGACTCGGCCGAACAGCCGCTCCCGCTCGAACTCGCCCGCGTGCGCATCGAGCCGCGCGCCTACCCCGCGCTGCCGACTCTCGCGCCGGAAGAAGCAGGCGAAGTCCAGACAGCAACGACTTCATCGAACAGGCCCGCCCCGGCGGCCGCGTCCGCGCGCTCGAAGGCCGAGACGAACGGAGGCGGCGGCGTGCGCCTGACTTCGCGCGCTGGCGCGCCCGTGCGCGGCGAGGCGCTGTACGCGCCGGGCTCGGCCACACCCCTACTCGACCTGCGCGCGCCCGTCGTCTTCGCGCCCGAAGACGCGGAACTTCACCCCATCCGCTACAACGAGAAGCCCTACCGCGGCCGACTCGAAGTCTTCGCCAACACGAAGGGGACGCTGACGGTCGTCAACGTCGTCTCGCTCGAAGACTACGTGCGCGGCGTCGTGCCGAACGAGTTGTCGCCCGGCGGCTGGCCCGAACTCGAAGCGCTCAAGGCGCAGGCCGTCGCGGCGCGCACTTACGCCGTCAGCAACCTCGGGCGCTTCGCCTCGCAGGGCTACGACCTCACGCCCGACACGCGCTCGCAGGTCTACGGCGGGCGCTCGACCGAGCACCCGCTCTCAGACCGCGCCGTGCACGAGACGCACGGGCGCATCCTGACCTACAAGGGCGCGCCCGTGAACGCGCTCTACACCTCGACCTGCGGCGGACGCACCGAGGACGGCGAGAACATCTTCGGCGGCGGCGCGGTCGCCTACCTGCGCGGCCGCGAGTGCGCGCTCGAAGCGGCGCACCGCTTCGCCTCCGTCAACGTACGCACGGCGCGCGAGCCCGCCAACGTCAAGTCGGCCGAGCACCTGTCGAGCGCGCGCGACGCGGCGCTGCTCGCCGTCCAGGGCTTCAACCTGCCCGCGCGACTGAGCGACGAATGGCTCGCGGCGAACGTCTCGGCGGAAGAGGTTCGAGACCTTCTGTCCCGCGTCGCCGCGCACGCGCACCAGCCGTCGCCGTCCGCCGGGGCCGACGCGACGCGCCCCGCGGGCTTCGCTTCCGCGCTCGCCTCCGCGCTCGACGGCGAGAGCCGCGGCGCGACGCTCCTGAACAGCGCGGATGTCGAGTACCTGCTCGCCTTCCGCGACGCCTCGGACGTGCCCGCGCAGAACCGCGCCGACGTGGCCGCGATGCTGCGCGAGGGACACCTCCCGCTCATGCCCGACGGCACGCTCCGCCCGCGACAGCCGCTTACGCGCGCACGCGCCCTGCGCTCCATCGCGCACGCGTTGGAGTCGCGCGGCCTGCTGCGTCTACAGAAGGCGACGGCGCGCGTTGGCACAAACAACGCGCTCGCGTTGCGCCCGGCCTCGGGCAAGGACTTGAGCGTAACGTTGGGGACGGACGCTTACCTCTTCCGCGCCTTCGGCGAAGTGCTCTTCGCCGTGCGCGAGCTACAGATTGTCGGGGGCGAGGCGGTCGTCTATCACGCGGGCGCGGGCGGCGAGATTGATTACCTCGAAGTCCGCCCCGCGGCGGGCGGCGCCTCGTCAGACCGCGCGTCGAAGTACACGCACTGGGTGGAGACGTTGACGCCGTCGGGCGTGATGTCGCGCCTGTCGCGCTCGGTTCCGGAGGTGGGGACGCTCCTTGATTTGCGCGTCCGCAGGCGCGGCGTCTCGGGGCGCGTGCTCGACCTCGAAGTCGTCGGGACTGCGGGGGCGGCGCACGTCCGCGGCGGTCGCATACGCACGGCGCTCGGCCTGCGCGAGCAGCTCTTCGTCATTGACCGCGCGTTCGATGAGAGTGGTAGGGTTTCGACATTCACCTTCACGGGGCGCGGCTGGGGGCACGGCGTCGGCATGTGTCAGGTCGGCGCCTATGGGCTCGCGCGCGCGGGGCTCTCGTACGAAAAAATTCTGAAGCACTTCTACACGGGCGTCGGCGTGACGAAGCTCTACTGAGTTTGACGGGTGCCGGCCTGACCGAGCGATGAGATTCTCCCGCACACAAATCGCCGGCGCGCTGGCGCTGCTGCTTATCATCTGGGTGTTTATTGCCTTCCGCCTCTTCTCCCCTTCCCTTTGAGCGCAGAACTCAAGATCGAGAGACCCGTCGTCGCCGTCGTCGGCCCGACCGCCTCGGGCAAGAGCGACCTCGGCATCGCGCTCGCGCTGCGCGCGGGCGGCGAGATCGTCAACTGCGACTCAGTGCAGGTCTACAGGGAGATCGAGATCGCCACGGCGAAAGTCCCGCTGGCTGAGCGGCGCGGCGTCCCGCACCACCTCATAGATTTCGTTCCGCCCGAGCGCAGCTACACCGCCGCCGACTGGTCGCGCGACGCGCTCGCCGCGATTGACGAGATAGAGGCGCGCGGCCGCACGGCGCTGCTCGTCGGCGGCACGGGCTTCTACCTGCGTGCCCTGCGCGAGCCCTTCTTCGAGGCCCCGCCCACCGACGCCGACCTGCGCCGCCGCCTCGTGCTTTTGCGCGAACGCCGCGGCGCCGAGCACCTGCACAGACTCTTAACAAGACTCGACCCCGAACGGGCCGTGCGCCTCGCGCCACGCGACTGGTCGCGCGTACAGCGCGCACTCGAACTCCGCCTGCAAACCGGCGAGAGGCTTTCGGCGCGGATGAGCCTGCGCCCCGCCCCGCCGCCGCAGGCCGCGCGCCTGCGCGTCTTCGCCCTCAACCCGCCGCGCGCGGAGCTTTACCGCCGCATAGACCTGCGCGCCGAGGCGCACTTCCGCGCCGGCCTCGTCGAAGAGGTGCGCGCACTCCTCGAACGCGGCGTGCCGGCCGAGGGGAGCGCGCTCGGCGCGCACGGCTACCGCCGCGTCGTCGAATTCCTGCGGGGCGAGCGCACGTTTGAGAGCGCCGTCGAACAGACGAAGCTCGACGTGCGCCACTATGCCAAGCGGCAGCTGACGTGGTTCCGGCGCGAGGCGGGCGTCGAGTGGGTCGAGGGCTTCGGCGAAGACCCGGCCGTGCAGGAGGAGGTCGCGCGCCGACTCGGAATCTGAGCGTGGACGAACGAATGTCTCATTTCTGTCAAGTTTGATTGTTAAACTTTGAACTTTAAACTGGTACAGTGTAATCTGTCTGAACCCAGAGAGAACTCAATTTCAAGCGGGGGCCGTCTGTGGACACAAAATCAACTCCCCAGAACATACAGGACGCCTTCCTGAACACAGTGCGCCGCGAGAAGGAGACCGTTACCATCTACCTGATGAACGGCGCCAAGCTCTCGGGGCGTATCCGCAGTTTCGACAAATACTCCGTGCTGCTCGAATCGGCGTCGCAGGAGCAGCTCATTTTCAAGCACGCCATCTCGACCATACAGCACGCGCGCCGCCCGACGGGCGAGCACCGCCCCCCGCACCAGCCCGACCACGCCTCCGAAGCGGGCGGCGAGACGGCGGGCCGCTCCGACGGCTGAAACGCCCCGCCCTCCCGACGCGACCCAGAACGGAGAACTTTAAAAAGTCTTGCTCCCAGCCTTTATCACCTTCGAGGGCATCGACGGGTGCGGCAAATCGACGCAGTTGCGGATGCTCGCGAGCGAGTTGCGCCTGCGCGGCCGCGAGGTAGTCGCCACGCGCGAGCCGGGGGGGACGCCGCTCGGCACGCGCATCCGGCAGCTTGTGCTCGACACGGAGGAGCAGGTTGACCCGCTCGCCGAACTCCTCCTCTACGCCGCCGACCGCGCGCAGCACGTGCGCACGCTCGTCCGGCCCGCGCTGGAGTCCGGCCGCGTCGTCCTCTCCGACCGCTACGCCGACGCGACCGTCGCCTACCAGGGGGCAGGGCGCGGCTTCCCGGACGAGATCATCTCGGAACTGGTCGCGCTGGCGACGGGCGGGCTCATGCCCGACCTGACGCTCATCTTCGACCTGCCGGTTGACGAGAGCCAGCGCCGCGCCCATCGCCGTTCGGACAAGGGGCACCAGCGCGACCGCCTCGACGCCGAGGACGCGGCCTTCCACACGCGCGTCCGCGACGCCTACCAGCGCATCGCCCACGCCGAGCCCGAACGTGTCCGCATCATCGACGCCGCCGGCTCCGTCCTGGAGACCCAGTCGCAGGTCATGCGCTTCGTCATGCCGTTTTTGGAGAGCAGGCATTAGGCGGATGGCAGTAGGCAGTTAAAGACTGTGCCGCCGGGAACTTTGATTTATAGCGATTTGCGGTTGGATGCGACCGGCTCCGCAGACGGCCCGAACAGAACCGCGAGCGGTAGCGAGCGGGTCGGGTGTCATCGAGCGGCCCGCACATCGCAGCACAAACCCGCTCGCTACCGCTCGCGGTTCTGTTGTGGTCACACACGAACGCAAAATCGCTATAATCCCACAACGTCTTTAACCCAAAGCGTACTGCCTACTGCCATCCGCATAATGCCTACTTTTTTCTATGTTCGACACACTGGCCGGGAATGAGCGCGCGAAGGAGATTTTGCGCAGGATGCTGCGGCAGGGGCGCGTGCCGGGCGCGCTGCTGTTCGCGGGCGAGGCGGGGTTGGGCAAGAAGTCGTTCGCGCTGGAGCTGGCGCGGGCGTTGAATTGCCGGAACAAGCGCGGCGTCGAGGGCTGCGGCGTCTGCCCGGCCTGCGCCCGTGTCGTTAAGTTTCAATACCCGGCGGCCGACGAGCGCGAAGAGCACAAGAAGGTCATCTGGAGCGAACACAGGGACGTTGGGCTCGTGCGCCCTTACAACCGGAACATCCTGGTCGATGCCGTGCGCGACCTCGAACGCGAGAGCAACTACCGGCCGGTCGAAGGGGCCGCGCGTTGCTTCCTCGTCGAGAACGCGGAGAGCCTGAACGAGGCGTCCTCGAACGCGCTGCTCAAGACGCTCGAAGAGGCGTCGCCGACCACGCACATCCTGCTCATCACCTCGCGCCCTTCGAGCCTGCTCCCGACCATCCGCTCGCGCTGTCAGACCGTCCGCTTCGCCCCGCTCCCCGCCGAAGAGCTTGAGAGTTTCCTCGTCAAGAACGGCAAGCGCGCGGGCGCCGAGGCTCGGCTCGCCGCGCAGCTCGCGTCGGGGCGGCCGGGCGTCGCGTTGGGGCTCAACCTCGACACCTACCGCGCGCGCCGCGAGGCGATGCTCGGTGTCGTCGAGGCTCTGGCCGCCTCCGGCGGCGGCGACCGCGTGCGCCTCCTGCGCGCGGCCGAGGAGTTGGGCGACGCTAAGAACAAGGACGAGTACGAGCCGCGGCTCGACGCCCTTGAGATACTGGTGCGCGACCTCTGGCTGCTCTCGCTCGGCGGCGGCGGGACGCCCGTCAACCAGGACTTGCTCGAACGGCTCGCGCGCCTCGCCGAGGGCGTCCGACCCGCGCGCGCCGCCAACTGGATCACACGCATCGAAGAGCTGCGCGGCCAGCTCGCCGTCAACGTCAACCGCCGCGCCGCCACCGACGCCCTCTTCCTCTCGATGTCCGCCGACTGATTAACGCGTGAGTCGGGCGAAGCCGAGGGTAGCGCCCGCGGCCTTAGCCTCGGCCTCAGTCCAGCGGCCGATGAGGTTCTGCTCCACCGTCCCTTCGCCGTTCAAGACCAGTGTGGTCGGGGTAGAGTCGAGGAGGTATTCGTTGCGGACGGCGGCGGGGATGAAAGCCACGCGCAGCGGCGTCGGCGCCCCCGGCGCACACCCCATCTTTTCGAGGTACTCACGCACCTTCCCCCTGTCTTCCTTCTCGTTGACGAGGCCGACGACCTCAAAGCGGCTCGCGTCGATCCGACCCATCAACTCGCGCCAGTGTGCGAACTGTTCGCCGCAGTAGGGGCAGGAGGGTGAAAAGAACAGCAGCACCTTCCCGCGCGCGCCCGCCTCGAAACTCACTTCGACCGGGGAGCCGTCGAGCCCGGCGGCCTTGAACGGCGACACCGTGTCGCCGGGCTTCAGGCGTCGCGGCTGGTATCGCTCGACCTCGCGGCGCATCTGTATGTTCTGCCAGATGAGCAGTGCGTTGGACGCCGCCAGCGCCGCGACGATTACCCATAACCACCTGTGCGAGGGACTTTTCGACATGTATTCCTCCGTGAGTGTTTGCTCGCGCCGGGGCCGGGTCACTTCCCTGCGGAGCTGTAGACGCCGAGCAGCGCGGCGAGCTTGATCTCTTTGAGCTGGAAGGTGGCGGCCAGCGACGACGCGCCGCCGCGGTCTTTCCGCGCGAGGGACTGGAACGTCTTCGTCGCCGCGTCGGCCAGCGGGAAGAGCGACCAACTGAACTGCCCTTCCTCCGCGTCCTTCGGCCGCGAGATGCGGTTGGCGGCCCTGACCGCCTCGGCTGCGAGCTGGGAGGCTCGGGCCGGGTCGAGTTCGAGGAAGTCCGTCGAGAGGCCAAGATAGGCGAGGGTCTTGCCCTTCCCTTCAGGGGCGTCGGCGAGCGCCTTGGCCGCCAGCTCCAACTTCTCCGCGGCGCCCTGCGCGTCGCTCGACTTCAGGAGGTGGCGCGCGAAGAGTTGCCAGGCCGCGGCGGCGTTGACCGCCAGCCCGACCTTCGACGCCGCGTAGGCAGCCGTGTCGAGGTCTTGGCCCTTCAGCGACGCCCCCACGATGTCGCCCAGAATCTCGTCGCGCCTTGAATATCCTTCCGGCAGCGCGGCGCGATTCTCCTCGACAGAGGCGATCAGCTCGGCGGCCTGACGCAACTTGCCCTGCTCCTTAGCGAGGCGCGCGGCCGAGGTCAGCAGTTCGTTCCGGAGCCGCGGGTCGCCGGCCGAGTTAGCCTCGGAGATGGTCGCGGAGAGAGGGTCGTCGCTCGCTTTGATTCTCTCGTAGACCGTGTCGGCCTGCGGCACGCCGGGGGCCAGCGCGGCGAGGCGCGCGGCGGCCAGCGCGTAGAGATCGGGCGTGAGCTTCTGCATCGACGGCAGCGTCGAGCGCAGGAGCAGGATGGCCCAGTTGAGCGATTGCGGCCTGGCCCTCAACTCCTCCGGTCCGAGCTGCGTCGCCTTGAGGGCGGCGGCGAGGAAGCGCGCCTTCAACTCAATCGGCATGGACTCCTTGAGGAACAGGCCGGAGAGGAAGTGCATGTTTTCGAGTGGCAGCGAGCCGGCGCGTCGCTCCTCAAGCGCCAGCGTCGCCGACAGCAGCCGCGGCAGCGCGGGCGAGTTGAGCCGGTCGAGGCGCAGCAACTCGCCGTGCAGCGCCATGACGGGCACCTCGCCCGAGCCGATGAGCGAGGCGGCCCGCTCCAGAGCCTCCGCGGACGCCGCGCCGCCGCCGCCGAGTTTCGACATCGCCGCGTGCAGCTCGCCGCCGGCCTTCTCCTGCTGCGTCTTGTCGAGCTTCGCCCGCAGCGGGTGGGCCCGCTCCAGCCGCTCTGCCTCCGAAGGGTTGTGCTGTCGCGCGATGTCGAGCAGCTCGCCGTAGAGCGCCCAGGCGGGCGTCGGCGGAATTTCGCGTTCGTGGGCGTGTATGTCCGAGAGGCCGCGGGCGGAGGCGTCGAAAGCGGCCTGACGCAAAGAGGGGTCGTCGCCAGCGTTGCGCCAGAGCCACGCGGCGAGGCGGCGGTAGAGGTAGGCGCGGGCGGTCGGCGACTCGACATCCTTGATCGAGTTCAACAGGCTCACGCCGTCGGCGAAAGACGCCCCCGCGGGCCGCACCTCCGTCGTGCCCGCCGCCGCGTCCGTGCGCACCGCCGTCTGCGCCGGGGCCGTCACCGTCACGACGCACGCGCAGACAATCAGAATGTTTCGTAAGGCCGTCCCCGTGTAAGGCTTCATCGCCACGCCCCTTCGTTAACTTCCCCGGCAGGCTGCCGATTTTTTCTGTTGGGAGAGTGAGAATTATGTCCCGGCGGCGGCGGGACTGAACATGCGAGCCCGCCGCCGCTGGTACCGTCTACACGCGAGCCGCACCGACGGGTTCCAAATCCGAAGCCCGGTCGTTAGGACGGCACGGCGTGGCGCGGGGTTGGCCGTCACCCCGCGCGGGTTGAACGTTAAGCCTCCGGCGGCTTCACCGGCGCGATGGTGCCGGGCTCGCCGGACTGTCGGTCGCAGTCTTCAACGTCGGCGGGGCCGCCGGGCGTCGCGTTCGTACACTGGCACCAGCCGTTAGTGCTGCCGGGGATCGCGTCCGAGCCGGTGCAGCTCTGGCCTGAGCAGGAACGCTTCGAGCCGTCGCGGCAGGTAATCTCCGTGCTCATGGCGTGAACAGGGTGGGCGATAAGCCACGCCGATGTGCCGAGCAGACCGAGACACACGACGAGGGTGAAAATAAGGTTCTTCACGTGTTGGGCTCCTTCGAGAGGGAACTGAAAAAACCGCGTAAGGATAAAAGCCTCCGCAATGACGGCGCAGTCATTCTCCGGACGGCGGCCGGGCAGGGCAGGCCGCAAGCCGTATCTCCGACTGTTTACTTGGGCAGCTTATGTGAGACTTAAGATTGAGTGACCCTTCAAACTTGTTCGTGGGGAGTTGAACAGCTCTCGTTCGGCAAACCGCACTTTGTGAGCGCGTGCACACTAAAGCAAACTCAGCGCGCTGTCAACCAGTCTTTTTGGAGTCCCCGGGCCGGCGTCGGGGCAAGGAGTGTCGGTCGCCGTAAGGCGGCCTGTGAGGTCGTCGGCGTGCGGGGCGGCTCCCCTTCGCTCACTTAATCTGTACCAGCTCCGGCAAGATTTCCGCCTGCGACGAGGCGCCTTCCCTGACCAGTTTCTCGGCCTCGGCGACGAACGCCTCGACGATGTTGGCGCCGGAGACCTTCCGCATGGGACGGCCGTCCTTGAAGATCATGCCGACGCCCTTGCCGAAGGTGACGCCGAGCTGCGAGTCGTGCGCCTCGCCGGGGCCGTTGACCTCGCAGCCCATGATGGAGAGGTGGAGCGGCTCCTCGATGTGCGCGAGGCGGCGCTCAATCTCGGTGACGATCTCGACGAAATTCTCCACGTCCAGACGCCCGCACGTCGGGCAGGCGACGACCGTCACGCCGCGCTTACGCAGCTCCAGAGACTTCAGAATCTCCCACGCGACGCGCACCTCCTCCCACGGCTCGGCCGCGAGGCTGACGCGGATGGTGTCGCCGATGCCTTCGTGCAGAAGGACGCCGAGGCCGATGGAGGACTTGATGGTGCCGCCGAAGGGCGTGCCCGCCTCCGTCACGCCGAGGTGGAGCGGGTAGTCAACCTGCTCGGCCAGCAGCCGGTAGGCGGCGACCGTGCGGCGCACGTCCGAAGCCTTCAGGGAGATGACGATGTCCGTGAAGTCGAGGTCTTCGAGGATGCGTATGTGGCGGAGCGCCGACTCGACCATCGCTTCGGGCGTGGCCGTGCCGTACTTCTTGAGGAGGTCTTTTTCGAGCGAGCCGCCGTTGACGCCGATGCGGATGGGGATGCCGCGCGCCTTGGTCGCGTTCACCACTTCGCGGACGCGCTCGATGGAGCCGATGTTGCCGGGGTTGAGCCTGAGCTTGTCGATGCCGGCTTCGAGCGCCATCAACGCGAGCCTGTAGTGGAAGTGTATGTCGGCGACGAGCGGCACGTCGGGGACGCGGCGGCGAATCTCCTTGAGCGCGACGGCGGCCTCGGCGTTCGGAACGGCGACGCGGACGATCTCGCAGCCCTGTCGCACCATCTCCTCGATCTGGTGGACGGTGCCCGCCACGTCCGCAGTGTCCGTCTTCGTCATCGACTGGACGACGACCGGCGCGCCGCCGCCGATCTGCACGCCCTTCACGTTGACCGCTCTCGTTTGCCTCATGCCTTCTCTTACGAAACTGCTGCGTTCAAGTTCGGAGAAGGGTGATGAGTGATAAGTGATGAGTGATAAGAGAAGACAGGTTTTTTCTTATCACTCATCACTTATCACTCATCACCCTCTTCTCATTTCTGCTGCGTCGCCGCGGGCTTCTCCTTCGAGCGGAAGAGGCCGGGGGCGAACTTGGTCACGTCGTTGATGATGACGAAGCCCATCAGGAGGAGCAGGAAGACGAAGCCGACCTGCTGAATGCGCTCGCGCACGCGCAGGGAAATCTTCATCCCGAAGACGGCCAGCGCGCCCTCGACCAGGAGCATGAAGAGCATGCCGCCGTCGAGCACGGGGATGGGAAGCAGGTTGAAGATGCCGAGGTTGAGGCTCAGGAAGCCGAGCATGTTGAAGATGCCGTCCCAGCCGTAGTTGGTTGCCGCCTCGTACGACGCCGCCGCGATGGCGATGGGGCCGCCCACGGCCTCGCCGACGGGCATCTGCCCCGTAAAGACCTGACCCAAAGCCATCCCCGTCAGCCGTATAATCTCGACGTTGGTGTGGACGGCGACCGAGGCCGCTTCGAGGGGCCCGACCTTTTCAAGCGGCGGCTGCTGGAAGTAGAGGCCGAGCGTCTTGCCGCCGTCCATGCGCCGCTCGGGCGTGGTCAGCTCGACGCGCTCGCCCCCGCGCTCGACCGTGAGGTTGATGCGTCCCGGGTTCTTGCCGATGTACTCGCGTATCTGCCCCGTGTTGCGCGCGGGCTCGCCGTTGACCGAGACGACGCGGTCGCCCTTCTTGAGCCCCGTCTCCTCCGCGGGCGAGCCCTCAATCGTGCGGTCTACGACGACCGGCTGCACGCCGAGGTCGGGCTGGAAGCCGAGGTCGCCGATCTCGTGCCCGTCCTCCTGAATGACCTTCGGGCTGATGGAGAGCGTCTGGCGCTCGCCGTTGCGGTCAACGACGATGGGCAACGACTGCGTCCGCTTCATCGTCGCGGCGACGTTCATCCAGCGCCACGTCGGCTCGGTCTCGTTGTCGAAGGAGATGATGCGGTCGCCGGGCTTGAGCCCCGCCGCCTCGGCCGCGCCGCCCTGCTCGACCTGGCTGACCACGGGCGTGAGCGCAGGCACGCCGACCGTCATCGCGGCCACGAACGGAATCGCCAGCGCCGTCAGGATGTTCATCACAGGCCCGGCCACGCCGACCATGAACTTCTGGTAGCGCGGTCGGAGGTCGAAGCGCTCCTTGACGGGAATCTCCTCCGCGCTTCCCTCTTCGATTCCCGCGTTCGAGTCGTCGCCGCCGAGCTTGACGTAGCCGCCCAGCGGGATGAGTGAGAGGCGGTAGTCGGTCGTGCCCCACTTGCGCCCCCAGAGGCGCTTACCGAAGCCGACCGAGAAGGTCTCGACGCGGATGCCGAGCATCTTCGCGACGATGAAGTGGCCGAACTCGTGCAGGATGACCGCGGAGCCGAGAATGAAGACGAAAGCAAGGTAACCGAGCATTTTAGTTAAGTCTCTTCAGGTTTCGAGCCAAGTCCACAAAAAAATTAGAGGCGGAGCCTCCCCGCCCGGTTGCACCGAAAAAGTGTACGTGCCGCGCACGCAACCGTCAAACAAGCACCCATCAGGCCACGGCCTTCGTGCCCTCAGTCAAAAGCGCTATCTCGGCCGCCGCGGCGGCGCGCGCCTGTGTGTCCACTTCGAGCACCACGTCGAGGCTCGACACCGGGCGCGTCTCGTGCGCGTCCATCACGCGCTCAATGACGGAGGCGATGTCCGTGAGGCGTATGCGTCCGCCGAGAAACGCCTTGACCGCCTCCTCGTTCGCGGCGTTCAGCGCCGCCGGGAGCGTGCCGCCCGCGCGCAGCGCTCGGTAGGCCAGGCGCAGGCACGGGAAGCGCTCCATGTCGGGCGGCTCGAAACGGAGGGCGCCGAATCTCGTCAGGTCGAGCGACGGGAGCGCCGCCGACGGATGGCGCTCGGGATACGTGAGCGCGTACTGAATCGCGTGGCGCATGTCGGTGACGCCGAGTTGCGCGATGACCGAACCGTCCACCAGTTCGATCATCGAGTGGACGACCGACTCCGGGTGGACGACGACATCAATCTCGTCCGCGCCGAAGCCGAAGAGCCAGCGCGCCTCGATGACTTCGAGCCCCTTGTTCATCAGCGTGGCGCAATCGATGGTGATCTTCGCGCCCATGTTCCAGGTCGGGTGGCGCATCGCCTCCTCGACCGTCGCCCCGGCCATCGCGCTCAGGCTCTTCTCGCGGAACGGCCCGCCCGACGCCGTCAGAATCAGCCGCCGCACCTCCTCGCGCCGCTCGCCGCGCAGGCATTGGTGGAGCGCGTTGTGCTCGGAATCAACGGGCAGGAGTTCCGCGCCTGACACCTCGGCCGCGCGCGTCATCAGCTCGCCCGCGATGACCAGCGTCTCCTTGTTGGCCAGCGCCACGCGCTTGCCCGCTTCGAGCGCGCGCAGGGTTGGCACGAAGCCGACCGCGCCCACCGTCGCGCTCACGACCGTCCGCGCCGCGCCGTGCGTCGCCACCTCGACCATCCCGGCCTCGCCGACCGCGACCCGCGGGAGGGGCACGCCGCGCCTGCCGAGTTCTGCCCTCAAACGCTCGGCGCACTCTTCGTTCTCGACGGCGACCAGTTCCGGCCGGTGCCGCTCGACCTGCGCCACCAACCGCTCCACGTTGCGCCCCGCCGCGAGCGCCACGACGCGGAAACGCCCGTCACCAAAAGACTCGACCACGCTCATCGTGTTGCACCCGATTGAGCCGGTCGAGCCGAGTATAGCTATGCCCTGAGTGTCCATGTAACTGAAGCGGCGACTGACGCCATTTAAGGCTTGCTGCCGCGTTCGTTAATCAACTTCTCAACCGTGACGATGAGAGAGTTCAGCCTCTCATCCGTGCGCTTGTTAATGGCCGCCTGAGCCTCGAACGTGCGAGTGACGACTTGAATGAGCGTCGTCTGCATGTTCGCATAATCGCCAAGTTGCCTGTTCGTCTCGGCAAGCTGCTTGTTCGTCTCGTCGATTCTCGTACCTAAGTTCGCGTTGACCTGTTCGATGCGCGCTTCCAGATTAGCCTGACTCTTCAGAAGGAAATCTATCGCCCGCTCCATCTCTTCGCCAGTCATGTCACACCGCCTTTCTTCTCCTGAATTAAGGTAGACACGGCGCGTACGACTCAAAACTGGCGGATTTATAGCTACCGCCAATAGTACAATGCGAAATAGTAGAGGAGCGGCGCGTTGAAGAGCAAGCTGTCGAGCCGGTCGAGGAGGCCGCCGTGGCCGGGGAGGATTTGCGCCGCGTCCTTGGCGTTGGCGCCGCGCTTGAGCGCGCTCTCCGTCA
>JBEVJD010000577.1:0-13823 GCA_040510435.1 Pyrinomonadaceae bacterium | reverse complement strand
GATCGAGTGAATCTGAGAATGGGTGTATGAGTTACGGGCTAGCGAGGTGAGTTGCTCGTCGTGGTAAAGATCAACTAGGTGCGCGTAACGTATGCCATGAGCGGTGGATTGTCAAGGTTTTATTCTCCCGTGTAAACCCGGTAGCGGCCTCGTTACATTTAGGAGAGCTGATATCTGCAATACCACCTGAGGCAGATTCCTCGGAGATGAGGAGGAGTGTTTACCCGGAAAGTCTGGTGACGCCCCACTAGGGGCGTGAGCCGCGCCTGACCGCGAAGAGGCGCCAGTCGCCGGGCAGGTCGTGGAAGGTCTGCGCGCCGCGGGGCTCGAACTCGATGCCTGACCCGGCCACGAGGTCTTTCACGGTGCTGGAAATCAAAACCTCTCCCGACTGTGCGCGCTCGGCGACGGCCTCGCCGAGTTGAACCGTGACTCCGCCCACTTTTTCGCCCAGCACGTCACACTCGCCCGTGTGGAGTCCCACACGCACCTGTAGCCCGAGGCGCGAGGCCGCCTCCACAACGGCGAGGGCACACCGGATGGCGCGGGCAGGCCCGTCGAAGGTGGCGAACAGCCGCGCGACCGATATCTCGACCTCCTTCCCACGAAACAGTGCCAGCTCGCGGCGGGCGTGGCTTTGCAGCAGCTCTTTCGCTTCTTCCCCCTGCCGCTCAGGGGCGGACGGGATATTCTCGTCGAAGAGGACGAACAGTACGGTCGTCAACACGCGGTCAATCCGGTGCTCGGGCCGCGCGCCCGTCAGGAACTCTTCGACTTCGTCCAGTATCGCGTCCTGGTCGCCGACGAACGGCAGGTGGTCGCGGCCGGGCAGCTCGACGAAACGCGCGCCGGGAATCTTCGACGCCACGTAGCGCCCCTCCTCGACCTTCAGACACTCGTCGCCCGCGCGGTGGATGACGAGTGTGGGGATGCGTATCGAAGGCAGGACGCTCCGCACGTCGATCTCCGCGTTCATCCGCGTCAGCGCCAGGACGGCGGCGGGGCTCGCCCCCATGCGTAAGTACGTGGCCCACCACTCGCGGAACTGCGGGTCGCCGGCCACGCTCGGCGCGCGCTCCTCGATTCCGACCGGCGCGCCCCAGTTCCGCCTTATCTCTTCCAGAAAGTCCGCGCGCTCCTGCTCCGTCGGCGCCCAGGGGTACTCCTCCGACCACACACGTCGGGCGTAAGTCCCGATCATCGCCAGCGCGACCGTGCGTTCGGGGTGCGTGGCCGCGAAGAGGCTACACATCGGCCCGCCTTCGGAAACGCCCAGCAGCGCCGCGCGCTCGCTCCCGACGGCGTCCAGCACGGCCTGCACGTCCGTCATGCGCTGTTCGAGGGTGGGCAGCTCGCTCAGGGGCACGCGGTCGGAGAGCCCCGTGCCGCGCTTGTCGAAGAGGATGAGGCGCGAGAAGGAGGCGAGCCGCGTCAGGAAGCGCGCGAAGGAAGGCTCCAGCCAGAAGTATTCGAGGTGTGAGACCCAGCCCATCACGAAGACCAGATCGAGGGGCCCGTCGCCCAACACCTGATAGGCGATGTTTACGTCGCCCGTGCTCACGGCGTAGTGCGTCTTCGGCACGGGCGGCGCCGGCTGCCTGCCGACGGCGAAGGCCGCGGGGCGGGCGACGCTCGGGGAAGACCCGGGGGGGCTCGCCGCGGCCTGCTGCCCGGCGGCGCGGCCCGCCGCCGGTGCGCCGCCCTCGGCCGATTCGGCGGGCGGCGGGGCCTCCAGCACCTCAATCTCGGCGACGAAGCGGTAGCCGCGTTTCGGAATCGTCTCGACGTACTTGATGCCGTCGCCCCCGTCGCCGAGCGCCCGGCGAATCGCATAGACGTTCTGGGCCAGATTGTTCTCCTCGACGAACTGCTCGGCCCAGACGCGGCGCATCAACTCCTCCTTGCTCAACACGCCCCCGCGGTTCTCGACCAGAGCCACGAGCGTGTCGAAGGCTTTCGGCGTCAGGCCGACGATATCTTCGCCGGCGAAGAGCAGACGCTTGCCCACATCGAGCCGGAACCGCCCGAACACGTATATGCGCTGATCCCGTTCGCTCATAGCGGCTTTAAAAAAAAATTCATAACTCGCTAAAGATTTTCGGTGAGGGTCTGTCTTATCGTCGGGGACTTTGGCGGGGCGGCCAATTCATACGGATTGATTCGAAGGCCGATTGTAACTCATGCAAACCCCGTCGGAAAAATTTAGCCGGAGAAGGAGAAAAGGCAGGGGGTGAAATTCACACCGCTGGCAGCGCGTGAAGTACCTGCCGATGCGCTCCGACCGCAAGACGTTTGACGGCGCGGCGCACGAGCGCTTGGTGCTGGAGCCTTAATCACTGCGAGACCTTATAAGGAGACTTCATAGCATGAGGCAATTCTTCGACATGTCGCGTGCGGCGCGACTCTGCGGCGTGGCGTTAGCGGCTCTCTTCCTGACGCTCGCCTTCAACGCCGACACACGGGCGCAGGCGGGCCGCTCGGCGACCCGCGTGTGGGTTTCGGCCGCGACGGGCAGCGACACGAACCCGTGCACGCGCGCCGCGCCGTGCCGCGACCTCTCTTCCGCCGTCAGCGCGGTCGCCGACGACGGCGAGGTCGTCATCCTCGACAGCGGCGGTTACGACGCGGTCGAGATTACGAAGTCCGTGCAGATCATCGCGCCCGAGGGCGTCCACGCGGTGATCGCCCCGACGGAAGGGATTACCGTCCCCGGAGGACTCAACGGCGACACGACGGCCGTGCTGGTCAACGCCCCCGACGCGACGGTCGTCCTGCGCAACCTCACCGTCAACAAGCACCAGGCCGTGGACAGCGCCATCCGCGCTACCGCCGTCGGCACGTTGCACATCGAGGGCTGCATCCTCAACGGCATCGACAACATCGACACCGGCCACGCCGCCATCTACTTCGGGGCGAGCGGGCGGCTGATGGTGCGAGACACCACGGCGCGCAACAACGGCATCGGCATCTTCGTCGTCGCGCCCGCGGGCGGCCCGGCCCGCGCCTCGATTGACAGGTGCCGGCTCGACGGCAACGACTACGGCGTCTTCGTCACCTCCAACGCGCGCGCGACCGTGAGCCACACGGTGGCGACGGACGGCGGGATCGCGGGCTTTACCGTCTCTTCAAGCGGGCCGGCCGCCGAGTTGAGCTGCGACAACTGCGTGGCGAGCAACTTCGCCAGCGGCACCGGCTTCATCCGCTCGGGCGGCGCGGGCGCGGTGATGCGCGTGGCGCGCTCCGTGGCGACGAACAATCACTACGGCTTCTTTAACAGCGGCGTCGGCAAGTTCAAGTCGCTCGCGGGCACGAACATGGTTGACGGCAACGAGACGAATAGGGCCGGACAGATCACGACGTTCAGCCCGGATGCGCCGTAAACCTGCCATGGCCCGCCGGCTTCGTTGAAGGAGAAATCATGAACATCAACCGCCGCCGTTTCCTGGCCGCGGGCGGGCTCACCGCCGCCGCCGTCGCCCTTCCCGCTGCCCGCGCGGGTACGGGCTTAACGCTCGCGTCGGCACCTCCGACCAGTCCGGCCGACTGGTCGGAGGTGCGCGCCCAGTTCGAGGTCTCACGCGACTACATCCACCTGAGTTCGTTCTTCCTCGCCTCGCACCCGCGGCCGGTGCACGAGGCGATTGAGCGGCACCGGCGGGCGATTGACGACAACCCCTTCCTCTACGTCGAGCGGCACATGTTCGAGATGCCGGGACAGATTCGCGCGTCGGCCGCCGAATACCTCGGCGGCACAACGGAGGAGGTGGCTTTAACCAACAGCACGACGATGGGGCTCGCCTTCGTCTACCAGGGTCTCTCCGTCAAGGCGGGGCAGGAGATTCTGACCACCACGCACGACCACTTCGTTCATCACGAAGCCATCCGCCTCGCCGCCGAACGGGCGGGGGCGACCGTCAAAAAGATTTCGCTCTACGACGACTTCGACTCCGTCTCCGAAGAAGAGATGGTGCGGCGCATCAGGAGGGCCGTCGGCCCGAAGACCCGCGCTGTCGGCATCACGTGGGTGCACTCCGGCAGCGGGGTGAAAGTGCCCGTGCGGCGTGTCGCCGAGGCGCTCGCCGAGGTCAACGCCGTGCGCGCCGAAGCGGAGCGCGTGCTGCTCATCGTTGACGGCGTCCACGGCCTCGGGGTGGAGGACGAGACCGTCGCACGGATGGGCTGCGACTTCTTCATCGCCGGGACGCACAAGTGGGTCTTCGGCCCGCGCGGGACGGGGCTCGTCTGGGCGAAGGCGGAGACCTGGAACGCGACGCGCCCGATCTTCCCGGGGTTCGCGCCCGGCCCCTTCACGGCGTGGCTGCGGGGTGAGACGCCGCCCGCGATGGAGGCGTCGTGGGTTTGGCCGGGCGGTTTTCAAGCCTTCGAATATGTGTGGGCGCTGCCGGCGGCCTTCGCCTTCCACCGGCGAATCGGGAGGTCGAGGGTCGCCGGGAGGATTCACGGCCTGAACGAGCAGTGCAAGGAAGGGCTGGCGCGGATGCGCCACGTCAGGCTCCATACCCCGCGGGGTAACAACCTGTCGGCGGGCCTCGTCTGCTTCGACGTGGAAGGGATGAAGCCGGAGGATGTCATGGCGCGGCTGCTCAAGCGGCGTGTCATCGCCTCGACGGCCCCCTACGCCCAGACCTGCGTGAGACTGGCCCCGAGTCTGCTGAACACGCCGGAAGAGATCGAAACGGCGCTCCGCGAAGTCCGCGCCCTCGCCGCGTCCTGAGCGCCCTCGTCGGATTATTTTAGAAGGAGAGACATGATGAAGAGAATTAGCCGCACGACGCTGGCCGTCATACTCATTGCGGGGGCGTTCACTCCCCGCGCGGCGGCGCAGCATTTACTGTCCGCGCCCGCCCCCGCTCCCCCGCACGCGGCCGTCCGCGAGGTGACGGACGACTACTTCGGCACGAAGGTCGTTGACCCGTACCGTTGGATGGAGGACATGGGGGGCGCGGAGTTGCGCGGCTGGATGAAGACGCAGGCCGATTACGCGCGCGCCGCGCTCGACCGCGTCCCGGCGCGCGGCGAGTTGCTTGAGCGCACCGTCGCGCTGGGCGAGTCGGCCACGGCGCGGGTCGGGGAGGTGCGGCGACTGCCCGGCGAGCGCTATTTTTATCTGAAGACGCTGGCGAAGGAGAGCACGGCCAAACTCTACGTGCGCGAAGGGCTGGCGGGGCCCGAAACGCTGCTCGTCGATCCGGAGAAGATGAGCGCGGGCGCGACCCGGCACGTCTCAATCAGTTACTTCGAGCCGTCATGGGACGGCAAGTTAGTCGCCGTCGGCCTCGCGGCGGGCGGCTCGGAGAACACCGTCATCCGCGTCTTCGAGACCGCCACGGGGCGCGAGACCGGCGAGACGATTGACCGCGCGCGCTACGGCGGCGTGAGCTGGCGACCCGACCACCGCTCGTTCTTCTACACGCGCTTGCAGCAGCTCGCGCCCGGCGCGCCAATCACCGAGCTGCAACAGAAGGCGCGCGTCTACCTGCACACGGTCGGCCGCGAAGCCGCGCGCGATGAGGTCGTCTTCGGCCACGAGGTGTTCCCCGACATCACGGTCGAGCCGGCGCTTCACCCGTACGTCGTCACGTCACCCGCCTCCCGCTTCGCGCTCGCGTGGGTGGTGAGCGGCGTCGGCGGCGCTTCGACGGTCTACGCCGCGCCGCTCTCGTCAATCGGCAAGCCCGGCACGCCTTGGCGCAAAGTCTGCGGCCCCGAAGACGAGGCGACTCAGGCCGTCGCGCACGGCGACGACCTGTACGCGGTGACTTCCAAAGGCGCGCCGCGCTACAAGGTCGTGCGGACGAGTCTGAGCCGCCCCGACCTCGCCCGCGCCGCGATAATCGTGCCGGCGGGCGAGGCGGTCGTCGGCGGTCGCTTCGCCGGCTTCGGCGCGTTGCACGTCGCGGAGGACGCGCTCTACGTCGAGCAGCTCGACGGCGGGCTGGGTCGCGTCCTGCGCGTGCCGTTCGGGAGCAAGTCCAATCCGGAGCGCGTGACTCTGCCCTTCGACGGGGCGATACAGAGCATGAGCGCCGACCCGCGCCTGCCGGGCGTCTTCGTCCGTCTGACCTCTTGGGTGAAGGCGCCCGCCGTCTACGCCTACGACCCGCGCGCGCAGCGGTTCGCCGACACGAAGCTGCAACCGCGCGGCCCGCTCGACGAGCCGGCGGACGTGGAGGCCGTCGAGGTGAAGGTCAAGGCCGCCGATGGCACGCTCGTCCCGCTCTCGATCATCCACAAGCGCGGACTCAAGCTCGACGGCAGCAACCCGACGCTCATTCACGGCTACGGCAGCTACGGCATCTCGCAGCTCCCCTTCTTCAACCCGCAGCTTCTCGCGTGGTACGAGCGCGGCGGCGTCTACGCGGTGGCGCACGTGCGCGGCGGCGGCGAGTACGGCGAGGAGTGGCACAGGGCCGGGCAGAAGGGAACGAAGCCGAACACGTGGCGCGACTTCATCAGTTGCGCCGAGTACCTCGTCGAGCGCAGATACACGAGCCCCGCGCGGCTCGCCGGGATGGGCCAGAGCGCGGGCGGCATCCTCATCGGCCGCGCCGTGACGGAGCGCCCCGACCTGTTCGGCGCCGCGGTCATCTCGGTCGGGCTGACGGATATGTTGCGCTACGAGACGACGGCTAACGGCGTGCCGAACGTCCCGGAGTTCGGGTCGGTCAGGACGCCGGAGGGCTTCAAAGCGCTCTACGAGATGAGCGCCTACCACCACGTCAAAGACGAGACGGCGTACCCGGCCGTGCTCGTCACCACCGGCATCAACGACCCGCGCGTCGAGCCGTGGCTCCCGGCCAAGATGGCGGCGCGCTTGCAGGCGGCGACTTCGAGCGGCAGGCCCGTGCTGCTGCGGGTCGATTACAACGCGGGGCACGGCGCCGGCTCGACCCGGCGGCAGTTCGCCGAGGAACTGGCCGACATCATGACGTTCCTGCTCTGGCAGTTCGGCGACCCGGCGTTCCGCTCCCCACGGCAGCCCTAACTAAAGTTGAGAGGCGAGGAATCCATATCAGGATTTCTCGCCTCTCATTTTGCCTTCACATCTCTATTTGTTAATCAGCACGATGTCGCCGGTCTCAGTCCCGCGTTCGGCGACAATCGTCTTGCCGTCGGGCGACCAGGCGAAGCGAAAAATCGTCTCGGAGGTAAAATTCGTTAACTGCTTCGCCGGGCTTCCGTCCAGAGGTTGCAGCCAGACGTTCGAGACGCCGTCGCGGTTATCAACAAAGGTCAAGGCGCGTCCGTCCGGCGTCCATCGAATACCCGCTTCGACGAACGTCGTCGGAGACCTGTCGAACACTTTAACGGGCTCGCCGCCGTCGAACGGGAGGACGGCGAATTTGGAATACGTCTCCACTTGCGCGCGATAGAAGCAGGCGATGAAGCGTCCGTCCGGCGAGACGCGCGGGACTGCTGCTATTTTATCCGACAGTCGAACCGGCGCTCCGCCGCCGTCAATCGGAGTCTTCCACAACGTCGGCGAGTCTTTAATAACTGACATGTAGACGACCCAGCGTCCGTCAGGCGAAATGTCAGGGCGCAGGTCGAAACCGCCGTTGGTTAATTGCGCGCGCTCGCCGTCATCGAGATTCATTTTCCACAAGTTCTGTGCGGCGTCGGCGGCTTTCGACACGTAGACCACGGTGCGCCCGTCGTCCGAAACCGTCGGTTCGAAGTTCGCGCCGGCCGTGGTCGTTAATTGTTTCTGCTCGCTCCCGTCCGCGTTCATCAACCACACGTCTTCTTTTCCGCTCGCCGTCGAACCGTAAATAATTTTGCCGTCTCGCAACCATTCGACGCCTAACGTCCAGCCCAAATCTTTGCTGTTGCCGGAATGAATCTGGACGGCTTCACTTGGTCTATCGGCCGGCGCGATCCACAGATTCGCGATGCGACGATGGAGGATTGTCACGAGCGACTTCATGTCGGCGGTGACGCCGGCACTCGAATAACTATTCAAATCTTTGGTGATCGCGCGCGCTCCGCCGCCGGGGTAATCTATGTGCCACAACTGGTGTGCGAGCAGCGAAGCGCTATCGCGCGCGGCGACGATTAAACCTGTTCCGTCCGCCAACCACTCAATCGCTTGAATCGCGTCCCACTGACGAGTGTTAAGGATTGCTTGCTTGCCGTCCGCCACCCGCACTTCGACCAGAGAGGCTAACGTGCTCGCCGCTTGTGAGGGTTGGATTCTCGCCGTAAAGATAATGACCTTACCGTCAGGCGACCAGGCGGGCGCGGCGTCGGTGATCCAGTGACTCCCCGGATGGACGGCAAGCTCTCGTTGGTTCGCGTCGTCGAGGTTGGCGATGATCAAATGCGATTCCTTGCGACTTAAATCATTTCGCGCAAACGCGAAGTGTTTCTTGTCCGGCGCGAAACTGATCTTGCTGTCAATGTCCGTCTGAATCTTGCGCGCCGCCCCGCCCAGCACCGGGACCTGATACAAGCCAGACACGGCCGAATCCTGACCGTATTTGACGTAGAAAATCGAGTTGCTGTCGGGAGAGAAAGTGATACCTATATAATGGCTGCCGCTCGGCGGGACGATTTCGATCCCGCCCGCGACCTCTACCTGCCTTACCCACAAACTTTCCTGTCCGCGCGCGCTCTGAATGTAAGCAACGTATTTTCCGTCGGGGGAGACGGCGGCACGCAAAACATGTCCGGTGTTAGTGAGCTGCGTCGTGCGCGCGCGCGGCGACGGCGCCGCAAAATCGGAGGCGGCTTCGTCTCCCTGCGTAAAAAGAAAAAGCCCTACCGCAACCGCGACGGCGAGCAGAAGCATTACCGGCGCAAGCAGTTTGGTTTGAAAATTAAAACGCTTGTGCCGTTTCGCCGGATGTAGGTCGCGACGTTCCGAGGTCGGCAGGTTTTCCGCCACATCCGACGCGACGTTTACGGCCGCGGAAACGCGTCCCTCATTCTCGTTTGCTCGCGCGTCTTTGCCTGCGGCTTCAACCGTTTCCGGGTTGCCAATTTCCGCGTTGCCGGTTTCCGCGTCACTGATCCCCGCGCCGCTAATATTCTCGCTGACGGTGATGTCGTGTGCGGCTCTTTGCCGTCCGTTTTCCGACTTGCCGTTTGTCGCGCCGTCAAGCGCTTCAACGTCGGCGATAAAACGGTAGCCGTGCTTCGGCACGGTCTCGATGAATTGATTCTCGGCGTGATTCTGACCTAACGCTTTCCGCAGCGTAAAAACATTCTGCGCAATCGTTGATTCCTCGACGAAAGCATCGGCCCAAATCTCCTCCAGTAACTCATCTTTGCCGACGACACGGCCGCTCCGCCGCACCAGCAATGCCAGGGTGTCGAAAGCCTTCGGGGTCAAAGGCACGGGGTCGCCGTCGCGCAGTAGAACCCGTTTCTCCAAATCCAGGGTGAAGTTCTTGAAACTGTAGCGACGCGCTTTGCTTTCGGTGTTCACAGCTCGATCCCTAATGCCCCGTCAGCTCGCCGCGGGGTCGCCGAATAGAAAAGGTGGAGTTCGGGGGAGCGGTGCTCCCCCCGGTCATGGGCGGGGTCAATACCCCTCGTGAAGCCTGAGGGCGGCACGGTTGAGCTACGCCGCCGTCATTTAATAAATCCTTTAATAAAGCCTTTCAAGAAAATTTGAGGTTGTTTCAAGGCTAACTTTCAAGATTTTCAGCCACCTTTAAACCTACACTCCGCCTTGCGAGATGAATATTTATCCATATCCCTAGATGCCTGACGAACATCAAGGGATGTCAGCCCCGAGGTCTCCCCGCGTGCAAACTACACCTCAAGGGATTAGCAAGGAGCCGGAATAAGCATGAAAAACGAGTCAAGCGAGCCTACAGTATTCGGTCTTATCGCCCCGAGCCTTGGTAAGGCGGGCAGGCCAATCGCAACGTTGCGCTCTTTATTAGTGATGTCGCTGCTGGTTTTTCTGTGTCCGGTGATGATTTCGGCCCAAGCCGTTTCAGGGGTCACCGGAACCGTCACTGACGCGAACGGCGGCGCCGTCGCGGGGGCACAAGTTACGCTTACCGATACGAAAACTTCCAGAGAACTGACGGTGACGACGAACGGTGCGGGGTCGTACACGTTTAATAACGTCCAACCCGGCGACGGCTATCGACTGTCCTTCTCGGCGCCCGGTTTCCAGGGTTTCGTGATTGAAAACGTTCAACTCGGAGTCGGAAGAACAGAAACTCAAGACGCACGATTGGCTGCCGGAGCGGTCGCGGAGACGGTGACTGTAACGTCAACGGCCGGCGACGCGACGCTGAATACGACGGACGCCAGCATCGGCAACGTGATAGGTCGCCGTCAACTGCGCGAACTCCCGATTCAGCTCCGCGGTTCTCCGGCGGCCCTGATCGGCTTACAACCCGGCGCGGTCGGAACTAATGCCGGCGTCACAGGCACCGGACTCAACGCCAACCGGTTGGGTTCGGTCACGGGTTCTCGCGCCGACCAGGGAAACATCACCGTTGACGGCATAGACGCCAACGACGTAACGACCGGGCAGGCATTTGCCACGGTGGCGAACGCTCCGATTGATTCCATTCAGGAGTTTAGAGGTATCTCGGTCGGCCCCAACGCGTCAGAAGGCCGCAGTAGCGGCGGTCAGATTATTCTGTCGAGCAACAGCGGCACCAACGAGTTTCACGGAAACATGCGTGAGTACTACCGGAATGAGGAGACGGCCGCGAACAGCTTCTTCAACAACAGGAACGGAGTCGACAGGGCGGCCCTGCGGCGGCATCAGTACGGCGGCAGCATCGGCGGCCCGGTGCCGATCCCGAATTTCGGCGAGGGCGGCCCGACCTTCCTCAGCGGCAAGGATAGACTCTTCTTCTTTTTTGATTTGGAGCGTCGGCGTGACAGGTCACAGCAGAACAATTCACGAACAGTGCCCCTGCAAAGTTTGCGGGACGGAAGAATCGGATACATCAGGGCTACCCCGGTGGGCAGCACCACGCCGTGCCCGGCGAATAGTCGTCTTGACACCAGACCGGACTGCATCGAGTTTCTGACGCCAGCGCAGATAACGGCGCTCGACCCACAGGGAAGGGGATTCAATCAGGAGCTTCTGTCTTTCATAAATAGTCGTTACCCCCAGGCGAACGACTTGACGGGTGGGAACGGTATCAACACGGGACTCTTCCGATTCAACGCCCCCTTCAACAGAAACGACAGCATCTACACGGGGCGCGTTGATGCCAACCTCACCGACAATCAGCGGCTTTTCGTGCGCACCACCATTACGCGCCGCGACTCGACCAACGTCGCGCAGCAATTTTCAGGCGACGCGGACGCCCAGGCATTTCTGGATAAAAGCTATGCGATTGCCGGCGGGCACACCTGGACTGTCACGCCCGCCTTAACCAACATGGCGACGGTCGGGCTTTCGAAGTCGGTAAACATTTTCTCGCCCGCCGACGCCCCGTCCTTTCCCAACAGCTTTACCTTCGGCGCAGGGCTCACGGCTCCGTTCGCCAGTTTGAGCTATCAGGACAGAAACGTGTTCGTGCCGACGATTCGGGACGACGTGAGTTACACCACGGGCAAGCACTCTTTCCAGTTCGGCGGCGTGTATAAGCCGATCCGTCAGAATCCGTCGTTGACCAACGACTTCAATTTCGTCACCCTGGGAATCGGGGGTGCGACGACCGCCCTTAACGCCTCGCTGCGTCCCGCCAATATTCGCGGAGGTTCAGTAGCCCCCTTTGATGCCGCCTTCGCTTTTGCCTTGGGAAGGATCGCACAGGTCGCTACTAACTTTACGTATGACACGGAAGGAAACGCATCACCTCCGGGGAGCGGGCGGACTCGTAGCTATGCTTATAACGAGTACGAGCTTTACTTCCAGGACAATTGGAAGGTGCGGAATGACCTGACACTGAACTTGGGTGTCCGCTATCACCTCTATCCCGCCCCGTACGAGGTGAATGGGTTTCAGGCAGCGAACAACGTGGATTTTCAAGAATTGGTTGATTTGAGAATTCGTAACGCCGCCAACGGAATTCTCGGGGCCGGTGCCGAGCCTCTGACCAGCTTCGACTTGAACGGGCGGGCTAACAACGGCGACCCCCTCTACGCGACCGACAAAAACAACTTCGCCCCGAGACTCGGCTTTGCCTACAACCCCTCTTTCGAGGGTGGCGTTTTAGGCGCGCTCTTCGGCAACAAAAAAACCGTGCTGCGTGGTAACGCATCCGTCGTGTATGACCGCGTCGGGGGCGGCATCACTTTCATCCAGGATCAATCCAACTTCATCTTCGACACCACTGTCACAAGGCAGTTCGGCGCGGCCAACGCGCGAACGGCTCTCGCGAATGATCCGCGCTTCACGGGTCTGACCTCGCTGCCTGTGCAGAACGTCGCGGAGACCATCACTCGTCCGTTCACGCCGTTTGTAGATAGTAACGGCATCCCTTTCGGGCTGGAGCAGAGCCAGACCAATTACGTGGTGGCTAAAGACTTCAAGATACCTTACTCGTACACGTTCAACGTGGGCATGCAGCGCGAATTGCCCGGCAACCTGCTGTTGGATGTCTCGTACGTGGGGCGGCTTGGACGCAAACTCTTCACGCAGGCGGACGCAGCTCAAACACTGAATTTCAGAGACGCGGCGTCCGGTCAGTTCCTGTTCGATGCCTTGAACGCGATTCAACCGCTGGTGCAGGCGAACGTCGCGGCTAATCGGGCACCCGCCGCAGGTCTCACGGCGCAGCCGTGGCTCGAAAACCAATTGAACGCGGCCTCTTTGGCAACTTTCGGGGTGCCCTGCTCGGGCCTGGGACAAGGCGCTAACTGCACTGAGTTCGTCACAAATTTCCAGACAGACCTCGTCAGACAGGGAGGCACGGGTGACCTCATTCAGCAACTCTATGCCAACGGCCTGCTCAGGCCGAATGTCGGGATCAGTGCGCAGTTCGGGCTCAATTCTTACGTTACGAATCTGGGGTCTTCGTCATACCACGGCGGGCTTTTCAGTGTGCAGAAACGTCTCTCCCACGGATTCGAGTTTGAGCTGAACTACACCTTCTCGCACTCGATTGACAACCAGTCCAGCGTCGTCAATACGACCCTCGGCGGGCTGCTGTGCGACGTGACGAATACCAACGCCTGCCGGGGCGACTCCGACTTCGACATTCGCCACCTCTTCAACGCCAACTACATCGTGAACATTCCATTCGGTCGCGGAAGGGCCTTCGGCAGTGATATGCCGAAGTGGCTTGACGCCATCGTCGGCGGCTTCACGTTGTCGGGTATCGTCGGCGCGCGCTCCGGGTTCGCCATCAATTCGGCGAGCGGGGCTTTCCCCGTTTCGTTTGCCGTCAACAGTCCGGCGATTGTCGTAGGCGACCGCGCGGCGTTCAGCTCGAACATCCGTGAGGAAGGCGGGGGGATTCAGTTCTTTGACGACCCTGCCGCGGCCGAAGCCGCGCTACGCTTCCCGAGGCACGGTGAGATCGGCTCAAGAAATACTTTCCGCAGCCCGGCATTTGTGAATTTTGATTTGGGTCTCTCCAAGAGATTCACGATGCCCTGGTCGGAAACTCACCGGATTACGCTCCGGGCGGATGCGTTCAACGTGACTAATACGAACTCGTTCAGCACGCCGAACCTCACCCTGGAGTCACCTTCATTCGGACGGATTACCGGTTCTTTAAGTACGCCGCGTGAGCTTCAGTTTGCGATTCGTTATGATTTTTAGTCGTAACGAACAGGTTCGGTTGAATGTCCTGTAGTTGCTGTTACTGGAAGTCCGGAGTCGCGGGGGGGGGGGGTAAAATATAAAAAAAAAAAAACAACACACCACTCAC
>JBEVJD010000576.1:0-10128 GCA_040510435.1 Pyrinomonadaceae bacterium | reverse complement strand
ATTCGAAGACAGTCGCAGTTGGCGCGAAGGGCGTGGTATCGCGCCCGCGCGAAAAAAGTCTTGCCTTGTCCGGCTTTTGGCGCTATCCTCCCGCCGCCTTCACCAGCAGGGTTTCGCACACCTCGAACAACCGCAACCTCTGACCTCAAAGGAGGAAGCCTCAGAATGGGACGCATCAAACTCAACCTCCGCAACCTTTCCATCCCGGAAAAGATCGCGCGCGCGCAGCAGATAGTCGCGGCCTTGACGGGCAACCCTAATTTCACCTCGCCGCACCCGCCGCTCGCGCAGGTGACGGCGGCCATCGGCGAACTCGAAACGGCGGCCAACGCTGCGCATGCCGCGCGGCAGGAGGCGAAGGTGCGCACCGCCGCGCAGAACACGAAAGAGGAAGCGCTCGACCGAATCCTGATGCAACTGGTCTCGCACGTCGAATCGGTGGCCGGGAGCGATCAGGAGGTCATCATGAGCGCCGGGCTCGACGTGCGCAGCACGTCCGCCCCTGCCTCCTCGTCGCCGTCGGCGCCGCCGTCGCTGACGGCGACGGCCGGCGACCACGACGGCGAGATTGACCTCTCCTGGGACACCGTCCGCGGCGCCCGCTCCTACGTCATCGAGCGCAGCCCCGACCCTCCGACCGACAACTCCTGGGCGCACGCCGCCGTCTCCACCCGCTCTTCCGCCACGATTCAGGGGCTCACCAGCGGCACCCGCTACTGGTTCCGCGTCGCCGCCCTCACCACCAACGGCCAATCGGCCTGGAGCAACCCCGCGATGAAAATCGCGCCCTGACCGTCTGACGTACCGACGGCTCAACACACAACGCGGGCGGCCCCCAACGCCGCCCGCCCTTCACCCTTCACCCAACACGCATGACCGTCTAGCCAACGCCGCACGGCACGACCCATCACACCCGGTCACAGGGCTGGGCCGCGCGGTTCGCCGCCCACGCGCCGTTACAGCAAGGACAGTCCCGACGAGTTATAGCGACTTGCATTTGACTGGGACTAATTGTTATCCCGTTTAGAGGCGGGCTGTGCCCGCCGGCCCCAGCAGAACCGGCGGGCTGTGCTGGGGCCGGCGGGCACAGCCCGCCTCTAAACGGTCACACTCAAGTGCAAACCGCTATATTGCCCTCCGACCGCAGACACGATGTCCGTTAAAATCTCTTACAGCGGCGTTCATACGGGTGTGACGCCAGAGCAGTCAGTCCCACCCGCGGTAGCGGTGGGGGCCGTCAGCAGGAGACCCGTCCGCTACCGCGGGTGGGACTGACCTGTCCCGACCCGCAGCGGTCGCGCTCGACTGCGCTCCGCTATAGAAGAAAACAACTCCGGCACGCAGAAAATGCGAAGGCCGCCGGGGCAAACGTGCCCGGCGGCCTTCGCGTTTCTACTGGCTACTGACTACTGTCTACTGTCTACTGCCCTCACGGCATGGGGAGCCGCTGCCAGCTTGAGGCGAACTCGTCGGCGCGTTTCGTCTTGGTGTAGTTGGGGGCGTTGCGCTTGGTGGAGCCGTCGGCGTTGACGACGTAGATGTCCATCCAATTGTCGGCGTTGCCGTTGTGGAAGCTGACCTTCGAGCCGTCGGGCGACCAGAAGATGTCGCCGCTGCTGCACGTCATGTCGCTCAGGCGCGCGAGCCCCGAGCCGTCCGCGTTCACGGCGTAGACGTTGTTGCCCGACAGGGCGCGGAACGCGAGGCGCGCCCCCGCGGGCGACCAGACGGGCCCGCCAATCGAACCGACGGCGCCCGAGACCTTGACCTCGGTGCCCGCCCCGTTCGCGGCGATGACGTAGATGCCGCGCCCGCCGCGGTCGGCCTCGTAGGCGATGAGCGAGCCGTCGGGCGACCAGGTCGGGGCGGCGTCGAAGCCGGGCCCGGTGCTGAGCGCGATGCGGTCGCCCCCGTCCGAGGCATTGACGATGTGCAGGTCGGAGCAGCCGGGGCAGGCCGTGGAGTTGCTGACGACGAGCCTGCCGCCCTCGGGCGACCAGCTCGGCGCGCCGTCGGTCGAGCCGACGACTTTGCCCACGGAGACATCGACGGGGGCGGCCGTGCTGTCATCGCCGCCCGACGTGACCTCCGCGACGTAGACGTTGCCGCCGTCGGCGTAAGCCAGGCGCGTGCCGTCGGGCGACCACGCGAAGGCGTTGGTGTAGACGGGGCTCGCGTCGCGCAGCGGGCGCTGGTTGCTGCCGTCGGCGTCCATCAGATAAATCTCGTAGCCGTTGCCGCGGCGGTCGGAGAGGAAGGCGATCTTGTCGCCCGGCGGCGACCAGACGGGGGTCGTGTCGTCGAAGGCGCTGTCGGTCAGGCGCGTCTGGTGTTTGCCGTCGGCGTCCATAGCGTAGATGTCGTTGACGAAGCCGTCGCTGCCCTGCGTGCTCTGGAAGATGATCTTGCCGTTGGGCGAGGCGGCCCGCTTCTCGTTGCCGTTCTGCGCGGCGGCGCGACCAGGGGAGAGCGCGGCGGCGAGTATCAGAAGTGCGAGTGCGGGCAGGCCCGCGCGGCGGGGGAAATGCATCGAATCCTCCTCAAATGTCTGCTGGCCGAAGCGGTGTGACGCCGGCCGTCCCTTCTCAAGAATTACACGGCGGGCGGAGTCGGCTCCGGGACACCTCGCACCGCTCGCGTGCCGTTCGGATGAGACCAACGCAGTCTGTCGGGACGGCGAGGCTTTCCGGGTCTGTAGGTCGGGGTTGATTACAGATGTCGGGTTAGTGTTGAAAGCGGGCGGACGCCGACGGGCGGGTCTCGCGTCCTCCGCAGGTCTGTTAAACGCCGCACAGATTATTTCTTATTGACACCACTGTCAAGCGCTACAAAGAAAGTGGAAATAGACCCGTTCTTCCGCAATCCGCGCGCGGCGCCCTCAGACGCTTTGACGGGCGCGCGCGCGCCCAACTCTTCTTTTGCTTCGCCCGCCGGAAAGTGTTATTGGTTCCGGGGCATGAGAGTTAAAGTCGGCGTGATGGGCTCGGCCAGCGAGGCTTCGCGCGCGAAGGCCGAACGGTTGATAGGCGTGCTGCCGAAGAAGTCGAGCGCGGTCGTCGTCTTCGACGAAGACCCCGAGCGCCTGCTCGACAGATGTCTTGAGGCATTTGATAAAGGACTGAGTGCTGAAGACTGAGGACTGAATGAAGAAGCATCTTGTCTTCTTCACTCAGTCCTCAGTCCTCAGCACTCAGCGCTCAGCACTCAGCATTCAGTTTCCTATGGTAGCGAGGGGCTACGAGATTACGAACATCGTCGAGGCGCTGCGGGTCGGGAAGGCTCTGGCGGCGGGCGACTTCGAGGACGCGGCGTGGGGTCGTGCGCGCGCGGCGCACATCGCGCGCTACTGGTCGGGCGAGGAAGCGCCGCAGGGGCGCAGGGCCGAGGCGCGCGTCGTGTGGGACGCCGCGGGCTTCACGGTGCGCTTCGACTGCCGGCAGGAGGAGCCGCTCGTCGTCTCGAACGCGCCGCGGCTCGAACGCAAGACGATGCAGTTGTGGGATCGCGACGTGTGCGAGATTTTTATCACGCCCGAGACCGGGCGGATTAAACGTTACTACGAGTTCGAGGTGGCGCCGACGGGCGAGTGGATCGACCTCGCGCTCACGGTCACGAAGGAGGGGCGCGACACCGACTGGGAGTTCCGCTCCGGGATGACGGCGGCGGCGCGCGTCCGCCCCGGCTCGGTCACTCTGGGTATGCGCGTCCCCTGGGAGGCTTTCGGGCGCGCGCCTTCGAAGGGCGAGCGCTGGCGCTGCAACCTCTTCCGCTGCGTCGGCCGCGACCCCTCCCGCGGCTACCTCACCTGGCAGCCCACACACACACCCGAGCCCGCCTTCCACGTTCCTGAAAAGTTCGGGTGGGTAGTTTTTAAAGAGCAGTAGGCAGATGGCAGTAGGCAGTTAAGACAAAAGCAAAACAGGTCAAATGAGACGAGGCAGCCGAGTCACACAAACCGGCCGCCTCGTCTTATATAACTTGCCTCGTTCTGCTCTTAACAGCCTACTGCCTACTGCCTTTCATCCCCTTCAGATACTCCGCAAACAGTGCGCGGTCGCCGTCCTCGCTGAGGCGGATGCCGAGGAGGAAGCCGGGGCCGGTCTGCCCGTCCTGCCCCTCTTCGACGCGCTCGTAGCGGACGGGCGTGCCGTAGAGCCGCGCGCTCCGTTCGCCGAGCTTGAGCGTGAGCCGGAGCGTGACGCCGTCGCCGACGAGGTAGCGGCCGCCGAGATGTATGACGGGGAGGACGACGCCGAGGCCGCTCTCGCTGGCGTCGCGCGTGTGGCCGGCGACGCCCGCGGCGGGCGGCGCGCCCGGCGAAGAGTCGAGCAGCGAGACGAAGACCGCGAGGCGCACGCGGTGGCGCACCGACCACCGCCGGTTGCCCACCAAATTGCGCAGGCGGCTCGCGATTGTGCGTAGTCGCTCCGGCATCTCTTCCTCGCGCGGCCCTCGGCCGGGCCGGCGTCTATGGGGAGAGGCGTCGCGCGCGCCCCGCTTGGCGCGGTCACTGTGGTTGAAAGCTGAACTGCGGAGGAGGCGGGGCACCCGGCGGCCTTGCCCTTCCGGAGGTGAGTCCGTTCCCGGCCGCCGATGCGATTGTAGACGCACGCGCGCGGCCCGCGCAAACATAATGTTGCACCGCCCCGGTCAGTTGTCGGGCGCCTCCAGTTCCAACTGGCGCGTCTCGCCCTCGCGCAGGGTGACGCGCGGCGCGGTCGTGGCGCGCCGCCTGACCTCCTGCTCGTAAGCTCCGGGCGGCGTGTTCCGCAGCGCCACCACGCGGTACTCGCCCGGCGGCGCGAGGATGGGGCAGATGCCGTCCCGGCCCGTCGTGCAAAAGTACGGGGGTGAGCTGGACGACCACCCCGAGATGTCTGCGGGCACGAGGATGACGAAGAGGTCGGCGGCCGGGCGCTTGCCGTCGGCGGCGCGGGCGGTCACGCGCAGCGTCGCGGGGTTGCGCGCGAAGACGACGCGGACGCCCTCCGCCGCGCCGCCCTCGGGCAGTTCCAGCGGCTCGCGCAGCAGGTCTTTGCCGTTCCAACTGATGGACTTGAGGTAGAGGCGCGAGTCGTCGGAGCCGCCGACGTTCGGCAGCAGGAAGAACTTGCCCGCGGGCAGCCCTTCGACGGTGAACCGCCCGCCCTCGGCCGACGCGGAGTGCGTGCCCGCCTCCTCGGGCGCGGCCCCGCCTCCGCCCGCGCGCTGCAAAGAGACGTACGAGTAGCGCGGCGCGTCCTCCCCCTCAATCGAAATCGTCCCGGCGACGCGCCCCCCGTCCGCGACCTCGACGACGAACTCCGTCACGTCGCCCGACACGTCGAGGTTGCGGCGCGTGGGCGCGTAGGGGCGACGGCGACGCGGGGGACTGTAGCCAGCGCCGTTCGTGTTCCCGGCCGACGCGGGCGGCGAAAGGTTCGAGTTGTAGTTGATGGGCGTCCCTTCGTACTCCTCGGGCGGCCTGACGTTGATGGTGTAGGGCCCGTCCGGAATCTCCGAGAGGTGCCAGCGCCCCTCTTCGTCGGCCGTCGTGCCGTTCTGCGCAAAATCGTAGGCGTCGTAGAACGCGGCGGGCGCGGCCATGTTCGAAGCCAGCGGGTCGTCGCGGCGCATGATGGTGACGCGTGCGCGCGCCACGGGTCGCCCGCCGCGGCGCGCGCGCACCACGCCGGAGATCGCGCGCAGCGCGCGCTCGGGGATGGTGATGTCCACGTCGGCGCGCTCGTCGCCGACTTCGACCTTGATGACCCCGGCCTCCTTCACGCTCGTCGCAGAGGGGTAGAAGGTCATCAACAACTGCTGGCCGAACATCCCGCGGAGCATGTTCGGGAAGTCCTCGCCGTGGGAGCCTACGCCCCTGTCCCGCTCGCCGTGATCGACCGACTCGGTGATGCCGATGAGGTACTCGCCCGGCGGCAGCCCCATGACGCGGAACATCCCGCGGTCGTCCGTGCGCAGCCCCGAGAGCGCGGCGACGCTCGCGCCCGCCAGATACTTCTGGACGCGGCCGTCGGCGCCGCGGCGCAGGAGGTTGATGGTGACGTTGACCGCCGGGTCGCCGTCGGCGTAGGAGACGCGCCCCGAGACGGAGGCGCCGCGGCGCGCGCGCACCGTCACGCTCACGTCCTGTTTGCCGTCCACCTCGACCGGGTCGAAGTACTTGCGCGCCTCGCCGAGGTTGGGCGCGCCGTTGGCGGCGCGCATCTCGTCGAGGCTGACGAAGCCGACGGGCGAGAGCGCCCCGGGCACATCCACGAAGGCGAAGTAGCTGCCCGCGCGCACGCCCGAGATTTGGAAGTCGCCGCGCGCGTCCGTCAGCCCGGAGTACTCGCCGCGTGCGCCGCCGTCGGTGATGAGCAGGACGCGCGCGCGCCGCACGGGCCGGCTCGTGTCGTCGTAGACGGCGCGGCCGCGCACGACCGAGTCGTCGGGGAGTTCGTCCCGCTTCGTCTCTTCCCGCTGCGCGCGGTTGTCCTGCGCGCGGGTCGGGCGGGCGCGTGCGGCCTCGGCCGGCGCGAGCAGCGCGCAGGCGAGCGCGAAGAGCGCCGCCGCGGGCGCCAGCCACTTCGCCAAAGTGAGTGCGAGGTTCATCGTCTTCCCGGCGGGACTCGTCTCGTCAACGCTACTTCGAAGGCGAGAGCGGCTTGCCGCCCGTGTCCTTCTTCTGGAGGCCGGACTTGTCGAGATAGAAGGAGAGGCGGCCCGTCCGCCCGTAGCGCTCGGGCTCGGCGCGCGCCGTGTAGGACTTGGCGTCGGGCGTGAGCTGGACGGTGAAGCGATAGCCGGTCGTCTCCGTGCCGAGGATGTCCTGCGGGACGTAGCCCGCGCGCACGAGCGCGTTCAGGTCGCCGAAGCTGCCCGCGTGCTGGAGCGAGTAGGCGAGCTGCGCGGTCTGGATGCGGCGGAGCATCTCCTCCGTGTCCTGCTCGTGCGCCTCGATGCGCTTCTCGAAGAAGAACTTCTTGCCGAGCTTCTTCACCTCGGCGGCGCTCGCGGGGTCACCGATGATCCAGGCGCCGCGCTCGCGGATGAGGTTGACGGGATCGACCTTCGGCGCCTTGGCGTCGCCCGTCCTGACGAAGACGGTCGCCTCCTCGCCGCTGACCTGCTCGCCCGTGATGTCGAAGTCGGCCGGCGCGGTCGCGGCCAGACGCGCGAAGTCGGTCTGGAGGTCTTTCAGGTCTTCGGGGCTCAGCGCCTCGACGGCCGGGCGCAGGACGGAGAGCAGCATCGCGTCGCGGACGCGCGCCTCCTTGAGCGCGGTGTAGTAGGCGCGCACCACCTGGGCGGGCGACATCTGCGCGGCGGCGGCGGGCGTCTGCGGGCCCGACTGCGCGAGCGCCTGCAAAGAGGCGGCGGCGAGCAGGCAGAGTGCGAGCGCGGAGGTCTTCGGTCTGGTCAATCTGTTCATCTCGGGTAAGTCTTTCGGCAAGGCTGCTGGGGGGAGGGCTGCGCTGAAGTCTTTAACTGTTATGTCCGGCGCAAAAAGAACGGCTGACTGCGGGAGACTCTCGACGCCCGCAGTCAGCCATTTTTCCACCCGCGCGCGCGCGGGGTCAAGCGAGGCGGCCGCGGTCAGCGCTCGTCGAGCGGCGGCCGACGGGCGGCGAGCAGCCACTCGCGCCCAACCGCGTAGAGCACGACGGCCAGCAAGAGGAACGGGATCATCGCCCACAGGCTGGAGTAGTCGCCCGCGAAGAGCGGGTTGTGCTCAGTGGCCCACTCCTCCCAGCCGCCGAGCCAGGTGCGGATGTCCTCCTTCACGTTGAGGAAGGCGTAGATGACGCCCGCGAGCGCCGCGCCCGCGATGTAGCCCGACGCCAGCAACACGCCCGAACTCTTGTCGCCCTCGGCGACGAGCTGCTCCTCCGTGTAGTCGCGCCCCGAGAACTTCCGGCGCGTGTAACGGTCAACCAGCCAGCGCACCGCGCCGCCGACGAAGATCGGGGCCGAGGCCGAGATGGGCAGGTAGACGCCGACGGCGAACGCGAGCGAAGGGATGCCCGCCAGCTCAAGCACCACCGCGATGAAGACGCCGAGCAGGACGAGCCCCCACGGCAGCTCGCGGCTGAGGATGCCCTTGATGATGTAGGACATCAGCGTCGCCTTCGGCGCGTTGAACTTGTCCACGGTGGTGCCGTCGGCCGTCTTCTTGTAGACGCCGTTGATGCCGGGGTCGACAAGGTAGACGGGCTGCCCCTGGTCGTTGACGAGGTAGCGCCCGGCCGGCCCGCTCGCCGTGTCGGTGTTGTGCCAGACCGTGTACTCGGTCTGGTCGTCGTGGAACCGCGCTCGCTCGCGCCTCGGCGCCCCGCCCGACTGCTCCAGCGCCTGCGGCGCGACGCGGAAGTCCGGCGCGAAGCGGAAGTCTGCGTGGCCGGCGACGGGCATGTAGACGGTCGAGCCCTGGTTGAGTTGCAGAAGCATCGGCCCGAGCAGGATGGCCGAGGCGAGCGAGCCGACGAGGATGGCGATCTGCTGCGCCTTCGGGGTCGCGCCGACGAGGAAGCCGGTCTTCAAGTCCTGCGAGGTCGTGCCGCCGTTCGACGACGCGATGCAGACGATGGCGCCGACCGAGAGCGCCGTCACGAAGTAGGGCGGCGCCGTCCACCCCAGGATGAGGAAGACGAGGCACGTCAGCAGCAGCGTCGCCACCGTCATCCCCGAGATGGGGTTCGACGAAGACCCGACCTCGCCCGTCAGGCGCGAAGAGACGGTGACGAAGAGGAAGCCGAAGGCGATGATGAGCAGCGCGCCGAGCAGATTCATGTTGAGCGCGCGGAAGAGCATGATGGTCACGACCAGCACGATGATGCCGCCGATGACGAACTTCATCGAGAGGTCGCGGTCGGTGCGCGGGGCGTCCGAGGCGGTCGCGTCGCGCGAGCCGCGCAGGTCGGCCAAGCCCCCTTTGAGTCCGTGCCAGATGATCGGGAGCGAGCGCAGGAGGCTGATGATGCCGCCCGCGGCCACCGCGCCCGCGCCGATGTAGAGGATGTAGTTCTTCTGGATGTCGCCGACGCTCATCGCGCCGATGAGCTTCGAGGTCTCGGGCGCGAGCGGGGTGGTGAGCCCCGCGCCGAAGAGGTAGATCATCGGGATCAGCACGAGGTAGGAGAGCACGCCGCCGCCGAACATGATCGAAGAGATTTTCGGCCCGATGATGTAGCCGACGCCGAGCAGCGCCGGATTGTTCTCAATCGCCACCGAGGCGCGGTCGAACGGCGCGCCGAACTCCTTCGTCGGCTCCTCGTTCCAGAGTTTGAAGACGCGCTGGAGGCCGTAGTAGAGGAAGCCGATGCCGAAGCCCGCGAAGATGATCTTGCCGCCGGTCGTCGCCTCGTCGGTGACGCGCGCCGAAGTCTCGTCGGCGTGCGCCGCGTCCAGAGACTCGCGCGAGGCGCCGGCCTTCAGGACTTCGGCGCAGGCCGTCCCCTCGGGATACTTGAGGTAGCCGTGCTGGTTGACGATGAGCGCGCGCCTGAGCGGAATCATCATCAGGATGCCGAGCAGGCCGCCGAGGACGGCGACGAGCGTGACGCGCGTCAGCTCCAAATCGAAGCCGAGAATCATGATGGCCGGCATCGTCACGCCGAGGCCGAAGGCGATGCTCTCGCCGGCCGACCCGGCCGTCTGCACGATGTTGTTCTCTAAGATGGTGGCGTCGCGCAGGCCGAGCTTCGAGAGCAGGCGGAAGAGCGTAATCGAGATGACCGCGACGGGGATGGACGCGCTCACCGTCAAGCCCACCTTGAGCACGAGGTAGAGCGAAGAGGCCCCGAAGACGACGCCGAGCAGCGTGCCGACGATGAGCGGCAGCGGCGTCAACTCGCGCAGCCGCGCGGCCGGCGGGATGAATGGGCGGAAGACATCGAGGTACGGGTTCGACGGCTTGAGGCCGACGCGATCCGGGTACTCGACGGCCGCGGCGGCGCGTTCGCGGTCAACGGCATCAGTGGACATCAGGTGTGACCTCCGACGACAGAGTTTCGTTCGAGCTATAAGGGAAGAGCCGATAGGGAGTCTGGTGGCGCTACTCTACACTCGCCCGTCGCGCCGAAGCAAGAACAGAACCGCGAGCGGTAGCGAGCGGGTCGGCGTGACATCAGAGGGCGTCTTTGATGT
>JBEVJD010000575.1:0-8751 GCA_040510435.1 Pyrinomonadaceae bacterium | reverse complement strand
AGCAGCGAGCGCGCGACCATCTGAAGCTCTTCGATGAGGAGCTTGTAGTGCGGGTCGTCGTAAATCAACTGCTCCTTCCATTGCGAGATGGGGTGGGTCGAGGCGGCGATGATGTTTAGACCCTGCTTGCGCGCGAGCCCGGAGACGATGGAGCGCAGGCGCGTGATGTCGCGGCGCGCCTCCTGGATGTTGCGGCAGACGCCGGTGCCGACCTCGATCTGCGCCTGGATCATCTCGGGCTTGACCTGCTCGCCGAGCATCATCTTGCCCTCTTCGAGCATCTCGGCGACGCGCGAGCGCAGCTCCCGCGTCACCGGGTCTACGATCTGAAACTCCTCCTCGATCCCTAACGTGTATCGTTCTTCCGACATCGGGAAGTTTCTCCTGAAGACGACGCGCGCGGGGGCGCGTCTACTGACTCTTGAGCGCGGACTCGATGTGCGCGCGGTCTTCGCCCGTCAGCCCCTGGAAGGTCACGCCCACGCCGCGACCGGGGTTGCTGTAGACGACCTCGCCGTTGCAGACCACGTCGTGCCCGGCGAGCGGCAGGCGCAGCGTGAGCACGGAGCCCTCGGGGATTTCCGCCTGCGTGTTCATGTAGAGGCCGCCGGGGCTGATGTCCTGCGTGCTGGCGACGCCCGTCAGGTCGGCGCCGTTGTAGAACACGTCGATGATGAGCCGCGAGCGCTCGAAGCGGCGGCGCTCCTCGTGCGGCTCCTCGCTGTTGACGAAGTTCATCGTGAATAAACTCCTGCGCTCACGGGGGTTTCGAAACTCTCTCGCCCGCGCCCCGGCTCAATGCTTCCGGTCGATGATGAAGGTCGGCACCATCCCGCCGCCCGACGAGACGTTCGCCAGTTCCGTCGAGGACAGGCGCGTGAAGGCCGACCCGACCCGCCCGTTGAAGAGCATCGGGTCGAGGTCTACGAGCTGTTCGGCGTAGACGATGGAGCCGTCGTCGGCGAGCGCCGGGAAGGTCTCGCGCGCCGTCGGGACGCGCTCCTGCACGAGGTAGTCGCCGTCGGCGAGCGCCGCTTGCAGCGCCTGCTCCCACGAGGCCGCGTCGTTGTTCCAGCCGATGTAGATGCCGTGCCCGCCGTAGTCGTCGTTGGGCTTGAGGACGAGCGTGCCGCTGTTGCGGCGGATGTATTCGAGCAGGTCTACGTCCGCGCCGCCCTTCTCCGTCCGGCCCTCGCGCACCTTGCGCGTCCAGGGGACGTGGAGGCGGACGGCTTCCAGCTCCTCGGCCGTGAAGAGGCGCGCGTAGGCCGGGTCGGTCAGCACCGCGAAGAGCGCCTTCTTGTGAATCATCTTCGAGCGGAAGTTGTTGACCATGCAGACGGCGCCCGCGCGGTAGGCCTCGAGCAGCGCCGGGTGCTCGCGCATGATGGGCAGGTACTCGTTGACGAGCAGGCGCTTGTAGACGATGTCGATCTCGAACTCGCCGCAGCGCAGGCGCCCGCCCGAGAACTCAAGCTCGTCCGGGGAGCAGATGGCCGCCGGGTGACCCACGGACTCGAAGTACTCCTTGAACAGCTCGAACTCCTTCTGCGTCGGGAGCCCTTTGAGGTCTACGATGGCGATGGCCGGCATCCCCTTCGCGGACGCGCCCGCGTACTCGCGGTAGGCTTCGAGCAGCGTCTCCAGCAGCAGCGGCCGCCCCTTGAAGGTGCGGAGCGTGTAGCGCTCGGCGAAGCGGCGCATGGCGGGGAGGTTTGAGAAGATTTCGTAGGCGGCGTCGGCGTAGGCAATGCCGGCCGGGCTCTCGCCGTTCAGCTCGACGAAGCTGTAGGCTTCCTGCGTCAGGAACGAGTCGAGCCGCGCGGTGGGCGAGACGGCGCGATAGCCGGGGTCAATCCGCACCAGCTCGCGCTCGACCTCGGTTACGCCCAGCTCGTCAACTAACTTCTCGTCCTCGACGGCCGCGTCCTTCACCTTCTGGATCGCGCCCCAGACCGTCTCGCAGACGCGCGTCACGCGCGCGAAGTCTTGCTCGGTGACGAAGTGCGGGCGCAGGTAGGGCGACAAGCGGCGTCCGCCGAAGATGAGCTTGGCATGTTCCAACCCCTCGTCGAGCATCCGGCGCGACGACTCCGCGACCTCGTCATCCTGGAGGAGCTGGTGATAGAACTCGACGGCCTCTTGCAGCATGGCTGTTTGAGAGCTTCCCTGTCTTTATTTGAACGAGCGGCGGGACAAGAGTAGCACAGATGCGGGCTGGTTTGGAAAAACTAACGCTGCGGCTGCTCGCCGGACGGCGAGGGCGTGAAGTTGACGCTCAGGCGCTGGCCGCCGCGGACGAGGCCGAAGACGGCAGTCGTCGCCTCGGGCGCGTTGGTCAGGCGGCGCAGCTCGAAGCGCCAGAGGGGCGAGCCGTTGACCGTCTCGACCACGTCGCCCGCGAGCAGCCCCGCCACGGCCGCCGGGCTGTCGGGCTGGACGGCGACGACGAGCAGGCCGCCCTGCGCGCCGAGCGGGGCGGCGCTGCGCGCCGAGAGCCCAATGGCGTTCAGGCCGTAGACCTTCAGCCGCCTCGTCACGTCGTCGTCACGGCGGCCGGGCTGCAACCCGATCAGGGGCGCGGGTTCGAAGTTGAAGAAGTTGACGCCGCCCAGCAGCTCCCTCTTCTGTTCGAGCTGCTGCCGGAGGAGTTGGGCCCGAGCCTCCGCGACGGTGATGCGCTCGGTAATGCCCGCCAGGTCGGCGGCGCGCGACGCGGCGGCCGCGCTCCTGATGCGCTCCTCGGCGGCACGCATCTCGCGAATCTCGCGCTCCGAGCCGAACAGGCTCGCGAGCAGCGCGCGCTCCTCGGCCTCGGCCGTCGCGACCGCGGGGTTCTTCGCGCCCTTCAGCTCGACGGAGAACTTGAGCGGCTCGGTCGCCAGCGCGCGCCAGACCGTCATGTCCACGACCGAGCCGACGCCCGCCTCCTTCAGAGTCATCGAAAAGTCTTCGTTGCCCCACACGACGCGAGGGCCGACGCTGGTGATGAGGTCGCCCGCGCGGAGCCCCGCGCGCGCGGCCGGCGTCCCCGGCGCGACCGAAGTCAGGAAGACGCCCTGCCGCTTCGCGATGAACGGGCGTGCGGCCTCCGGCGTCCAACTTTTGTCTATCCACGACTGGAGCGGCACCTGCGCGACGGCGTCGCCGCGCGCGCCGAGCCAGGGCTGCGGCACCGTGCCGCGGAGCTTGAGCACGCGCTCGCACGCCTCGCGGACGGCCGTCAGGGGGAGGACGCGCGTCTCGCCCTCGCGGCTCTGCGAAACGATGCCGACGACCTCGCCCAGCTCGTTGGCAGCGACCGCGCCGACCCACGCGGGCGAGAGGTTCGCGCTCACGATGACGCTCGAAAGCGTCCCCGACGGCGTGCGGTAGAGGCGCGTCAGGCGCCCCTCCTTCCGGTCGATGCTGAGGTAGACGTAGCCCTGCTCCGGCTGCTGCGGCGGCGCGGGTCTGGCTACGGGCGCGGCCGGGGCGACGGCCGGGATGGGCGCGTAGAGGCGCACGCGCTGCCCGACCGCGGGGTCGTCCGTGTCGCCGGTGTCGCCAGTCGGTGCGCCCGCGAGCAGACGTTCATCGGCTTCGAGCAGCGCCAGCCCCGTCGAAGAGTCGAGCCCGACGAACTTCGCTTCGACGCGCTTGCCTTCGGACGTGACGAGCAGGTATTCGGGCTCGGCCTGACCCTGATTCTGGGCGGAGGCAAAGAAGGGCGGCGGCGTGGCCGGCACGTTGAAGGCTTCAAACTCGATCTCGGCCTGCGGGAGTCGCGCCACGACGCGGCGGCCGTCGTCGTAGACGTACCCGGCGACGATGTTCGTGTGCGCGTCGGAGAGCGAGGGCCACTCGGCGAGTTCGAGCGCGGGCGGCCCGCTCGTCGCGAGCCACGCCAGAAGCTTCCAGCCGCTCAGACGGTGCACGACCGTGACGACCTCGCGCGGCACGACGACCGGGGCGGTGGCCCTGCGCGGCGGCACGGGGCGGGCAGCCGGCGTGGGCGCGGCCGGCGCCTGCGCGGGCGAGACCGGCGCCGAGCGCTGTGCCGGCGGAGTCGCATCGACGCGCACGGGAGCCTCGGCAACGGGCGCCGCAGCGCGTGCGGCCGGGGCGGGAGCCTTCGGCGCGGGCGGTGTCGTCGCGGCCTGCCGGGCGTAAGTGACAACAGGACACAGCAGCAACATGCAGGCAAGCGAGAGCCCGCCGCCCGCTCTGCGCGCGCTCGAAGCGTTTGCTCGAATGTAGTCCGTGTAAATCATCGGGCTACTACCAGACCCCTCCCACTTCCGTTGCGACGGACGACCGGACGGCGGCCTCGCGCGCGAGAAAGTCCTGCGAGCCGAAGCTGACGGAGCGCACCGGCACGACGCGCCCGGTGCCGCGCTCGTCCCTCAAAATTACACGCAAAGGCTCTGCGGACGCTTTGACGGGAATCCGCGTGATGACGCGCGCCCCGGTGACGCTGTTGATGAACGTGTTCTGCTGCGCGATGTCCGGGCGCCTCTCGGCCCGCGGCGCGACCGCGCGCGCATGCCTGACGCGCGGGCTCACATCACGCGCGGGCTTCCGCATCGCGGCCGAAGCGAACTCCGCCGACTTCGGTTGAGCGGCCGGCTCGTCCGGGTTGCTCTGCGATTCGGCGGAAGGGTTTTGTGCCTGCTCGACGTGCGGCGCAGGCGCGGAGGCGACGGCGGGCGCGTCGGGCGCGTTCTTCCGCACGGCCTGCCTGAAATAGAGCGTGGCCGAGACGATCACGAAACACGCGGCGACCGCGACCGGCGCGAAGCCGTAGAGCCAGCGCGAGCCGGAGAAGCGTCCGCGCCCGCCGCCCGTCTTCGACGCGGCCATCCGTGCGCGCAGTCGAAAATCGAAGTCCGCGGGCGCCTCGACCTTGCCCAGACCGCCGACGAGCGCACGCAACAGCTCGCGCTCGCGCAACTCGTCGCCGCACGCGCGGCACGACGAGACGTGAGAGCGCGCGTCGCCACTCATCGAACGGCCGTCGGCGGCCTCGTCAATTTGTCGCCGGTAAACTTTGCACTCAGACATAACAGCACTTCCTTACAGGTACGCCTGCAACTTGTCGCGCAGGAACCCGCGCGCGCGGTTGATGCGCGACTTGACGGTGCCCTCGTTCATCCCGAGGATGGTGGCGATCTCGTCGTAGCTGCGCTCCTCCACGTCGCGCAGCACCAGCGGCGCGCGGTACTTCTCGGGCAGCGTCGCAATCGCCCGCGCCACGGCCGCGCGGCGCTCGTCCTCGACGAAGGTCACGTCCTGGAGCGGGCCCTTGTCGGGCATATCCAGCTCGCAGGAGTCCGTCGGCGACTCGCGCTCGCTGAAGAAGGAGGAGAGCGAGATCAGCCGTCGGCGCTTGCGTCGGCGCAGCTCCGAGATCGCCAGGTTCGTGGCGATGCGGTAGATGTAGGTCGAGAACGCGTAGGTCGTCTGGTAGCGCTCGGCCGCCGCGTAGACCCGCATGAACGTCTCCTGCGCCAGATCGACCGCGAGGTCGTAGTCGTTCGTCATCCGGTAGACGTAGTTCGTAATCTGGTTGCGGTAGCGCCGCACAATTTCGGCGAACGCCGCGCCGTCGCCCGTCTTCGTCGCTTCAAGGAGCCGGTGGTCGGTCATCTCGCCGACCGCTTCGTCCGCGCGGACGGGCGCCCCCGCCGAAGCGACGGAGAAGATCAATTCGTCCGTTGCGGAAATCGCGCTCATCCGGGAAAGTGGGGCCCTGACCTTAAATTGACTGGGGGAGCGGCGCCGGAGCGACCCTGAAAGCCCGCCGCGCCGGCCGGGGAACCTCGCGCCGGAATTATACACTCCCCCCCGACCGGCACGCCCATTTACACGCCGCCCGTGCCGGCGGGGTTCCAAAAAGTCTAAAAAGCCGTGAACCGTCAACCGTGCACCGTGACAAGTAAAAACTGTCTTTTATCTCGTCACAGTTGACGGTTCACGGTTCACGGCTTTTTGTTGCTTTCCACACGGCCGCCCGATGTTATAATGCCGACTCTTTCGCCGGTCGCTCCTTCATTCCGAAGCCTTCGTCGCGGGTAATCATTCGCCCCGTTTGAGTTCTTCATGCCCAAAGAGATCAAGAAGCACCAGACCGTCCTCGAAGCCATACGCAGCGTTGACATCATCTCCGGCCTGCTCGAAAAGCACGACGGCCACTTTCAGTACGAGCTAGACCTCGAAGTCATCGCCTACGGGCGGAATTACAACGGCAAGAAGGTCGGCCCGTACGTCCACCTCTACGAGTACGACTCGGGCGAGGAGGTCATCCGCGAGGGCGACTGGGGCGGCAACACCTTCTTCATCACCGTCGAGGGCAGCCTCGACGTGTTCGTCCGCGACCGCGAGACGGGGGCGGACGAGAAGGTCGGCGGCATCCCCCCCGGCGTCAGCTTCGGCGAGATGTCCATCCTCGCGGGCGTCCCGCGCAACGCCACCATCCGCGTCCCCGAGGGCGCGAAGGCGCGCGTGCTCGAAGTGACGCGCCCGGCCCTGCGGCTGCTGCGTAAGCTCCCGAAGTTCGGGCAGATGCTCGACGCCAACTACCGCAAGCACGGCCTGAGCCGCACGCTCATCGACATCGAACACGCGACGGGCGACGCGTTCCCGCGGGCGCTCCTCGACCGTCTGGGGAAGTCCGCGCGCTTCATGGTCTACGCCAAGCACCACGTCCTCTTCCGCGAGGGCGACCGCATCGACCGCATCTTCTTCATGAAGAACGGCTGGATTCGCCGCGTGCGGGGTCTCGGCTACGGCGGCGCGGTCGGCGAGCTGACGGTCGAGGGTCTGACGGACGACGTAGGCATCGACTTCCTCGGCGCGGGCAACTGCCTCGGGCTCGAAGGCGTCCGCGCCGACGCGCGCTGGGCGTACACGGCCGTCGTCTTGCAGCGCACCGAAGTGCTCGAAGTCGCGATGCCGCCCCTGCGCGCCGACCCGGAGCTGCGCGACACGCTCGTCAGCACCTTCTCGGAGTTCTCGTTCGCGGACGACGACATCAGCGTGACGACGGGGCTCAACAAGCCGCTCGTCGCCGCCACCGAGCGCGAGATCGCGACGGGCGTCGTGGACGGCACGAACCTGCTCGTGATGGACATGGACAAGTGCGTGCGCTGCGGCAACTGCTCGATGGCCTGCCACCAGGTGCACGGCCAGTCGCGCCTGCTGCGCCGCGGCATAAACATCGGGCGGCCGAAGAACTACGGCGGCGTCTCGGGCGAGAAGGTGCTCGTCCCCTCGGTCTGCATGCACTGCCAAGACCCGGAGTGTCTGACGGGCTGCCCGACGGGCGCCATCGGCCGCTTCGCCAACGGCCAGATAGACATAGACCCCAAGACCTGCATCGGCTGCGGCGACTGCGCCACGCAGTGCCCCTACAACGCCATCACGATGATCCCGCGCAAGGCCGAGGTGAAGCCTTTGACCTTCGCGGGGAAGCTCAAGGGCTGGCTGAGCCTCGCGCCCGCGACCCCGCCGCAGCCGGTGACGGCGACCGACAACCTGCTCGCCACCAAGTGCAATCTCTGCGCTGGCACTTCGCTCAACCCGCCGGGCGCGAAGTCTCAGGCGTTCTCCTGTCAGGAGAACTGCCCGACGGGCGCGCTCGTGCGCGTCAACCCGCGCGAGTATTTCTCCGAGGTCAACGGCCGCATCGGCCTCGTCTTCCGCGACCAGACGCACGCCATCGGCCGCAACATACACCGGCGCGACCCCCTGGCGATGCTGTGGCACGTCGTCGGCGTCCTGCTCGTCTTAGGGTTGACCGGCGGCATCGTCTGGGCGCTCGCGCGCTTCGGCATTGACGCGCGGCTGGGCGGGACGTGGCTGACGGTACGTTGGATAACAGGGCTGTTGGGACTCGGCGGCATCGCGGCGGTGATGACGTACCCGCTGCGGAAGCAGGTCTACCGCAGGCGCGCGGGCGCGCTGCGCTACTGGATGCTGATGCACGTCTACCTCGGCGTCGCGGCCGGCGTGGTGCTGCTGCTGCACGGGGGGAGGACGACCGGCGGCCTGCTCACTTCCCTTTTGATGGTGTCGTTCGACGCCGTCATCGTGACCGGGCTCTTCGGCGTCGTCGTCTACCTCGTCGCGCCGCGCGTGATGACGAGCATCGAGGGCGAGCCCCTGCTCGTCGAAGACCTCCGCGCGCGCCGCGAGGAGCTGAGCGAGACGCTGGCCGAGATAGGCCAGCGCAGCAGCGAATCCTTGCGCGACTTCATCAGGAAGAAGGTGCGCGGCCGCGTCTTCTCGTTCGGCTACCTCCTGCGCCAGTACATTAAGCGCGAGGAGCTGACGGCGCTGCTCGCCGCCGCGCGCGAGACCTACGAGGCCGAGGCGCGCAGCCTCGACCCCGAGTCGCGCCAACTCCTGCTCGAAGCCGTCGAGGCGACCGTGACGCTGCGCCGCGTGGACTCGCTCATCTACCTGCACCAACTGCTCAAGCTCTGGCTCGCGCCGCACGTCGTGGCGACATCCTTGATGCTCGCGCTGATGCTCGTCCACATCCTCCAGGTCGTCCTCTTCGCCGTCCGCTGAAACGCTTATGGAGACCCAGTCCAGCAAGTTCGTCATCGAGCGCGAAGACTTGAACGTAGACCCGGTGACCTTCGTCACCGACGGCCTGAAGATCGGCCGCCTGCCGAGCTGCGAGGTGGTGCTCAACCACCCGACCGTCTCGCGCCTGCACGCGGGCATCACGATGGCCGGCGGGCGTCACTACCTCTACAACTTCAG
>JBEVJD010000574.1:0-5609 GCA_040510435.1 Pyrinomonadaceae bacterium | reverse complement strand
AAGAATAGCAATATCTACGGGAAGGGCTGCTTCGCGCTGACGCACTTGCCGGCGCGGAAGAAGATAAAACTCTACGAGGGCGAACTCATCAAGGGGAGTCGGAAGATTCAGGCGCGCATCCGGAAACAGTCCGAGACCGCCGTCAAGATCATCACGCTCGACGAAGACACGGCCATCGACGGCGCGGTCGGCGGCAACGAGACGGCCTTCATCAACCACTCATGCGACCCCAACGCCTTCATCAGGATCGTGCCGGGGCTCAAGGTCGCCATCTTCGCGCGGCGCGACATACAGCCGGGCGAGGAGCTGACCATTGATTACCGCGACCCCGACCACCCTGAGGTGTGCCACTGCGGCGCCCGCAACTGCCGCTCCAACCGAACGAGTTCCTGAGTTCGCTTGCGGGTGACGCGGGCTTAAATCAATCACCGCAGACGCGGAGACGCGGCTCGTTGAGTTAAATTCTCAACGAGCCGCGTCTCCGCGTCTGCGGTAGTGAAGTCTTGATAGCTACACGAAACCGCGAATCTACTTCGCCCCGCGCTTAGCGGGCGGCCGTGCTGGCGGCGGTGACGGTGTAAGAGTTCTTCTCGCCGTCGAAGGCGATGCTGGCGAGCGTCTTCGTGCCGTTGTTGTCCACGAGCTGGAAGTCGAGTTTGAAGGGGCCTTTGCCGCGCATTTGGGCGCGCGTCTCGGCACGGGCGATGACCTCTTTGGTCTTCTTGTTGAGGACGGTCAGTTCGTTGGTCGCGTCGTCCACGCTGAAGACGTAAGTGCCGGCCTTCACGGTCGTCGCGCCGACGACGAAGTCCTGGCCGACGGTAATCATGCGGCTCTTCGCCTTGGCGAAAGCGGGGGCGACACAGAGGGCGCCGAGGAGGAGGGCGGTAGCGATGCGGGTCGTGATCTTCTTCATTGCAGGGAATCCTTTCCTTGTTTCGAGGCTATAAGGGCGGCGCCTCAAGGGGGCGAACCGTGCGCGCCGCAGTCACACGTACCTTACGGGAGGGGACGCGCGTTCGTTCGATGTATGTGACGACCTGCCGGAACGATGGTGCGAACGGATGACAGCGTGGGACGAGACGGCGGGAGCGGGTGACGGCTGTCCGTTAATGGGCAGCGCGGGATTCCAACAGGTTGGACGAAAGCAGGTTGGACGTGGAGCGCGGAGGTCGGCGGGTCACTTTTTCTGCTTCATTGTTAAGCGAACCGCTTCGGCCTTGACCAGAAATTGGAGCCGCCTCAGCTCCTCTTCGGCGTTGTTTGGCGCGAAACGGACGCCGAAACCGATCTCGTCGGCCTTGTAGATGACAGTGCCCCAGAGCGTGATGACGCCGCCCGGCAGCAACAGCTCGATCTTAATCAACTCCCGCTTCTCGACCCCGATGTCTTCGGTGAGGACGAAGCAGCCCGCGGTGCTGATGTCCGTGACGGTGCCCTCGCGCCGCGAGCGCGGCCCCTCCCAACGCGCGCGTATGTTTACCTTGTAGCGCTCTGCCAGACGGCGCTCCATCCCCATATACGACCCTCCTGCCTTCATCAATTCGAGTTTAACCGCTAAAAGGGTGTAGTCAACTTCAGGCACACGGGCGTGGGCACGGCAGCGCTGTGGCCGGTCGGGCGGAGGGCGCCGGTCTGCGGTTCGATGCGAAACGTGACGACGGAGTCGGAGTTCTGGTTCGCCGCGAGCAGGAACGAGCCCGTCGGGTCGATGACGAAGTTACGCGGCGTCTTCCCCCCGGTCGGCGTGTGGCCGATGAGCGCGAGGCGGCCCGTGTCGGGGTCGATGCGGAAGGCGGCGATGCTGTCGTGCCCGCGGTTCGAGCAGTACAAAAACTTCCCGCCGGGCTCGACGTGTATGTCGGCCGACGTGTTCGGCTCTTTGAAGTCGGCGGGGAGCGTGTTGAGTGTCCCCAACCCGCGCAGCGTTCCATTCCGTGGGTCGAGCGCGTAGGCCGTGACCGTGGCGTGGAGTTCGTTGAGGACGTACGCAAAGCGGCCGCTCGGGTGGAAGCTCATGTGGCGCGGGCCCGCGCCGGGCATGACAGACACGAAGGAATTCGCGTGCGGCCTGAGCCGGCCCGTGTTCCGGTTGAAGCGGTAGATCATCACCCTGTCAGTCCCGAGGTCGCACGCGTAGACGTGCGCGTTCGCGCGGTCGAGCATGACGCAGTGTGCGTGCGGCGCCTCCTGCCGCTCGCGGTTGGGCCCCCAGCCTTTGAACTGCTCGACCTGCGTCGCCTCACCCAGACTGCCGTCCTTCAACACCGGGAGCACCGCGACGTTCCCGCCCATGTAGTTGGCGACGAGGACGAACCGGCCCGAGTTCGCCGCGGCGACGTAGCACGGCGAGCCGCCCATCGAGCGCCGCCGGTTGATGAGCCGCAGCGCCCCCGTCTTCGCGTCAATCTCGAAGGCGCTGACGGCCCCGCCGGGAGCACCCTCGAACTCTTCCACCTCGTTGACGGCGAACAGGCGACGCCGCGCGCGGTCAATCGTCAGGTAAGAGGGATTGACGACGCCCGCCGTCGTGCCCGCGTGTTTGAGCGAGCCGTCGCCGAGGTCGAGCCGGTAAAGATAAATCCCCTCGCTCTTGCCTGACGTGTACGTCCCCACGTAGACGAGCAACTCGCGCGACGCGGCCTGCGCGCGCCCCTGCGCCCGCCCCCCCAGCGTCGCCCCGAGCGCGCCCGCGCCAGCCGTCGTCAAAAACCCGCGCCTCGTGATCTCATTCTTCAAATTATCTTCGCTCATGCGGACGCATTGTGTGGCCGCAGCAAACTTCTTTCAAGCGTCCGCCGCGCCTCTTTCAGTTGTCGCCCTCGTCCCCTCGCCTTCAGACTCCGAATGCCTGATTTACTCCAAAGATTTTGTTTATGACTGCCGCGGCCCACCGCTTGCCATCTTGTTGCGCGGGTTTCGAAACGAACGTCTGGAGCAACCGATGTCGAACGTCACTTCTTACACGAACCGCGACCCGCGTTACGGTTGGCTCGCCGAATGGTTCCAGCCCGAGCGCGTCCTGCTCAATTACGCGCAGGTGCTTCTGAACCCGCTCGTCTACGCGCTGGATGGCGCGGTCGGCGGCGTGCAGCGGCGCTGGCGCAGGGAACGGCGGCGGCGGCTCGTCGGGCGCTCGTACGACATGGCGTCGGAGCTTGCGCGTGTGCTGCCGCCGCGTTCGCGCGTGCTCGACGTGGGCTGCGGCAGCGGCTTCATCGCGCACCATCTCTCGGCGCTGCTCGGGGCGCGCGTCGCGGGCATCGACGTGCGGAAGAACGTGGACGCGCCCATTGACTATGCGACCTTCGACGGCGTCCACTTCCCCAGCGCCGACGAATCGTTCGACGCGGTGCTGCTCTGCTACGTGCTCCACCACGCGCAGGATCAGCCCGCGTTCCTCCGCGAGGTGAAACGTGTGCTGCGCGGCGGCGGGCTCGTCGTCGTCTACGAAGACATTCCCGAAGCGGCCTGGGACTCGACCGCCTGCCGCGTGCACGACCGCGCGTGGCGCGCGCGAACCGGCCCGTGCACCTTCCGGCTCTGGGAAGAGTGGCGGCACGTCTTCACTTCGGCGGGCTTCGAAGTAGTCTCCGTGCGCCGCCTCTCGCGCTGGCGCAACCTCATGCACCCCGTGCGACGCGGGCTCTACGTGCTCAAAGCACCCGACCGGCCGTCCTCTATTTAATTTGTGAATTGCCTTTCGCCGCGGGTTCAAGTGACAATTGCGTCGGGCTCGACGCTCCTGTCCCTATGCAACTCCGCACCGCAATCGTCATCGCGTTCGCCGTGGGTCTGCTGGCCGTGTGGCTGGCGGTCTACAGGGCGGACGCGTACGCGGCGTGGGTGGCGCTGGCGGCGGCACTGTTCGGCGCGGCGGTCGCGCGCTTCTACCCCTCGGAGCGCGATGCCGAGGCGGAAGCGTTGCACCTGACCGAGTCGGCCGAAGGCCACGCGCCGGGGGCGACGCCGAACGTGGCTACGGCCGTCGCCGCGGGCGAGATTCACGCGGCAACTCTTCTGGAAGTAACGATGGACAGCATGCGCGAGGCCGTCGTCATCATCGACAACGCGATGCGCGTCATCGCCCTCAACAACTCTGCGCGCGCGGCCTTCAGGCAGGGCGGCGCCGACGCCCTGAGCCCGCGCCGTTTGAGCGACCTGACGCGCAACCCCTCCATCTACTCGGCCTTCGCGGCGGCGGTCGCGCGCGGTGAGCGCGCCGAGGTCAAGGTCGAGGTCGACGGCGGCGGCGAACGCCGCGTCTACGACCTGCACGTCTCGCCGCTCCGACAACGTGAAGTCGTCTACGGCAGCGACGTGCGCGGCGCGGTCGGGGTCTTCTTCGACATCACGCGGCTCGAACGCCTTGAGCGCGTGCGGCAGGAATTCCTCACCAACGTCTCGCACGAGCTTCGCACGCCGCTCACCTCCATCATCACTTTCGCCGAGACGCTACAGGACGGCGCGCTCGAAGACGAACAGGCCGCGCGCCGCTTCGTGCAAATCATCGAGCGTAACGCCGGCCGCATGCGCTCGCTCATCGAGGACATCATGGAGTTGTCTTCCATCGAGTCGGGCGTCCACAGCCTCGAGGTGCGCGAGGCGCGACTTTATCAGGTCGTCCGCGACACGTTCGGGGGGCTGGCGTCGAAGGCCGAAGCCTGCGGCGTCGCGCTCGTCAACGAGGTCGGCACGGACGCGACGGTGCGCGCCGACTCGCGGCGGCTCGAACAGATGCTCCTGAACCTCGTGGAGAACGCGATCAAGTACAGCCGGCGGGGCGAGGCCGTGCGCGTCAGGCACGAGCGCGGGGCGCGCGACCTCATCAGCGTCGAGGACACGGGCGAGGGCATCCCGGCCGAGCACCTGCCGCGCATCTTCGAGCGATTCTATCGCGTGGATCGTGCGCGCTCGCGCGATATTGGCGGGACGGGGCTCGGGCTCGCCATCGTCAAGCACCTCGCGCGCGCGCACGGCGGCGAGGTCGGCGTCCGCTCGACCCCGAACGTGGGGACGACGTTCATCATCGAACTGCCCCGCGACACGCCCGCGGCTGACGCCTCGACGAACGGCGGCGGTTAAGTCTCGACGACGCGCGTCGAGACGCCGAGCCAGTTGCCCGACTCGCCGCGCCCGGCGATGTAGACGGGGAGGTTGATGGAGCCGACGCGGAAGACCTTGAGGTCGGTCAGATTCTGTTCGAGCAGGCGCAGCAGAGATTGGAACTGGCGCGCCGTGGCCAACTGCTCCGCGTTCTTCCACTCCGCCTCCGACGCGGCGACGCGGAAGAAGTCGGCCGCGGTTCGCGTCTCGACCGGGGCGTCCGCGGCCTCGCCGGTCAGCCCGCGCAGGAAGTCGTGGGTCGGCTCCGCGGCATCCCACTTGAAAACCTCAAAAGGGTAATCCGACTCGCTCATGAAGGTCAGTCCGCGCGTCGCCTCGCGCAACTCTTCGGTTAGTTTTTCGTCTGTCATCATGTTGCGGGTATTGTAAAGTAAATCGACCGCAGAGACACAGAGACGCGGGGGTTATAAACCAGCATGAACACCCCCAGCCGATTTGTGGGGGTTTATTTATATGGTGGCAGGGGGTGTGAAAGAAGCAAG
>JBEVJD010000573.1:0-6300 GCA_040510435.1 Pyrinomonadaceae bacterium | reverse complement strand
GGTGCAGCCGCCGCCCGCCTGGGTGCAGCCGGTCGCGGTGCCCGCCGACGCGCACGAGAGAGCGCCGGAGGACGGCCTGCGCTGCATGCTCGACGACCGGCAGGTGCGTGTCACCGAGGGCGGCTCGCAGAGCTTCTACCGCTACGTCCGGCAGGTGACGACCTCGGCGGCGGTCGAGCAGGCTTCGCAGTTGCGGCTCGACTTCGAGCCGTCATACCAGCACCTCGTCATCCATCACGTGCGCGTCCTGCGCGCCGGGCAGACCATCAACGCCCTGCGCCCCTCCGAGGTCAAGGTCGTCCAGCGCGAGGAAGAGTTGGACGAGCAGCTCTTCAACGGCACGCTCTCGGCGGTCGTCCTCATCAACGACGTGCGACCGGGCGACGTGATTGACTACGCCTTTTCGGTCAACGGCGACAACCCCGTGCTGGCGGGTCAGTTCGCCGACGCCTTCACCCTCGCGCACTCCGACACGGTCGGACTCCTGCGCGTGCGCCTGCTGTGGCCTGCCGCGCGGAAGCTCTTCCTGCGACCCCACCAGACCGACCTGCAACCCGCGGTCAACGAAGGACCGGAGGAGGTCGAGTACGTCTGGGAGCGCCGCGCCGCGCCGGGCGTCGAGTACGAGGGTTCGACTCCCGCCTGGTACGACCCGACGCCCTTCGTGCAGCTCAGCGAGTTCGGGACGTGGGCCGACGTGGCGCGCTGGGCCGCGCCGCTCTACGACGCGGGTGAGCTGTCGCCCGCGCTCAGGGCGCAGGTCGAAGAGTGGCGAAAGCTGCCGGACGAGGAGGAGCGTCTGCTGGCCGCGCGCCGCTTCGTGCAGGACGAGGTGCGCTACCTCGGCATCGAGCTGGGCACCTACTCGCACACGCCGACCAGTCCCGCGAAGGTCTTCGAGCGCCGCTTCGGCGACTGCAAGGACAAGACGCTGCTCCTCGTGACGATGCTGAACGAACTCGGCATCGAGGCGCGCCCCGCGCTCGTCAACACGGAGGCGCGCCACACGCTCGACGACTGGCAGCCCTCGCCCTACGCCTTCGACCACGTCATCGTCCGCGCGGGGCTGGACGGAAAGACCTACTGGATCGACCCAACCATCTCATACCAGCGCGGCACGCTCGCGGGCGCTCACACGCCCGGCTACGAGCGCGCGCTCGTCGTCGCCCCCGAGACGCAGTCGCTCGCCGACATCCCGGTCGCGCCCCTCGACGGCCCGACGACTTCCATCCACGAGGTCTTCGAGGTGGCGGGCTCCGACGTGCCCGTCCGCCTCACGATCACGAGCGTCTTCCGCGGGGCGGCGGCCGACTCGATGCGCTACCGGCTGGCGGGCGAGTCGCGCGAGGAGTTGGGCAAGGCGTACCTCAACTTCTACGCCGACGGCGAGCCGTCCATCCAGCAGGACGGCCTGCCCGAAGTCGCCGACGACGAGCGCGCCAACGTCATCACGCTGACGGAGCGCTACACCATCCCGCGCTTCTGGAAGGACTCGCGGCACGACTTTCCCGCACTGTACTTAAACGACGAGCTGGGCAAGCCGAGCATCTCGCGGCGCACCTCCCCTTTGGGCGTCAGCTTCCCCGTGCACACCGAGCAGTTGACCGAGATTCGACTGCCGCACCGCCAGAGGGTGACGACCGGCGAGTGGAAGGCGGAGGACGACGCGCTGCGCTTCACGGCGAGCGCCGAGGCGGACGGCACCGTCGTCCGCCTCCGTTACACGCTGACCACGAAGCGCGACTCGGTGCCCGCCGCCCGGGTCGAAGAGCACCTCGCGACCATTGACCGCGCGCGCGACATCGCGAGCTACGAGTTGAAGCAGGGCTCGCCCGCGGCCCCCGTCGGCACCATCAACCCGTTCCTCGGCGTCTTCTACCTGCTCATCCTCGGCGGCGTCGGCCTGCTCTTCCTCTACGGCTGGCTGAGGCGCCGACGCTACGCGCGCCTCTCCGACGCGGTGGTGGCCTCGCGCTCGCTGCCCGGCGGGCTGCCCGAGACGGCCATCAGGCTGGGCGCGGAGGCCGACATCGGGAGTTACGTCGCGGGCTTCGAGTGCCCGGGCTGCGGCCGGCGCGCCTGTGGCGTCGCGTCGAGCCAGGGTCTCGTCTACGACGACCGGCGCCTCGTGGTCGTCCACGTCAAATGCGATGGCTGCCGCACGACACGGGACTTCTATTTCACACTCACGGCCGAGGTGGCCGCGGGTTAGCCGAGGGACGCGACGTTGAAAGACGAGAAGGCAGTTACGAAGGCGGAGTCCGCGGGCATCGCGCCGCCGCTCGGCGACATGAGCCCCGAGGAGTTCCGCCGGTTCGGGCACGAGGTGGTTGACTGGATTGCCAACTACCTTTCGCGCACGGAAGACTACCCCGTGCTCGCGCAGGTCGAGCCCGGACAGCTACGCTCTCAACTTCCCGCTTCCCCGCCCGCGCGCGGCGAGCCGATGTCCGAGATTCTCGAAGACTTCGAGCGGCTGGTCGTGCCCGCCGTCACGCACTGGAACCACCCCTCCTTCTTCGCCTACTTCGCCACGTCCGCCTCCGCACCCGGCATCCTGGGCGAGATGCTGGCCGCGGCCTTCGACGCCAAGGCGATGCTGTGGCGCACGTCGCCCGCCTCGACCGAGCTGGAAGAGGTGGCGCTCGACTGGCTGCGGCAGTTGATGGGACTGCCCGAGGAGTTCGGCGGCATCATCTACGACACGGCGTCGGTGGCGACGATGCACGCCGTCGCCGCCGCGCGCGAGGCTTTGAATTTGCGCGTGCGCGAGGACGGCATGAGCGGGCGCGCGGACTTGCCGCTGCTGCGGCTCTACGCCTCTGAGCAGTCGCACTCGTCGGTCGAGAAGTCGCTCATCGCGCTCGGGCTCGGCCAGCGCTCGCTCGCGAAGGTGCCGGCCGACGCGGAGTTCCGCATGGAGACGGGCGCGCTCGCGCGCATGGTCGAGGAGGACAGGCGCGCCGGCTCGCTCCCCTTCTGCGTCGTCGCCACCGTCGGCACGACCTCGACGACGAGCATTGACCCCGTGCCGGCCATCGCCGACGTGTGCGAGCGCGAACGACTCTGGCTCCACGTTGACGCGGCCTACGCGGGCTCCGCGGCCGTCGTGCCCGAGCTGCGCCACGTGCTCGAAGGTTGCGAGCGCGCCGACTCGCTGGTGACGAACCCGCACAAGTGGCTGTTTACACCGTTCGACCTGTCGGCGCTCTACAGCCGCCGCCTCGACGTGCTGCGCCGCGCCTTCACGCTCACGCCCGAGTACCTGCGCACGCCCGAGCAGGACGCCGTGCGCAACGGCTCGGACTACGGCGTGCAGCTCGGCCGGCGCTTCCGCGCGCTCAAGCTCTGGATGATCCTCCGTTACTTCGGCCACGAAGGCTTGGCCGCGCGCATACGCGAACACTGCCGCCTCGCGCGCGAGTTCGCCGGCTGGGTCGAAGACTCGATTGACTGGGAACTGCTCGCGCCCGTGCCCCTGAGCGTCGTCTGCTTCCGCGCGCGCCCGGCCGCCGAAGGCGAGGCGGAAGAGGCGCGCGCCGCGCGACTCGACGCGCTCAACGAGCGGCTGATGAGCGTCGTCAACGCCACGGGCGAGACCTTCATCTCACACACGAAACTGAACGGCGCCCTCACCCTCCGCCTCGCCGTCGGCAACGTGCGCACGACCGGGGCGCACGTCCGCCGCGCGTGGGAACTGCTCAACGAGAAGCTGTCTGAAATTTCGAGCGAAGGGAGAGATTAAAGAGAATGCTGACGCACATCGTTATCTGGAAGTACAAGTCCGAGGTAAGTGAGGAGCAACGAAGTGAGCACGTCGAGCGCCTGCGACGCCTCGACGGCCTCATCCCCGAGATTCAGAGCTTCGCCGTCGGCCGTGACGTGCTGCGGCTGCCGCGCTCGTATCACACGGGACTAGTTGCGACTTTCCGAGACCGCGCCGGCCTCGAAGCCTACGATGCAAACCCCGAGCACCAGGCCGTCGTCCAACTCGGCCGCGCAATCAGCGAGCACGTCGCCTCCGTCGATTTCGAAGACGACTGATGAAGCGTTGGAAGAAAATCGCGCTCGTTCTCTTTGCGCTGTTCGCGCTGTCGCAGGTGCCTTTCGCGTACAGGCGTTACAGGCTCGGGCGGCTGGGCGCGGCGGTTGACGCGCTCAACGCGGGGCGCGAGGCCGCCGCCGCGGACGAGCGCTTCGACGAATACGCGGGCGTCTTCCACGTTCATTCGTCGCTCGGCGGGCACAGCACGGGGACGCCGGAGGAGATTGTCCGGGCGGCGAGGAAAGAAAGCCTCTCCTTCGTCGTCATGACCGAGCACCCATCCCCGCTCCTCAACACGGCCGAGGCGACGCTCAGGGGGATGCACGAAGGCGTCCTCTTCGTCGGCGGCAGCGAGCTGGTCGCGTCCGACGGCGGGCGGCTCTTCGTCATGCCCGGCGTCGCCGCCCACGCGCAGAACCCTCCGCTGCAAGAACTCGTCACGCGCGCAAAGTCCGAAGGTCGGCTCGCGGTCGTCGGCTACCCCGAGCAGGTGTCCGACTGGCGCCTGAATGGTTACGACGGCGTGGAGGTCTACAACCTCTACACCAACGCGAAGCAGATCAATTACGCGACGATGCTCTTCGACGGGCTCTGGTCTTACTGGGGCCGCCCCGAACTGCTCTTCGCGCGCTTCTACGAGAGGCCGGACGCGAACCTGCGCCGGTGGGACGAGTTGAACGCCTCGGGCGCGCGGCGCGTCTACGCGCTCGCGGGCAACGACGCGCACGCCAACGTCGGCCTCTCGTTCCGGCAGCAGACCGGCGAAGAGGTCTTCGGCGTCAAGCTCGATCCATACGAGCGCAGCTTCCGCCTCGTACGCAACCACGTCCTGCTTGAGAAGGGCACGCCGCTCGACGCCGACAGCCTGCTCTCCGCGCTCCGCGCCGGGCGCAGCTTCGTCGCCTTCGACGTGTTCGGCGACCCAAGCGGCTTCCGCCTCACGGCCGACAACGGCGCGGAGAGACGCACGCTGGGCGAGGAGATACAACTCCCCGCGGGCGGCGCGGTCAGGCTCACCGCGCGCTCGCCCGTGAAATGCCGCACGGTCTTCTTCCGCGACGGTCAGCCTGTGTCTGAGGTGTCAGACTCCGCAACCGCCGAGTTGACGGCCGACCGGAAAGGCGTCTACCGCGTGGAGGTCTACCTCGAACGGCTCGACGGCCTTCTCGCGGGCAAGCCCTGGATCATCTCGAACCCGATATTTGTGCGTTGAAGTTGCGCGGCCTTCTAGAGCATTCGGCAGCAGCTCGGGCGGGTTTACTTACGGCAGACACAAAATCGCCCCGCGCAGGTCGTCAAAAACTTGTGCGGGGCGCTTCGCTGGGTCGGAAGCCCGTACCCAATGTTGCGGAGAAGGTGCGTACGCAACCTTATACTGTAGAGAATCTAGTGTTTGATTCTTCTCACGCTTTCAAACCCAGTGTAAGCGGGATTGTGCGTGTACAGCCTCCTGAAAGGGTTGTCCAAGTACTGAGAAGTCTATCCCTGAAGCCCGCGACTGTCAATATTCAGTTTGACCGTCCAAGTTAGGTACGCTCAACTCCCCTGCGTCGGCCCTCCTCAACAATTCTTTAATGTAAAGAGTCGCGCTAATGACTACACGCTTTCGGCTGTCGGCAACTTATTTGGTGGACGCTGCGGCCAAAACTTCTTTAAACGTCAAAATTTAGAGTTATTTGTAGTCCGACGACGTGGCACCCGGCTTGCTCTTTGTAGGACGCCCTATCCGTAGCGCGGGAGCGAAATCCCGCGGAAGGGCTTGGAGGATGGGACGCCCCCGGCGGGGCAGTTCCCCCACCCTGGAGTTTATAGATGACAGAAGCAGCAATTCCTCTCTGGCAGGTCGGGGCGTCGAGCGAAGTCGGCGCGGCCTCTAAGAAGGCCACGGACTACGAGCTGACGCAGGCGGCGTCGGGCGGGGACATGGCGGCGTTCGAGGAGTTGTACTCGCGCCACTCGCGCCGCGTCTACAGCTTGTGCCTGCGGATGACGGCCAACACGGCCGAGGCCGAAGACCTCGCCCAGGAGGTCTTCATCCAGCTCTACCGCAAGGCGGGCTCCTTCCGCGGCGAGTCGGCCTTCACGACGTGGCTGCACCGGCTGACAGTCAACCAGGTGTTGATGCACTTCCGGCGGCGCGGCGTGCGGGTCGAGCAGGTGACGGAGGACGGGGAGAGCCCGCAGCAGGTGGTCTTGGGGACGGGGAACCCGGCGAGCATGCCGGTGGTGGATCGCATCGCCCTGGACAAGGCGGT
>JBEVJD010000572.1:0-3452 GCA_040510435.1 Pyrinomonadaceae bacterium | reverse complement strand
TTCGTTTCGAGTTTTCACCACAGGAGAGGAGTGTGAGAGTGATGGGACGCAGAACGATTTTTAATTTGGCGGGGGCGTTGGTTCTCTGCATGGCGGCGGCGGCGGTCACCTCGGCGCAGGACTTCCAGAGGAGCTACAACCTCGGGGACGGCGGGTCGGTCGAGATCGCCAACGTGTCGGGCGACATCAACCTAACGGGCTACGACGGGAGCGCGGTCGTCGTCAACGCCTACAAGCAGGGGCGCGACGCAAACCTCGTCGAGGTCGAAGACCTGAGCACGCAGGGGCGCGTCAAACTGCGCGCGAAGTACCCGGACACGTGCAACTGCGACGCGGGCATCCGTTTCGAGGTGCGCGTGCCGCGCTCGGCCAACATCAACTTCGACAAGATCACGACCGCCAGCGGCAACCTCAAGGCCGAGGGCTTCGGGGGCCGGCTCCACCTCTCGACGGCGAGCGGCGACGTAACGGTGAGCCGCGTGGGCGGCGAGATCAAGGCTTCCTCCGCGAGCGGGACGGTGCGCGTCGCCGACGCCACGGGGACGGTCAACGCCAACAGCGCCAGCGGGGACGTGGAAGTCGAACTGACGCGGCTCGACGGCGCGGGCGACATGAAATTCTCTTCGGCCAGCGGCGACGTGCACGTCCGCATGCCGACGAACATCGACGCAAACGTCTCGCTCTCCACCGTCTCGGGCGACATCGAGACGAACTTCCCCATCGAGGTCAAACGCAACCGCCACGGCTCCGGCAGCCGCGCCGAAGGCCAACTCGGCAACGGCGCCCGCACCCTCAAAATCTCCTCCGCCTCCGGCAACGTGAGTCTGAAAAGCATTTAGTAGACAGTAGTCAGTAGTAATACGAAGCGGCGCGTCTCGGACTTCAAACCGGACGCGCCGCCTCTGTTTTTCTACTGACTACTGACTACTGACTACTGTCTACTGCCTTTTGATCGTGGGTGGTGGCGCTCGTAGACGCTGCGGATGCGCTCGCTGGTGACGTGCGTGTAGATTTGAGTGGTGGCGAGGTCGCTGTGGCCGAGCATGGCCTGGACGCTGCGCGTGTCGGCGCCGTGTTCGAGCAGGTGCGTGGCGAAGCTGTGGCGCAGGACGTGGGGCGTGACGCCTTCGACGCCGGCCTTCGACGCCGCGCGCTTGAGCATGGCCCAGACGTTCTGGCGCGTCAGCGGGCGGCCGAGGTAGCCGACGAAGAGCCGCGGCGACTCGCGCCCCGCGAGCATCACGCGCCGCGCCGCCTGGTAGCGCTGCAACCACTCCAACGCCGAGCGGCCGACGGGCACGCGCCGCTGCTTGCTCCCCTTCCCCATGCAGACGAGGATGCCGGTGTCAACGTCCACGCTCGCGGCCGGGAGCGTCGCCGCCTCTGTGACGCGCAGGCCGGTCGCGTACATCAGCTCGAACAGCGTCCGGTCGCGCACGCCTTCGGGAGTCGTCGTGTCGGGCGCCGCCAGCAGCTTCTCGATCTCCTCCTGCGTCAAAAACCGCGGGAGCTTCTGCCCCCCCTGCGGGCGCGCGATGTCCGCGGACGGGTCGGCCTTGATGTGTCCGTCGAGCATGAGGAAGCGATAGAAGCCCCGCACGGCGCTCAGAGTGCGCGCGACCGAGCGCGGCGCCAGCCCCTCGCGCGACAGCGACATGACGAACTGCGTCAGCGCCGACTTGCCCAACAGGTGCGGCTCGCACCCGGCGGCCTCCGCCGCCGCCTTCAGCCGCGCCAGGTCGCGCCGGTAGCTCTCCAGCGAGTTCTTTGAGAGCCCCTTCTCGACTTGCAGGAAACTCAGGTATTCGCGAATCAGGTCACGTGGCATAGGGTTAAGTAGTCAGGAGTCAGAAGTCAGAAGTCAGTAGAAAAACCTTCGTGTTTGCGAACCGTGCCGCTGTCATCCTCAACGTCATCAAGCGGAGTCTCCTGACTAGTGACTTCTGACTCCTGACTCCTGCGTTTCAGCTCGTCGGCCGGTCGGCCGGGGGGAGCGTGGCGCTGTAGTCTTCGAGGAAGCGGCGCGCGTAGGAGTCGAGGAGGTGTTCGATGCGCGCGGGGTCGTGCGAGGCGACGAGCAGGCCGACGTGGTGGCGCTTGCACAGGCGGAAGACGACCTCAGGGTCGTCGTACCGTGAGGTGTCGGGCCACTCCTGACGCGCGAGCGTGATGACGATGCCGGCGTAGTTGTCGCGCGCGTCGGGCAGCTCGTAGTGGCCGTGCTCGCCCGCGACCTCGATGCGCGCCCACTCGCGCCAGAGGTTGACGCCGCGCGCGGCCTCGACCGTCTCGGCGATGTTGGCGCCGCCGACCCGCGCCGCCGTCTCAAGGAAGTAGAAGCGGCCGTCGCCGCCCTGTATGAACTCCGTGTGCGTGACGCCGCGCACGAGCCCGAGCGTGCGCAGCAATTCGTGGTTGAGCGACTCCAACGCCTGCGACTCGGGAGATTCGCGCGGGACGGTGCGCGTCATGAAGACGCCGCCGCCGTGCGCCACCGTCATCGGCGGCTGGCCGTACTTGCTGACGGCGGTGAAGACCGGCTCCCTGTCCCACACGACTGAATCGACGTGGAAGATGTCGCCGGGGATGAACTGCTCGATGAGGTAGAAGGACTGGCGGTCGCCCAGCTCTTCGAGAAGCGGCCACAGCTCGTCGGCGCGCGCGACCTTCTTGATGCCGACGGCCGAAGCCTCCGAGCGCGGCTTCAAGACCCACGGCGGCGCGACGCGCTCGGTGAACTCCCGGATGCGCGCGTTGTTGAGCGCGTGGACGAACTCGGGGACGAGGACGCCGTGGTCGCGCGCCTTCACGCGCATGGCGAGTTTGTCGCGGAAGTAGCGGGCGGTCGTGTCGCCCATGCCGGGGATGCGGAGGTGCTCGCGCAGGGCCGCGGCCGTCTCCACGTCGAAGTCGTCGAGCGGGACGACGCGGTCGATCTCGCGCGTGCGCGCGATGTAGCTGACGCCCTTCGTCACGTCCGCGAGCTTGTAGTCGTCGGGCAGGTAGAAGAACTCGTCCACCGACTCGCGCGGCCAGTCGGCGTCGCGCAGCTTCTCCATCGTGACGACGAGGACGCGGCAGCCCTGCCGCTTACACTCGCGCATGAACTCCTGCCCCTTCTCGAAGGTGGCGATGCACAGCACCGTGAGCGGTCGCTTCTCAGACAACGGCGGACTCCCCCGCAAAGTTTTCGAGCCGTAGAGCGTGTGGCCGCAAGAGCGCACGCGAATGATAACGCATCCCCGCCCGATAGCAACAAGCGCGCCCGCGCGCCCGGCGTCGCACGCGGGAACATTTCGCGCGTGCGCGTGTCTACCGGTGTGCTAGACTCGCCGAAGCTTTCCCGAAAAGGAGTTCCGCCGTGCCGCACTTCACCGTCCGCGCCGCCGCCGCCGCCTTCGCATTCATCCTCGGGCTCGCAGCGGTCTGGCTCTCGGGGCTGACCTTAAAGC
>JBEVJD010000571.1:0-3110 GCA_040510435.1 Pyrinomonadaceae bacterium | reverse complement strand
AAGCGTCGGGGAAGCTCACGGCGATGATCCACACGGCCGTGCACAACACCTCGGCCATCGAGGAGTTCAACGACAGCACCACCGGGTTCACGCGACAGGTCTACGCCTGCCCGAACCTCTTCGCGCCAACGTTGATCACCGCCACAGACCTCCCGACGCCGACATGGATGCGCGCGCCGGGGGCGGTGAGCGGGATGTTCGCGTTGGAGTGCGCGATGGACGAGTTGGCCTACGCGCTCAAGATAGACCCGCTGGAGCTGCGGCTCATCAACTACGCCGAGAAAGACCCCGAGAGCGGCAAGCCATTCTCGAGCAAGGCACTGCGCGAGTGCTATCGGCTCGGCGCGGAGAAGTTCGGATGGAAGGAGCGCAAGATGGAGCCGCGCTCGATGCGAGACGGGCGGCTGCTGGTCGGCTGGGGCACGGCCACCGGCATCTGGGGCGCATTCCAGATGCCTGCTACCGCCCGAATCATTTTCAAGGCGAACGGGACGGCGCACGTCGCCAGCGCGACGAGCGATATTGGGCCCGGAACATACACGATGGCCACAATGATCGCCGCCGAGTATCTGGGCCTCACGCCCGAGCGTGTAAAGTTCGAGTTGGGCGACACGAATCTCCCGCGCGCCCCTTCGCAGGGCGGCTCGTGGACGACGGCGAGCGTCGGCTCCGCCATCCACGGCGCGGCCATGGCGGTCACTGCTAAGCTGCTCGCGCTCGCGAACCGGGATGCGAACTCGCCGCTGAAGGCGGCGGCCGTCCCCGACGTTGAGATGCTCGATGGCAGGCTCCGCCTCAAAGCCGACCCGTCGAAGTCCGTCGTCATCTCCGACCTCATGCGGCGCAATGGCCTCGCAGAGATCACGGAGACGTTCGAGTCAAAACCCTCAGAGGAGCGCCGTAAGTACGCGACGATGGCGCACGGCGCGCAGTTCGTCGAGGTCAAGGTTGACCCGGACATCGGGAACGTCCGCGTCACGCGCGTCATCGAGGTGACGGCCTGCGGCAAGATCATCAACCCGAAGGCTTCGCACAGTCGGAGATCGGCGGCGTGGTCTGGGGCATCGGCATGGCCTTGCAGGAGGCGACCGAGATCGACCACCGCTACGGCCGCATCATGAATCCGAACCTCCAGCACTACCACGTCCCCGTCAACGCGGATGTCCACGAGATCGAGACGCTGTTCGTCGAGGAGGACGACACGGTGGTCAACCCGCTCGGCGTCAAGGGCATGGGCGAGTTGGGGCTGGTCGGCATCCCGGCGGCCATCGCCAACGCCGTCTTCCACGCCACGGGCCGGCGCGTCCGCGAACTGCCCATTACGCCGGACAAGTTGCTGTAGAGAGGGGGTGAGTCAATGAACGAGGTGAGGGCTTTGGTCGAAGCGTTCGACGCCGCGAACGCGAGCGGTGAGCGGTGCGCGCTGGCGACCGTGGTGAGCGTCGAGGGGTCTTCATACCGGCGCCCGGGCGCGCGGATGCTGGTCTGTGAGGGCGGGGCGAGCACGGGCACGATCAGCGCCGGGTGCTTAGAGAGCGATGTCGTCGAGCACGCGAAGCGCGTTATACGGACGGGCGCGGCGAAGCTCGTCGAGTACGACACCGCCTCGACGAGCGACGAGATGGCGTGGGGCCTCGGGCTCGGCTGCAACGGCGTGGTGCGCGTGTTGGTCGAGCCGCTCGCGCCCGCGTCCGGTTACGTCGAGGCGTTGAGGCGTTCGTCCGCGGCGCGGGCGGGCGGCGCGTCCTTAACGGTCGCGACTGTGTACCAACACACGTCTTCGGACGCGATACCGGCCGCGCGTCACGTCGCAATCGGCGCGCGCCTCTTCATTGACGAAGGCGGCGAGGCGGGGCGCGAGAATCTGAGCGACGAGGTGGCGTCGCTCATCGAGGGCGACGTGCGCGCGGGGGCGGCCGGGGTCAGAGTCTACGATGCGGCGGGCGGCTCCCTGAAGGTCTTCGTGGAGACGCTGTCACCTCCCGTTTCGCTGGTCGTCTTCGGCGCGGGGCAAGACGCGCTGCCGGTCGTCGAACTCGCGCGCGGCCTCGGCTGGCGGACGGAGGTGGTTGACCCGCAGGCACGCCCCGTCAGCCTCTCCCGGTTCGCCGCGGCCGACAGGGTCACGCTCGCGCGCCCTGAAGAAGTCGGCGCGCGGGTCTGCGTTACGCCGCGGACGCTGACGCTGCTGATGTCGCACAACTACACGCACGACCTCGAACTGCTCAAATTCCTGCTCGCGTCCCCCGCCCTCTACATCGGGGTCATGGGCCCCCGCAAACGGACCGAACGGATGCTGAGTGAGTTGGCGGCGAGTGAAGACGCGTACCGCCTCGAAGAGGCTGGCCTGTCACGCCTTCATTCCCCGGTCGGTCTGGATATAGGGGCGAACGCTCCCGCAGAGATCGCGCTGTCAATCGTCGCCGAAATGCGCGCGGTCTTAGACGGGCGGCGCGGCGGGATGTTGCGCGAGCGCCGGGGCTCCATCCACGGCGGCACAGGTGTAGGCGAGCGCGTCCCCTTGAGGGAAGAACAGAACCAGACTGTGGCAGTGGCGTGAGGGGCGAAGGCTGACCGGGGAGGAGATTTCCGGGGTGGTCGAAAGCGACTCGGTGGGCGTCGGCGCTGTGATTTTGGCGGCGGGTTCATCCTCCCGCGATGGGCAGCCCGAAGCAGACCTTGCAATACCGGGGCGAGAGTCTGCTCAGGCGCGCCGCCCTCGCCGCGCTGGGCGCGGGGCTCCGCCCCGTCATCGTGGTGACGGGCACCAACGCCGAGTTGTCGAGGCGTGAGCTGGACGGGCTCGACGTGCGGGAAGTGTTGAATAAACGCTGGGAGACCGGGATGGCTTCGTCTGTCCGTGCGGGCGTCGAAGGTCTTCTCAACGCGGCCCCGGGCGCGGACTCGGCCGTCCTCTTGCTGTGCGACCAGCCTCACCTCACCTCCGAAATCATCCACGGTCTCGTCAAGGCGCACCGCGCCACGGGAAGCCCCGTCGTCGCCTCGACGTACGGCGGGAGCTTCGGCGTGCCTGCCCTTTTCGGCAGGGAGCTTTTCGCCGAACTGGCGCGGCTCGAAGGGGCGGCGGGCGCGAAGCAGGTCATTAAGAG
>JBEVJD010000570.1:0-8500 GCA_040510435.1 Pyrinomonadaceae bacterium | reverse complement strand
CGCCTTCGAGGTTGTCCTCGGCCGTCGCCGTGTAAGTGGCGACCGCGCCCGCGGGGCCGGTGGCTTCGAGCGTGATGTCGGCCGGCGCGTGGAGCACGGGCGCGACGTTGTCGAGCACGGTGAACTTCAGCGCACCGGCTTCGAGCGTGAACCTGCCCTTCAACTCCCCGGGCAGACCCGAGTAGGTGAAGTCCGTCACGTCGAAGTTGGTCGAGCCGAAGGTGGCGAGCGTGTAGGTCGTCCCCGGCGCGAGGGCGTCGGCCGGGTTAAAGGCGAACTCGAAGGAGCCGGCGCTTCCCTTCGTGAGCGCGCCCGAGAGTGCGAGCCGGTCGGAGGTCGCCGCAAGGTCGAAGTCCAACGTGGCGCCGCCGTTCCACGTGAGCGCGGCCGCGCCGAGCGTCGCGATCTGCGCCGCGCCTTCGGGCGCGACGGAGCCGCCCGAGTTAAGCGTCACCGTCCTGTTCACGGAGCCGGAGCCCGAGAGCGCGGCGCCGCTGTTGACGTTGAACGCGCCGCCCGTGGCGACGCTCCCCAAGACGCGGAGCGTGCCCGCGTTGACGCTGGTCGCGCCGGTGTAGGTGTTCGCGCCGGAGAGGACGAGCGTGCCCGCGCCGGTCTTCGTGATGCCGCCCGCGCCCGAGAGCACGCCCGAGAGCGTGATGGTCTGCGGCAGGTTGGCGATGTCGGCCGCCTTGAGCTGGATGCTGTTGCCCGAGGTCAAAGTCAACGGCAGCGACGTTGACCAGTCTTCGGCCGCGCCGAGCGTGCCGCTCGTCAGGTTGATGCTGGTGGCGAGTCCGCTCGTGCCCTTCTTGACGATGCCGCCGCCGCCCATGTAGAGCGCGCCGCCGTTGATTGTGAGAGTGGCGGAGCCCGCGTTGACCGTGCTGTCGAAGCCGAGCGTGAACTTCTCGACGGTGCTCACCCCGCCCGAGAAGGTCGCGAAGGAGACGTTGTTGGCGTTCGTGCCGTTCGTCCTCGACATCACGATGCCGTTGACCGTGTCGGCCGCGTTGAAGACGCCGCCCGTCACCCGCAGCGCGCCGCCGCGCCCGGCCGTCGCCTGGTTGGCGACGGTGATCGTGCCGCCGACGGTGAGCGTGCCGCCCTCGACGGAGAGCGAACTGCTCGAATTGTTGGTGCCGAGGCCGACGGCGCCGCTGACGTTCGTCGTGCCGCCGGTGACGATGAAGCCCGTGGTGTAGGCGGGGCTGGTCGTGTAGCTGCCGCGCTGGAGCGTGACGGTCGTCGTGTTGACGGTGCCGCCGCCTATGCGGATGGACGCGCCGTCGTTGTTGTTGTTGCGGAGGCCGCCGTTGAAGTTGGCCGTGCCGGAGTCCACGATCAGGTTCGCGGAGGTCGTGGCATTGCCGTTGGAGTTGACGGTGACGAGGCCGCTCGCCGTGAGCGTACCGCCCGCGACGTTGAGCTGCGTGCCGGCGGCCGAGGTCAAGTCCATCGTCGTCGTCGTCAACTGCCCTCCCGTGCCGATGCGGAGGATGCCCGCGGCGACGCTCGTCGAGCCGCCGGCCGCGCTGTTGCCCGCGAGCACGAGCGTGCCCGCGCCGGCCTTCGTCAAACCGGCCGTGCTGTTGACGGGCGTCGCGATGTTGGCCGAAGCATTCGAGCCGAGCGCACTCACCGTGATGGTCGGCGCGCCCGAAGCGACCGAGAACGTAAAGCCGTTCGAGGGGTCGCCGTTGCCGTCGATGAGCCAACTGCCGGCCGAGGCGGCGTTCGTGTCGCCGAAGTTGATGCCGCCGAGCACGCGCGGCGAATCCAGACGGACGAGGTTCGTGCCCGAGATGTCGAGCGCGTTGAAGTTGGCGGTGTTGCCCGCGCCGTTGGCGACGGCGCCGTTCAGCCAGTTGGAACTGCCGCTCCACAGGCCGCCGCTGACGAGCTGCGACCACGTGCCGCTGACGTTGTTGCTGACCGTATAGCTCTGACCCGACGTGTATCCGCCCGAGGCGGCGTTGCCGGCCACGTCAATGATACCTGTGCCGCTCGCCTTCAAGTCGAGGCGCAGAGTGCCCGTGCCCGAGACGGAGTTGACGGTCACGTCGTAAGTCGTGCCGGTGACGGCCGAAAGGCTCGTGAGCGTGCCGGTGGCCGAGCCGGTCGTCGTGAGTTGGAAGTCGGCGGCGTCAACGCCGCTCACCTGCTCGCTGAAGGTGACGCGGAAGACGACCGTGCCGCCGTTGATGGTCGCGCCCGAAGGGTTCTGGCGGTTGATGGAGAGAACGGTGGGCGGCGTCTCCTCGACGATCACGACGAAGTCTGGGGAGGAGAGACTGTCGTGGTTCGCGCTGTCTGTGGCCTTGGCGTTGAAGGTGTAGGTGCCGGCCGGGAGCACGGTGTTCGTGTAGTCGAAGCTCCACGCGCCCGAGGGGTCGGCGATGGCCGCGCCGATGACGCCCGCGTCGGCGCGGCTGAGGGTCACGGTGTGGCCGGCGGCGGCCGTGCCGTTGATGACGAGGGTCGTGTCGCTCGTCACGCCGTCGTTCGAGAGCGCGCCGGTGTCGGAGATGATGCTGATGATGGCGGGCGTCGTCAGCCCCGTGTCAACCGTGTAGTCGGCGGAGGCGGGGCTCGTGTTGCCCGCCGTGTCGGCGGCCGTCGCGTTGAAGGTGTGGACGCCCTGCGGCAGCGAGGCCGAGTAGGTCAGCGACCAGGCGCCGTTCTGGCCGGCGGTGGTGGTGCCGACTGTGCCGGCGCCCGCGCGCGTGACGGTGACGGTCGTGCCCGCCTCGGCCGTGCCCTTGAAGACGAGAGAGCCGCCGCCGACGCTGTTGATGGAAGGCGCGGCCGGGGCGGTCGTGTCGATGGTGACGGCGAAGGGCTCGGACTCGGGGGTCTGTCCGCCCTCCTCGTCGGTCGCGGTGGCGGTGAAGGTGTGTGTGCCTTCGGAGAGAGTGACGTTGGTGTAGTCAAAGCTCCAGTTGCCGGAGGCGTCTGCGTCGGCCGTGCCGATCTCGCCTGTTCCGGCGAGCGCGAGCGTGACGGCGTTGTTGGCGCCGGCCGTGCCGCTCAGGACGACGGCGGCGTCGCTCGTAATCTTATCGTTCGAGGAGGCGCCCGTGTCTTCGGAGACGTTGGTGACGGCGGCGATCTTGGCGCCCAGCGAGGTGACGATGTTGGCCTTCGGCACGGCGCCCATGCCGTCGCCGAGGTAGAAGCTCGGGTGCGGCGGCTGGTTGTAGGCCGTGTTCTGCCACGCGATGGCGACGCGGTACTGGTGGTCGTGCATCAGCGTGTAGATGCGGTTCGAGGCCGGGATGGTCGTCGTGTAGATGCGAAGCGCCGTGTTGTCCGTGGTGCGCCAGATAACCTCCTCGCGCCAGTCGCCGAGCACGTCCGCGGAGAGGGCGGGGGTCGCCTTCGTCGTGTTGTTAGACGCGACGCCCGCGGGCGAGAGCAGCGTGGCGGCAGTGCGGGTCGTCCAGTTCCACTTCGAGATGGTCGTGCCGTCCTCGAACTCGCGCAGGAGGTCTGCGTCCCACCAGATGGCGAAGTTCTTCGGCGAGGGCGCGGAGGTGCTGATCTGCACGCCGGTGGCGCTCCAGAGCCCCCCGCGCGAGCTGAACATCTCGTAGCCGCGATAGCGCGGGTCGATGTCGAGCGCCACGCCGCGCCCCACGTCCGCGCCCTCGCCCGAGACGCCGAAGATGAGCGCGCCCGTGCGCGCGTCGCGGAACTCGGAGCCGTTCGCGCCGTAGCTGGCCGGCTCCTCGTGCACCATGTAGACCTCCTGGCCGGGGCGGTCGGGATCCATGTCCGACATGTGCAGCGCGTCGCCATGACCGAGGTTGGTCGAGTAAAGGCCGGTGCCGTTGTCGTCGATGGCGGCGGCGCCGTAGGTGATCTCGTCCTTGCCGTCGCCGTCCACGTCGCCGATGGTCAGAGAGTGCGAGCCCTGGCCGCGATAGGCGGAGTTAGGGTTGGACGTGCCGGTGTGGCCGGTGTCAAAGGCCCAGACCTTCGAGAGCTGGCCGTCGCGCCAATTCCATGCCGCGACGTAGGCGCGCGTGTAGTAGCCGCGCGCCATCACGAGGCTCGGGCGCTTGCCGTCGAGGTAGGCGACGCCCGCGAGGAAGCGGTCAACGCGGTTGCCGTAGGAGTCGCCCCAGGATGAGACGGTGCCGCGCGGCGGGTCGTAGTTAACAGTCGCCATCGCGGCGCCGGTCAGGCCGTTGAAGACGGTCAAAAACTCGGGGCCCGAGAGGATGTAGCCGGAAGAGTTTCTGTGGTCGGCGTTCGCGTTGCCGATGACGGTGCCGGCGCCGTCCACGGTGGCGTCGGCGGTCTTGCAGGCGACCTCAGACTTACCGTCGCCGTCGAGGTCGTAGACCATGAACTGCGTGTAGTGCGCGCCGGCTCGGATGTTGCGCCCGAGGTCGATGCGCCACAGACGCGTGCCGTTGAGCTTGTAGGCGTCGAGGTAGACATTGCCCGTGTAGCCGCTCTGCGAGTTGTCCTTCGAGTTCGTCGGGTCCCACTTGAGGATGATCTCGTACTCGCCGTCGCCGTCCACGTCGCCGACCGAGGCGTCGTTGGCGGTGTAGGTATATGCGACGCCGTCGGGCGTCGTCCCGCCCGCGGGAATCTGGAGCGGGACGTTGAGGTACTGCTGCACGCCCGCGTTGGCCGGGAGCGTGAACGCGTCGCTCGGCGCGCGTTCGACACCGTTGACGACCGGGCGCACGTAGTACGCGTTCGGCTGCGTGAGGTCGGCGTTGGTGTCTACGAAGTTGGTGCTGTCGGTGACGGGCGCGGCGTTGAGCTGGATGGCAGGCCCGCCGCCCGTGGAGCGGTAGAGGTTGAAAGCGACCGTGGAGGTGTCTGTGCCTAACAGGCGCCAGCCGACGTACACGTCCGTCGTGTTCTGCCGGATGGCGACCACGCCGCGCCCGAGGTTCTCCATCAGGTACTGCGCCCTCGCCGTCGTCGAGATGATGAGGAGCGCCGCCGCCAGAACCAGACCTGTCCTGAGATTAATCTTTAACATTCGCTTTGCCTCTGCCGCTTTGAAAGTAAGACCGTCGGGTGTTGTGAGTCGAAGCCCGACCAGGGTTGGTCAGGCTAACGTAGAATCGTGATATTCCGGCGGAGCTTAGAGGCGTTTCCGAGGCGCGGCAAGGATTAGTTTCTGCGGCGTGCCGGATTCCGCGATGCGGAACGCATGGTAAATTTCTCCTGCAAAATCGCGGGTCGTGTATAATTTGTTGGCCTTACCAACATTCCGGTATGCGGAACGGAATTTCTGACCGATGGACAAAGAACCCGCCGTCGCAGAAGCAGTTGTCCGCGCCTGCACATTGCTGAAAGCCTTCCGGCACGAGGGCGAATTGTTAGGACTGCGCGACCTCGTGGGGCGCACGGGTCTGAGCAAGACGACGGCCCACAGGCTCGCGCAGAGCCTCGTCCGCGGCGGCCTCATGGAGCGCGCGGGCAAGAACGCTTATCGCAGCCTCGTCAGGCCGCTCGGCGGCCCCGGCTTCCGGCTCGGCTTCGCCGCGCAGACCACCGACTCGGAGTTCTCGCGCGAGGTGAGCGCGAGCGTGCAGCGCGCCGCAGACCGCGAGCAGATTCCGCTCGTCACCGTGGACAACCGCTACAGCCCGACGCAGGCGCTACGCAACGCAGACCTGCTCGTCCGCGAGCGCGTCGATCTGGTGCTTGAGTTTCAAGCCTTCGAGCAGGTGGCGCCGTTCATCTCGTCCAAGTTCATCGAGGCGAACATCCCCGTCATCGCCATCGACATCCCGCACCCGGGCGCCACCTACTTCGGCGCAAACAACTATCAGGCGGGGCTCATCGGCGGACGCGCGCTCGGCCGTTGGGCGAAGGCGAACTGGGGCGGGCAGGTGGAGGAGGTCTTGCAGGTCGAGCTGCCACTGGCGGGGCCGCTCCCGCAGCTTCGCATCACGGGAATGCTGGCGGGCCTGGGAGAGGTGCTGCACGGGGTCAACAAGACGCCGACGGCACGCCTCGACGGCAAGGGCATCTTCGAGAAGAGCCTCGAAGTCGGGCGGCGCTACCTGCGCCGCACGCGGCCGAAGCGGACACTCGTCGTCGCCGTCAACGACCCGAGCGCGCTCGGGGTGTTGCGCGCCTTCGAGGAGGCGGGGCGCGGGCACCTCTGCGCGGTCATGGGACAGAACGCTGTCAAGTCTGTGCTGGAAGAGTTACGCCGGCCGGGGACGCACCTCGTGGGCTCGGTGGCCTACTTCCCCGAACGATACGGCGACGAGCTGATCCCACTCGCACGCGCCATCCTACAGAAGAAGCACGCCCCTTCGGCCGTCTTCGTCGAGCACCAGCTCGTCACGCCGAAGAACGTCGGCCACATCTACCCGGCCGAGACGAACTAGTTCTGACTCACGAAAAGAAGAGGCGCGTCACGAACCAGTAAGCGCCCGCGAGCGCGATGGCGACGGAGATAACGACTCTTCCGTACCTCTCGAAGGCGGGTATGTCGCGCAGCTTCCAGAGCAGCGGCAGCACGAGCGCCGCGACCGCCACCTGCCCCAACTCCACGCCGAGGTTAAAGGAGAAGAGCGGGACGAGCAGCGCGGCGCCGCCCGAGCCGAGTCCCGCATCCCTCAACGCGCCCGCGAAGCCGAAGCCGTGGACGAGTCCGAGCGCGAAGGTCAGAGCCCAGCGCCACCCGGGCTCGCCGCGCCTGATGATGTTCTCGACCGCGACGAAGACGATGGAGGCCGCAATCAGCGGCTCGACCACGCGTCCCGGCAGAGAGACCACGTCGAGCGCGGCTAGGGCCAACGTCAGCGAGTGCGCGATGGTGAAGCACGTGACGATCTTCGCCGCCGTCGAGAAGCGTCGGCAGGCGACGAGCAGCCCGAGGAGGAAGAGCAGGTGGTCGTAACCCGTCAGGATGTGCTCGACGCCGAGCTTCAGGAATCCCCAGAATGAAGACGACCGTCCCGCCGCGGCGTCTGAACCAGCATTCGTGTCATCCGTCTCCAAAGAGTTGGCTGTGGCCGTCAGCACCTCTGTGCGTAAGACCTTGTCGGCCGCATCCTTGAGCGTCAGAGTGGTTCTGTGGTCGAGTGATAGCTTTTGGAGGAATGCGGCGTCGAAGCGGAGCCTTGCGCCGGCAGGACGCGGGTAGACGACTTGAAAGTTGACGCCGTCGTCGTCGGGCAAATCGACATGTACGGAGCGCGGCGAAAGCTCTGCGCCGCCGGCCGAGAGTTTGTAGAGGTCGGGCGCGATTGCCTTCAGGCGCTCCGGCACGGCGGCCACATCGGGCGCGGAAGTCGCGGGCTCTCCGAGGAGAGTCCACACCGACTCGGCCGACAGCTCCACCTCCAACTCGATTCGGTCGTCATGCAGGCGCGCCACGGCCCAACTCGTCATCGGGTTGTGCGCGAGGGCGCGGCCCGCGCACACGACGAGGAAGAGCATCAACAGGCAAGTCTTCGCTCGGGTCGTCACGATACGCGATAAGATAAAAGCTTCAAGACCATTCCTGCAACAAAGACCCGAAGTCCTTGACATGTTAATCCGTGCGAAAGCAACATTGAGCCCGTTTTCGACTCTCCTAATAAAGTAGAGCTGAGTTAAGGAGGAAGAATGGAACGTAAAGTAGCATCCGATTACCCGCAGGAGTTGTTAGACCTGTTTCACGAATACCAGCACGGCGACATCGACCGCCGCACTTTCCTCGACCGCGCCGGCAAGTTCGCGGTCGGCGGCCTGACCGTCGCGGCCATCTTCGAGGGACTGAGGCCCAACTACGTCTTCGCGCAGCAGGTGCCGCCCGCCGACAAGCGCATCAAGGTCGGGTACGAAGTCGTCCAATCCCCGGCCGGGAACGGCTCGATTAAAGGCTACCTCGCGCGCCCGGCTAAAAATGGGAAGCTGCCCGTCGTGCTCGTCATTCACGAGAACCGCGGGCTCAACCCATACATCGAAGACGTGGCGCGTCGCCTCGCGCTCGCCAACTTCGTCGCCTTCGCGCCCGACGGGCTGACCTCGGTCGGCGGCTACCCGGGCGACGACGAGAAAGGCGCCGCCGCCTTCCGGCAGGTGGACGGGAAGAAGATGACCGAAGACTTCGTCGCGTCGGCCAAGTGGCTCAAAGCGCGCTCCGATTCAAAGGGCAAGTTGGGCGCGGTCGGTTTCTGCTTCGGCGGCGGGATGGTTTGGCGGCTGCTCGACACCGGTGCACCGCAGCTTGCGGCGGCCGTTCCGTTCTACGGCCCCGCTCCCGAGAACCCGGACTTTGCGGGCAATACGGCGGCCGTGCTCGGATTTTATGGAGCTCTCGACGGCCCCAAGGTGAACGCGGCCAAGGATGCGACGCAGGCCGCACTCGAGCGCGCGGGTCTGGTCCACGAGTTGATTGTGGAACCGGACGCCGACCACGCGTTCTTCAACGACACGGGACCGCGGTACCACCCGGCCGCGGCAGCCGATGCCTGGCGCCGCACGCTCGACTGGTTCGGTCGCTACGTCGGCTGACCCGCTGCGA
>JBEVJD010000569.1:0-6231 GCA_040510435.1 Pyrinomonadaceae bacterium | reverse complement strand
GCACTACGGCCGCGTGATGGTCGCCATGCGCAAGGGCGTCGCGGCCGGGCTCGACCGCGACCGCAAGACGCAGCTCTCCGTCATCCTCCAACAGGCGAAGCTGTTCGCGGGCATCTACGACGAAGAGACGAAGACGCGCTTCCAGCCCACCGCCGCCGAGATCGACGCCTACGTCGCGGCGCACCCGGAGCTGGACACGAAGACCGAGCGCGCGAAGATCGAGGGCGTGCTGGCGCGCGTCCGCGCGGGCGAGGACTTCGTCAAGCTCGCCGACCAGTTCACCGAAGACCCGAGCGGCAAGGGGCGCGGCGGCGACCTCGGCTGGTTCGGCCGCGGCATGATGGTCAAGCCCTTCGAGGACGCGGCCTTCGGGCTCAAGCCGGGGGAGGTCAGCGGCGTCTTCGAGACCGTGTTCGGCTTCCACATCGTCAAGCTCGACGAGCGGCGGGGGCAGGGCGCGGGCGAAGAGGTGCACGCGCGCCACATCCTCATCCAGTACTCGAAGGCGACGCGCGGCCAGAGCGCGCAACGGACGACGCCGCGCGAGCGGGCCGCCGTCGCGGTCGAAGAAGAGAAGCGAAACCGCGCGCTCGACGAAGCCGCCGCGCGCCGACGCATACAGGTGGCCGAGACGTTCGCGGTCGGAGACGCCGCGTCCGCCCCGGCGAAGCCCGCGACCGCGGGCGGAGCCTCAGCGCAGCAGCCCGCGGCGGCGACGACCCCCGCGGCGAAGGGCAAGACCCCCGCGACGCGCCCGGCGCCCGCGCGCAAGGCCCCCGCGCGGCGCAAGCCCTGAAGCCGCCGCGGCCGGCCCCGCGCCGCGCCCCGGCGACATGCGCAGGGCGTCTTTTTCGTGTATCTTGAACGGTCGGCGCCCCCCCGGCTCTCGCGGACATGCGGCCCGGCAGTGCCTTTTTGAGAAGCTTATTAAAAAGAAAGAGGATCAGTTTTGAAGGCAACCACAAAAGCAATCATCGCCGTGCTGGTGGCGGTGCTCGCCTCGGTCGGGCTCATCTTCTGGCAGGCCAGGCACGGCCGTGCCAGCGGGGCGCTGACCAGCCTCTCGCCCGACGACATGGGGCTCATCGCCGAGTCGCTCGGGCCGGCCGAGCGCGCGCGCCTCGCCTCCTCCCCCGAGGAGCGCAAGAAGCTCTCCGAAGACATCAAGCAGATTCTCGCCGTCGCCGCCGAGGCGCGCGCCAAGGGCATTGCGGACAAGCCGGAGGTCAAGCGCCAGCTCGAAGCCATGAAGATGCTCGTCATCGCGCAGATGTACGTCAAGAAGCAGCGCGACGCCAACGCCAAGCCCGACGACTACCGGCCGAAGCAGGAAGATATCGACGCCTTCCTCAAGGACGAGAAGAACACGCAGCAGGCCGACCAGTACCTCGAAGACCTCAAGACCATCGGGCTCGTGCCCGAGGGGCAGCCCATCACCGACGAGGTCAAGAAGCAGTTCCGCGAGCAGTGGGCGCCGATGTCTTTGATGGCGCAGAAGGGGCGCGCCGCGGGCGTCGATAACGACCGCTCCGCGCAGCTCCAGATACAGTTCCAGCAGGCCGTCGCCCTGAGCCGCATCTACTCCAACGAGCTGTCGAAGAAGCTTGAGCCGACCGACGAGGAGATTCAGGCTTACTACGTCGCGCACCCCGAACTCGACCCGAAGGTCGCGCGCCAGAAGGCCGAAGACCTCCTGAAGCGCGCGCGCGCGGGCGAGGACTTCGACAAGTTGGCGAAGGAGAACTCCGACGAGCCCGGCGCGAAGGAGAGCGGCGGCGACCTCGGCTGGTTCGGCCGCGGGCGCATGGTCAAGCAGTTCGAGGACGCGGCCTTCGCCCTGAAGGACAACGACATCAGCGACATCGTCGAGAGCCAGTTCGGCTTCCACATCATCCAGCGGCTCGGCACGCGCCAGGGCAAGTCCGAGCCGAACCCGATGTCCCCCGAAGGCGCGGACAAGGGCGGCCAGCCCGAGGAGCAGATTCACGCGCGCCACATCCTGATCAAGCCGACCTCCGGGCAGGGCGCGAACCCCTTCGCCCCGCCCAAGCCGCCGCGCGACACGGCCAAGGAAGCGATCCTGGAGGAGAAGACGAAGAAGGAAGTTGACGAGATCGCCAAGCGCACCAACATCAAGGTGCCCGAAGACTTCCCCGTCAAGGCCCCCGAGACGCCGCCGATGCCGATGGGCGGCATGGGCGGCTCGCCGCACGGCGGTGACATGGGCGGCGACGTGCCTCCGCCGCCGGCACCGGCGGAAGACGCCAACCCTTCCGGCAACCCGAAGGGGAAGGCCGCGCCCGGGAAGAAGAAGTAGAGGCCGCGGAGGCGTGGTGCGGTTCGGAGACTATCGCGTTGAGGTCGTGCCCGGCGGCGAGTTCCGCCTCGACGGCGGCGCGATGTTCGGCGTCGTGCCGCGCGCCCTCTGGCAGCGCGTCGCCCCGCCCGACGAGGAGAACCGCATCACGCTCAACGCCAACTGCCTCTTCGTCGAGGCCGCGGGCGAGCGCGTCCTCGTCGAGACGGGGATGGGCGACAAGTGGTCGCCGCGCCAGGCCGCGATGTACGGCGTGAGCCCCGGGCCCACCCTCCGCGAAACCCTCCACGCGCGCACGGGCTTTCGCCCCGAGGACGTGTCTATCGTCGTCAACACGCACCTGCACTTCGACCACGCGGGCGGCAACACCACGCTCGACGCGCAGGGGCACGTCAGCCCGTCTTTCCCCAACGCGCGCTACTTCGTCTCGCGTTCGGAGTACGAGCACGCCGAGTCGCCGTACGAGCGCGACCGCGCGAGCTACCTGCCCGAGAACTGGCGGCCGCTCGCGGAGTCGGGTCAGTTGGAGCTTAAAGACGACAGCTACGAGGTCGTACCCGGTCTCAGTCTGGAGACAGTGCCCGGCCATTCGCGCACGATGCAGTGCGTGAGACTTGAGCGCGGAGGGCGGACGCTCTACGGCTTCGCAGACCTCGTGCCGACGCGCGCGCACGTGCCCCTAGCGTGGGTGATGGGCTACGACCTCTACCCCGTCGAGACCGTCGAGTCCAAGCGCCGCCTTCTGCCGCAGGCCGCGCGCGAAAACTGGCTCTGCCTCTTCTACCACGACCCCGAACAGCCGCTCGCGCGCGTCGTTGAAGAAGGCGGGAAGCTCCGCGCCGTGAGTGAACAAATCGAAACAGCCTAAGGTGAAACGTACATGACAACCGCGAAGATCGGCATCATCGGGGGCAGCGGCCTCTACCAGATGCCGGAGTTGAAGGACGTGGAGGAGGTGTCGGTCGAGACGCCGTTCGGCCCGCCGTCGGACGCCTTCATCGTCGGCACGCTCGAAGGCGAGCGCGTGGCCTTCCTGCCGCGCCACGGCCGCGGGCACAAGCACCTGCCGACGGAGCTGCCGTTCCGCGCCAACATCTACGCCATGAAGCTGCTCGGGGTCGAGCGCATCCTTTCGGCCTCGGCCGTCGGCTCGCTGCAAGAGCAGTACGCGCCGCTCGACATGGTCATCCCCGACCAGTTCTTCGACCGCACCCGCGCGCGCGCGCACGAGTCAACCTTCTTCGGCGAAGGCATCGTCGGTCACGTCACCTTCGCGCACCCGGTCTGCAACGATCTGGGCGACGTGCTGGAGGAGTCCTGCCGCGTGGCGGAGGTGAACGTCCACCGCGGCGGCACGTACCTGTGCATGGAGGGGCCTGCGTTTTCGACGAAGGCCGAGTCGAAAGTCTATCGCTCGTGGGGGATGGACATCATCGGGATGACGAACCTTCAGGAGGCGAAGCTGGCGCGCGAGGCCGAAATCTGTTACGCGACGCTGGCGCTCGTCACCGACTACGACTGCTGGCACGAGGCGCACGACGCCGTTTCGGTCGAGACGGTCGTCGAATACCTCAACAAGAACGTGCGCAACGCGCAGGTCATCATGCGCGAGGCCGTCAGGCGCCTCGCGGACGCCCCGCGCGCGTGCGGCTGCGGCTCCGCCATCAAGAACGCCATCTTCACGCCGCCCGAACTCTGGCCCGAGGCGACAACGAAGAAGCTCGATGCCATCATCAAAAAGTATCGTGACAAGTGATGAGTGATGGATGATAAGAGAAAAGCTCTTACTCATCACTTATCACTTATCACTTATCACTCCCGAAGAGGTGTTTTGTATGAAGAAATTTATCCTGACGATGTGTGCTGTCGCTTTGACGCTCGGTCTGGCGGCGGCCGGGGCGCGGGCGCAGACGGGGACGGTCGCGGCCGGGCCCGCCGACCCGTCCGCCTTGAGGGACGTGGAGTCCGAGAAGGCCGCGAAGCACGAGCTGGAGGTCGCGCGCCACTACTTCAAGAACAAGAAGGCGTACTACGCGGCCTTTAAGCGCTGCGAGGAACTGGCCGTGGGCTACCCCGAGTTCTACAAGATCGACGAGGTGCTCTACATCGCGGGCATGAGCAGCCTCTACCTCTCCGAGGGCAAGGGCAAGCAGAAGCCGCCCACCTCGACGCCCGAGAAGGCCGAGGAGTTCTCGCCCGAGAACATGCGCGCGACGGCGCGCGACTACCTGACCCGCCTCGTCAACGACCACCCCAAGAGCGACTTCCACAAGGAGGCACAGGCCGCGCTCGAAAGCCTCGGCGAGCCGAAGCCGAAGGAAGCGAAGCAGCAGTAGCGACCGAAGGGGCGCGTCTCGCAAGGGCGCGCCTCTTCCGCGTAAAGGTTTTTCATTTCAAATAGCAGGAGAACTCATCAAGGTGTCATTGCTCGTGGTTGGCTCTGTGGCGTTCGACGCGGTCGAGACGCCGTTCGGTAAGCGCGAGAGGATGTTGGGCGGGTCGGCGACGCACTTCGGGCTGTCGGCCAGTTTCTTCACGGACGTGCGCGTGGTCGGGGTCGTCGGCGACGACTTCGGCGAGGAGGAGATGGCCGTCTTCCATGACCGCGGCATCAACACGGACGACCTCGAACGCGTCGGCGGCGGCAAGACCTTCTTCTGGAGCGGGCGCTACGACTTCGACCTCAACACCGCGCACACGCTCGACACGCAGCTTAACGTCTTCGCGGACTTCAAGCCGAAGCTCTCCGAGGAGTCGAAGGGCGCGCGCATGGTCTTCCTCGGCAACATCCAGCCGGAGTTGCAGCGCGAGGTGCGCGAGCAGATTTCGGGGGCCGAGCTGGTCGCGCTCGACACGATGAACTACTGGATCACGTCCGTCCCCGAGCAGGTCGAGGCCGCCATCCGCGTGGTCGATGTCGTCATCATCAACGACGCCGAGGCGCGCATGCTCTCCGGGGAGCCGAACCTGATTAAGGCCGCGCGCAAAATCCTCTCGTGGGGCCCGCGCGCGCTCGTCATCAAGCGCGGCGAGTACGGCGCGGCGATGTTCACGAAGGATTCCTACTTCGCCATCCCGGCCTACCCTTTGGAGTCGGTCTTCGACCCGACGGGCGCGGGCGACACCTTCGCGGGCGGCTTCATGGGTTACCTCTCCAGCCACGAGAAGGTTAATGACGACACCCTCCGGCGCGCCATCATCTTCGGCTCCGTCATGGCCTCCTTCAACGTCGAAGAGTTCGGCACCGACCGCGTCCGCCGCCTCACCCACGAGGAGATCAACCAGCGCTTCCGCGACTTCAAGCGCATGACCCACTTCGAGGAAATCCCCTTCGAGCGCGCCGTCAGCGCTTAAAAACCGTGAACCGTAAACCGTAAACCGTGACGAGAGAAAGACAGTTCTTTCTTGTCACGGTTTACGGTTCACGCTCCTGTCACGGTTTACGGTTTACGGTTCACGGCCTTATAATCCTCCGCGTCCTTCAGTTTTCCCAATCAACTTAATCCCGGGGGGCTTCTGATGTTCTGTCCTGTTTGCGAGTCGGAGTATGAGGAGGGGGTGACGGTCTGCCCAGACCACAGCACCGAGCTGGTCGAGCGGCTGACGCCCGAGAACACCCTACACGACCACAGCGAGGCGCGCTTCGTCCCTTTGCACAACATCGGCTCGCCGGCTGAGGCCGAGATGGTGGCCGACATCCTTCAGCAGAACGGCGTGCGCGCGGCCGTCCAGTCGGGCGGCGCCGACGCCTTCTCGCCGCTGCTCTCTTCGACCTCGCCCGGGGCGCTCGTCCTCGTCGACGAGCGCGACTTCGACCGCGCGCGCGAACTCTACGACTCCTTCTTCGGCGGCGACATCACGCCGCTCACCGGCGCGACCATTGAGGAAGAAGAGGACGCAGACGAGGACGAGGA
>JBEVJD010000568.1:0-6074 GCA_040510435.1 Pyrinomonadaceae bacterium | reverse complement strand
CGCCCCTCCGGGGCTCTTAACTGCCTACTGCCATCTGCCTACTGCTTACTGCCTACTGTTTTCTCCCTACTCCCTCCCGTCACTCTCAGAAGCCGACTGAATGCAGGAAGTAGTCACCCGTCTCAGGGCCGACCTGTTTGAAGCGTTTGGTGAGTGACTTGACCTGCTCGGGCTCGGGGAGGGGCTTGAGCGTTTCGAGGAACGCGGCGAAGGAGCCGTACTGGTCGGCGATCCTCTCGAACTCCCTCGCGTTGTGGATGACGGCCTCGACCTTCCTCTTGTTCCTGATGACGCCGGGGCGCGCGAGCAGTTCGTCGGGCGTCGAGCGCGCAAGCTCTTCGACGCTGAAGCCCCGGAAGCCCTCGCGGTACTTCGGCCAGTGCTTCCTGATGGACGCCCAGTTGAGCCCGGCCTGAAGCATGCACAGGCCGAGTATCTCGAAGTACTCGCGATCCGACCCGGGGCGCGCGCCCGCGCGACACTCGCCCTCCTCCTCCTTCGACAGGACGCAATCCCACGGCGCGCTGTGAGTGCGCGCGCCACCCGTGCCCGTTGACATGAACGTTCCCTCCTCTAAAGTTAAGCCCGCCATCTCTACAAACTTTTGTTAACGGAAGTGCTGCGCGCCGATGTAGAAATTTCGGGGCGCGCGGAATTCTTCGGGCGACGCGACCTCCGCTATAATCCGGCGCGCGACCCGACCCTTCCGAGCACTTGATGACCGGCACGCGTTTCGACCGAAGTTAACGACTTAGACGTTCAATGTCCCACACAAGTATCACACGCGCCGAGCGCATGCAGGGCGCCGCGGCGCGCTCTCTGGGCCGGCTGCCCGCGCGCGTGCAGCTCAGGCTCTCGGGACGGCCGCAGGTGGAGGTTGACGGGCAGCGGCTCGACCCGTGCCTGCAACTCATCGGCGCGCTCAGCCGCAGGCGCGTGCGCTACGGACTCTGCGAGCCCGACCCCGCGACCGCGCGCTTACGTTTCCGCCGTGAGGTTCTCATCTTCGGCGGGCCGAAGACGCGGGTAGGCCATGTGCGCGACCTCGAAATCGAAGGTGCGGCCGGGCGTTTACGCGCGCGCCACTACGCGCCACCTTCGACAGACGGGAGCCGAGACCTTCTCGTCTACCTGCACGGCGGCGGCTTCGTCATCGGCGATCTTGAGACACACGACGAGCCGTGCCGCGTGCTCTGCCTGCACGCCCGCACGCACGTCCTCTCGGTCGAGTACAGGCTCGCGCCCGAGCACCCCTTCCCCGCCGGCCTCAACGACGCCGTGTCGGCGCTGCGCTGGGCGCAGGCCAACGCCGAGCAGTTCGGTGCGCACCCTTCGCGAGTCTCAATCGGCGGCGACAGCGCGGGCGGCAACCTCGCGACCGTCGCCGCGCGGCTTTCCAAAGACGAACGACCGCCCGCCGCGCAACTGCTCGTCTACCCCGCGACCGACGCCGCGGGCGAGGAACGCGCGTCGAAAAAACTTTTCGGCCGTGGCTACTTCCTCGCGCGCACAGACTGCGACACCTTCCTCAGCCACTACACGAGCGGCACGGGCGTGCGCGACAACGACCCGCGCCTTTCGCCTCTGCGCGCGCCAGACCTCTCCGGGCTCGCGCCCGCGCTCGTCGCCACGGCGGGCTTCGACTACCTGCGCGACGAGGGCGACGCCTACGCCCAGCGGTTGAAGGAGGCGCGCGTCGGCGTCGTCTTGCAACGCTTCCCCTCGCTCGCGCACGGGTTTGTTAACATGACCGGCGTCTGCCCCGCCGCCGCCGCCGCGCTCGTCGAAGTCGCCCGCGAGTGGCGCGCGCTGCTCGAACGCGAGTGAGTTGTTGGGTGTTGGTTAAGACACTTTTCCCAACAACTAGAGCGCTTATCATTCGAGTGCATACGACGTGAGCTTTCAACACAGAGACACAGAGACACGGAGACACGGCTTCAAGAGCTATAGCTCAACAAGCTGTGCCTCTGTGTCTCTGTGTCTCTGCGTTAAATCTCTCTCGGTGACACTCAACTGCTAATCGTAATAAAACCCAGAACCCAATAAACATGGTGCGCGACACGGAGAGCGACCTCGCGGGCTTCAGGGAAAATAAGGAGTCCCGTAAGGATGACTGAACAGCGTGGCCTTCATCCACCTTCAGTCGTCCCTACGGGACAGAAGTGCGGAGACACTTGTCATCCCTGCGAGGCATCAGCCCGCGGTGGCTTGACCCTGTTGGCCGTAGCCTTCGGGGTGCGCTTCGTGCCACTCCCAGGCGGTGCGGACGATTGCCTCAAGCTCGGGGTACTGCGTCTTCCAGCCCAAGACCTCGCGCGCCTTCGTGGCGTCGGCGACGAGCCGCGCCGGGTCGCCCGGGCGCGCCGGCTCGACCCTGACCTCGATCTCGCGCCCCGTCACGCGCCGCGTCGTCTCGATGACTTCCATCACGGAATAGCCGTGGCCGTTGCCGAGGTTGATGAACTCCGAACCGCCGCCGCGCCGCAGGTGTTCGAGCGCGAGCGTGTGCGCCGTGCAGAGGTCTGTGACGTGTATGTAGTCGCGCACGCACGTCCCGTCCGGCGTCGGGTACTGGTCGCCGAAGACCGAGACGAAGGGGCGACGGCCGGCCGCCGCCGCGAGCACGTTCGGGATGAGGTGCGTCTCCGGGTCGTGGTGCTCGCCCTTCCGTTTCGTCGCGCCCGCCGCGTTGAAGTAGCGCAGCGCGACGAAGCGCAGGCCGTAAGCCGCGTCGTAAGAAGAGAGAATCTTCTCCATGAAGAGCTTCGACCAGCCGTAAGGGTTGACCGGCGCCTGCGGGTGCGACTCGTCTATCGGCACGCGCACGGGCTCGCCGTAGGTGGCGCAGGTCGAGGAGAAGACGAAGCGGCGCACGCCCGCCGCCATCAAGCCGTCGAGCAGCCCCAGTCCTTCCGCGACGTTGTTGTGGAAATAGAGCTTCGGCTCGGTCACCGACTCGCCGACGTAGGCGAGCGCGGCGAAGTGGACGCAGGCGTCAACCTCGTGCTCGCGGCAGATGCGCTCGACCAGCTCGCGGTCGCCGACCCGCCCGTCGTAGTAAGGCACCCGCTCGTCCAACGCCTCGGCGTGCCCGCGCGACGCGTCGTCGAGCACAATCACCTGCTCGCCCGCCTCGGCCAACTGCTCCACCATCACGCTGCCGATGTACCCGGCGCCGCCCGTCACAAGTGTCGCCATCTTACTCCTCAATCCTTCCTTAAGTTTTAACAGAACCGCGAGCGGTAGCGCGCGGGTCGGGGTCACTTCAAACGAGCCTTTATCGGAGCACGCACCCGCTCGCTACCGCTCGCGATTCTGTTCTCTAGTGCATCTTGAAGGGGCCGCCGTGCGGCTCGGGCTCAAGGTCGGGGCGCGCGGAGTCCTGCACGACCTCGTGCATCTCAAGCACGTTCGAGCCCGAGAACGCCTCGCGCGGGAGCGTGCCCGACTGCGCGTGCCCGCGCACGAACTCGTCGGAGCGCACCCAGTTGAGGAAGTCCTGGCGGTTTCGCCAGACGGTGAAGACGACGTAGGGGTCGCCCTCGTTGACGGGCCGGAGCACGAGGTTCGAGACGAAGCCGGGCATCTTATCCACCAGCCCCGCGCGGTCGCGGAAGCGCGCCTCAAAGGCTTCGCCGTACTCGGGCTTGACGTAAATGCGGTTGGCGACCGTGATCATCAGTAAACCTTTCTTTTCTACTTCTCGAAGATGCGCGAGCGGTCGGCGAAGGCTTTGAACTCCAAAGCGTTCCCGCTCGGGTCGAGGAAGAACATGGTGGACTGCTCGCCCGGCTCGCCCTTGAAGCGCACGTAGGGCTCGATGACGAACGGGACGCCCGCACCTTTCACGCGCGCGGCCAACTCCTCGAACTGCTCGGGCGAGAGGATGACGCCGAAGTGCGGCACCGGCACGTCGCGGCCGTCCACCGGGTTCGACGCCTCGACGCCCGCCCGCGCGGGCTGGAGGTGCGCCACGATCTGGTGGCCGTACAGGTAGAAGTCTATCCAGATGTCGGAGCTGCGCCCCTCGGGGCAGCCGAGCACGCCGCCGTAGAAGTCGCGCGCCGCCGCGAGGTCGTGGACGGGGAACGCGAGGTGAAAGAGCGTGTCCGTGTCAGCCATCTTCAGTCTCCTCTCGAAGTCAACGGTTCGCCACGCCGCAGGCGCTCCTCGTCCCTCTGCTCCGACAGAGGGACGTAAAAGCTCTCGATCATCCGCGACACCTGGTGCCGGTCGTAGCCCTGCTCGGCCAGCCCCTCTTCAATCGCTTCGAGGTCGCCGCCGCGCGACTCGAACATGCAGAGCGGGTGGCCGCACCAGCGCGGCCCCGTGAAGTGCGCGTAAGGGCCGCGCAGGCACTCGCCCGCCTCGTGCTCGTAGTCGTCGAAGTCTACCCAGGGCATCCCGGCCCGCCTCTGTGTGGCTTGCTTGTCCGTGCAAGTTTACCGCGTCCGCGCCGTCTCTCCTACCGCGCGCGTTCAACCCTGTCCCGGGTGTTCGAGCGCGCGCCACATGTACCAGCTCGCCACAGACCTGTAAGGTCGCCACGTCTCGGCGTGCAGCTCCAACGCCTTCGGCTTCGGCATATCATTCAGCCCGTACGCGACCATGAAGCCCTTCCGCACCGCGTAGTCGCCCACGGGCAAAACGTCGGGCCGACCCAAACGGAACATCAGGAGCATCTCCACCGTCCAGCGGCCGATGCCGCGCACCTGCGTCAAACGCGCGACGATCTCCTCGTCGTCCATGCGCTTGAGGCGCGCGAGCGTCGGCACCGTGCCGTCGAGCGTCTTGGCCGCGAGGTCTTTGAGCGCCGCCGTCTTCGCCCCCGACAGCCCCACGCCGCGCAGCGCCTCCTCCGAAGCGTCAATGACACCTTGCGGGCGAAGGCGACCGCCGCCGAAGAGCCCGACGAGTCGCCCGTGAATCGCCTCGGCCGCCGTGCCGTGCAACTGCTGAAAGACGATGTTGCGCGCCAGCGCCTCGAAAGGGTTGTGCAGATGCCGCGTCTGCAAGGCGAAGGGCCCGGCGCGCTTCATCAATTTCGCCAGCACCCTGTCGGCCTTCGCGAGATGTTTCACTGCGATTGTCGGGTCGTAACAGAGCCCATCGCCGAAGTCGTCCGCCTCTCTCGTCCTGCGAGTCGTCATCAAACCAGTCTCCGTTAGTCATCAAAGGCTATCTGGGAAGCCCCGGAGGGGCGGGATGTTTATAGCCCCGACGTGCTGATTGAACCCCGAGCCCCGTGAGGGGCGACATGCGACATGCCGCTCCTCCGGAGCTTGTTAAGAGAAGGATAACCTGCAGCTATAAACATCCCGCTCCTCCGGAGCGGCGACTACCCCCTTGGCAAACGCGGCAAAAAAGTCTGGCATCCGTGGCGTCTTGTATGTTATACGTCGTTGCAAGTTCGGCACAAGAACAATCTTATTCTCAAGGTGGGACTCATACGCATGGACGACTCCGTCTCGGGTATCTATACCGCGCGCGTCGGGACGAGGCTGGCGCGACCACTCCTGATGTGGCGCGTGCCGGCGGGCTTCCCCTCGCCGGCCGAGGACTACGTCGAGGGCAGCATCGACTTAAACCGCGACCTCGTCAAGCACCCCTTCTACACCTTCTACGTGCGCGTGGACGGCGACTCGATGGTGCCCGCCATCCAGCCCGGCGCGCTGCTCGTCGTCGACCGCATGGCCGAGACGCGCGAGGGGCACATCGTCCTCGCGCGCATCGGCTCGGCCTTCCTCGTCAAGCGCCTCCACTTCGACGAGGTCGGGCGCGTCTTCCTCCTCTCCGACAACGAGGCTTACGCCCCCGTCGAGGTCACCGAAGAGATGGACTTCGAGGTCTGGGGGCGCGTCATGCACTCGATCCAGAACCACTGAACGCGAAGCGGGGGCACGTCTTGGCCGAGGCGATTGCGCTCATCGACTGCAACGACTTTGTGCGACGTGAAAGTCGTGCGACTGACTGTTCTGCGTGCTCCGGCATGACAGAACCGGCTGTTCCATCAGCCGTACTCTAGGAGGAACTGCGATGAGGTAACGAATCGTACTGAGCACTCCGACAACGTA
>JBEVJD010000567.1:0-6528 GCA_040510435.1 Pyrinomonadaceae bacterium | reverse complement strand
CCCGCCGGAGTCCATACGCAGTCACGTCATCAGCGGCGCGCGCGGCACGGCCGACGTGCTGCGGCTCGTGTGGCTCGCGGAGAGTTGCGGCGTGAGCGTCGCGGCCGACGCGCAGCGTAACGACCCGGGGTTGATGCCCGTCCCGCTCTTCGAGTCCATCGAAGACCTCCGCAACTGCCCCCGAGTGTGCCGCGCGCTGTGGACTTCGGACGAATACAGACCGTACCTCGATTCGTGGGGCCGCCGTCAGGAGGTGATGCTCGGCTACTCGGACTCGAACAAGGACGGTGGGATGTTGACGAGCACGTGGGAGCTTTACAAGTCTCACCGCGGGCTGCACGAGGTCGCGCGCGAGTGCGGCGTGAGGCTGCAACTCTTCCACGGCCGCGGCGGGACGGTCGGCCGCGGCGGGGGGCCGACGCACCACGCCATCGTCGCGCAGCCCGCGGGCGCGTTCGAGGGCTCGCTCAAGATTACGGAGCAGGGCGAGGTGCTCAACTGGAAATACTCCGAGCCGGTGCTGGCCGAGAGGAACCTTGAGCTGATGGTGGCCGCCGCGCTCGAAGCGCTGGCGCGACCCGGGGGCGCGGCCTGGCGCGCGGAGTGGGAGGAGGCGCTCGAATGGATGTCGGGCGCGGCCTTCGAGTTCTACCGCGAGCGCGTCGCGGAGAATCCAGACGTGGTGCCCTACTTCGAGGAGGCGACGCCCGTCCTCGAATTCGACCTGGCGAAGATCGGCTCGCGCCCCGCGCGGCGGTCTTCGCAGACGCGGGGCCTGGCAGACCTGCGCGCCATCCCTTGGGTCTTCGGGTGGATGCAGAGCCGGCACGTGCTGCCCGCGTGGTTCGGCGTCGGGCACGCGTTGGAGAGGTTTTTGGAGGAGCGCGAGGGCGGCGCCGGGTTGTTGGAGGAGATGGTGCGCGACCTGCCGCTCTTCATGAATCTGCTGGGCGACGTGGAGACCGGGATGGCGAAGGCCGACTTCTCGATTGCGCGCAGGTACGCGGGGCTGGTCGGGGACGAGGCCCTGCGCGAGCGCGTGTTCCGCATGATCGCCGACGAGTTCGAGCGCACGCGCCGCGTCATCCTGCGCGTGAGCGGGCAGACGCGCCTGTTGGAGCGCAACCCGGTGCTCGCCGACTCCATCAAGCTCCGCAACCCTTACGTTGACCCGATGAGCCTCGTCCAGATCGAGCTGCTGCGGCGCAAGCGCGCCGGCCAGGAGTCGGAGGAGTTGGACTACGCGCTCGCCGCCACCATGAACGGCATCTCGGCCGGGCTCAGGAACACGGGGTGAGTTCAGGGTGAGGGAACTCAGTCGGAGGTGACCATGCGGAACGCCTCGCCGATGGAGCGCGCGCGGGGCGCGGCGCGTTGGAGGAGGTAGCCGGCGGCGGCGAAGGTCAGGAGCGTGAGCAGGACGGGCAGCCACGTCCGGCGCAGCGCCGCGCCGAGCCAGTCGCCGCCGCCGCCGCGGCGCGCGCGCTTCATCCCGCGGTAGAGTCCCGAGAGCAGCACGCCCTCGACCAGTATCTCGGCCAGCAGCAAAGGCGCGGCGTAGACGACGTAGAGCGAGGCGCACACGCCCGCCACGATCAGCGCCAGCGCGAGCAGGAAGAAGACGCACCCTTCAGAGTCGGCGTCGAAGAGGTCGAGGCCGGAGAGCAGTCCGCCGCCCCCGCCGCCGTTACCACCACCGCCTCCCGACGCCACGCCTCCCGCGTCGTAGGCCGTCGAAGCGTTCTGTAGCCCCCCGCTCACACCTTCGCCCCAACTCCCGCCCGCGCCGCCGCCGCCGAAGTCGCCGCCCCCGCCGAAAGTGTCCGGGAGCGGCCTCCCGACCGAGTCGAGCACGATCTCGGTTCCCACCTCCGCCGTGTCCAGCTCTGAGCCGGACGCGCCGCCGCGCACGTCGCGCCCGTGCAGGAAGAGCCAGACGCGCAGCAGCACGATGAAGACGGCGTAGGCGAAGAGCACCGCCAGCGGGTAGCGAAGCCACATCCGCGACACGCCGAGGTGCAGCATCAGGAACGAGGCGAGGAACCCGGCCGCGCCGGTCGCCGCGAGTATCAGGGACATCCAAACGCGCGGCAGACTCCGGCGCAGCAGCAGGCGCCGCACGCGCTCGACGCGCCGCTCGGGCAACGGCGGCGGCGGCGGCGGCCGGCGTGCGCGACCCTTAACTCCGGCTGACTTCGTGCGTGATGCCATGACGCGCGGCGCGCGACTTATCTGTAGCCGGCGGCGTTGTTGGTGCGCGTGGCCGCGTTGGAGGCGAGGATCGGGGAGATGACCATCGCGAGGATGAAGCAGAGCGGCAGTGTGATGAACCCGATGATGAGGAAGCAGAGCAGGATGTTGACGAACTGGATGAACCAGTAGCCGAACATCAAGAGCAGACCCGTGCCGACGTTGCCCGCGTAGATGTGGCCGATGCCGAAGGTCTGGAAGAAGAAGCCGGGCAGGACTTCCAGCAGCACGGCCGTGCCCGAAGACTTCGGAGGCGCTTGGTAGTGGTGCACGACGTGCTGCACTTGCTGCGGCGGGTAGGGGTAGGACGGCGGCTGCGGCGGCTGGTACGGACGCGGCGGCTGGTAGGCGGGGGGCCTGTACTGACTCATCGAAGGGCTCCTTTACGGCTTAAGAAGAAACGCGCGCGGCCGGGGTGATGCGTCTGAGGCGACGCCGCGCGCCGGATACTATAAAGCCGTGAACCGTGAACCGTAAACCGTGACGAGTGAAAGACGGTATTTTCCTGTCACGGTTCACGGTTCACGACTCACGGCTTCAGAAGTTGAAGGCGCCCTCGCAGGTTATCTCGGAGAGGGCTTTGCGGCCGCTGGGAGCTTCGCGCCCGCGCAGTCCCTCGGGGAGTCGCGCGGGGTCGCCGGGGCGGCCGACCGCGATCATCGCCTCGACGCGGAAGCCCTCGGGGATGCGCAGCTCCGCGCGCGCCCGCTCGTAGTCGAACCCCTGCATGCCGTGCGTGACCAGCCCGAGCATCGTCGCCTGGAGCGCGAGGTTCTCCCACGCCGCGCCCGTGTCGAAGGAGTGCGTCGGGTACGGCTTCCCGTTGAAGTCGAACGTCTCCTTCGAGACGAAGAGCAGCAGCGCCGCCGCGTCCCTGGCCCACGCCTGGTTACCCTCGACGAGCAGGCCGAAGAAGGCAGGCCACTGCTCCGTCTCGCGCCGCGCGTAGAGGATGCGCCAGGGCTGGTTGTTGTAGGACGAGGGCGCCCAGCGCGCCGCCTCGAAGAGCGTCATCAAGTCCTCTTCCGTCACGCCCTCGCCCGACATCGCGCGCGGCGACCAGCGGTCGAGGAACAGTTCGTCAACCGGGTGCTGCGCCTGCGGCTCCCTTACCTCACTGCCGTCAATCATCTTTCCCTCCCTGTCTTGTTCGAGAATTTACTGGCGGCGAGCGCGATGGGCAGCCCGACGAGCAGCATGTGCCCCGCCGCGTTGAGAAGTATGGACAAGGCCGCGCGCGAAAGCGGAAAGTAGATGGCCGAGAGCGGGAGCACGACGAAGTACATGAAGAAGTAGACCACCGCGCCGTAGAGCAGCCCGCAGACGACCGGGTGCTCGACGAGGACTTTCAGCCTGCGGCTCGCCAGCCAGTAGACCGCCGCCCAGATGAACGCGATCAGGAAGTGCAGCAACGCGCCGAGCGCGGCCGTCGCCAAGCCCCCCTCCGCCGCAGCCCTCCCGAGCAGCCCGCCCGCCACCGACTGCAACACGCGCACGGGCCCCACCCCGCGCAGCCACGACACGACGAACGCGAAGGTGATGTCGCCCACCCCCGCCAACAGCCCGCCCCACACAATCGCGCGCGCCGCCCTCGATTTATCAACGGGGAGCGCTCCGGTAGCTACGCTCATGGCCTCTCAAGCTCCTTACTGATTCGCTCAGGTTAGATTGACCTTCTCGTAAACTTCGCGCAGCGTGAGGGTGCATTGGACGGAGGCTAACTCGACCACGTCCTCCAACGACCGGTGCTCGGAGAGCATCCAGCGGCCGTCCGGTTGCTTCGTGTACTGCTCAATCCTGTATTCGTACTGCGCGACGAGGATGTACTCGGCGAGGGATTCAATCGTGCGATAGAAGCCGAACTTCTTGAAGCGGTCGTACCGCTCCGTAGACTCGGACAGCACTTCGATGATGACAGTCGGGTTGAGTAGCGTGTCGAGATAATCGTCCTCGAATTGTGGCTCGTCGCAGACAATTACGATGTCCGGGTACGTGTACATACGCCTGGAGGGTATTCTGACGCGCATGTCGCTGGCATAACTTTCGCACGGACGCCCCCTCAACTGTTGGTGTATCTCCGCCGAGAGGTTAACAGAGATCAGGTTATGCCTCCGGCTGGCGCCGGTCATGGCGAACACCTCGCCGTCGAGGTACTCGTTCTTGTACTCAGCCTTACGCTCGATGGCAAGGTATTCTTCGGGCGTCAGGTAGGTTTTGGGCTGGCTGGTCATAAAACACCTCCGGACGAGCCGCAATATATCACGACGGGCCGGGCGGCCTGCCCCTCTTTTGGCCGCAGAACGGGTCGGGGCGCGACTTTCGGGCGGGCGGGGTGGAAACGGGACGGGATTGGGTGTTTCCGGGGGATGTAAGAATACCGTTGTGGGCGCGGGGGATTTGGTTTAACCTGTGCGCCTGTATCTGCCACCCAGAGAAGAAAGTAAGGAGTCGGATATGCTCTCAGGAAAGCGTACCGCGGCCGTCCTCGGCGTGCTGCTGCTGGCCGTCGCGGCCTTTGTCTCCACCTCGTCGAGCGCGGCGCGCAAGGGCAAGGGCCCGCAGCAGACCGCGACGCCCGCGCCCCAGTACCAGCCGCCGACCATCAAGGTCGATTCGGACGCGCAGGTCGTCACGCTCTGCCCCGACGCCGAGTCCACGGCCAACCCGCGCGTGCGCCTGAAGGCGACCGGCTACAGCCCCGAGGGCAAGCCGCTGCGCTACCGTTGGACGGTCTCGGGCGGGCGGCTCGACACCACCGAGGGCACCGACGTGATCTGGGACTTGTCGGACGCGCAGCCCGGTGTCTACAACGCCTCGGTGACGCTGGAGAGCGGCCCCGTCGGCGACCCGCTCTGCACGGCCTTCACCTCGACGAAGATCGTCGTGCGTAACTGCCCGCCGCCGCGCCCCATCTGCCCGAACGTCTCGATCTACTGCCCGGACGTGCAGCAAGCCGGCACGCCCATCACTTTCACGGCCTCCATCTCGGGCGGCACGGTCGGCGTCACGCCCGTCTACAACTGGAAGGTCTCGGCCGGCTCGATCCTCTCGGGTCAGGGCTCGCCGACCATCACGGTGGACACGGCGGGGCTCGGCGGCCAGCCCATCACGGCCACGGTCGAGGTCGCGGGCTACAACCTCGACTGCCGTGCGTCGTGCCAGGCCGCGGTGCCCGCGCCGCCCAACCCGACGAAGTTCGACGAGATCGGCGAGATACAGCGTGACGACGAGAAGGCGCGCCTCGACGTGTTCGCCATCGAGTTGCAGAACAGCCCCGGCGCACAGGGCTACATCATCGGCTACGGCGGCAGCAACAGGCGCTTCGGCACGGGCGCGCAGCGGGCGCAGCGCGCGCGCGACTACGTCGTCCAAACGCGCGGCATCGACGCCTCGCGCATCGTCACCCTCGACGGCGGCCCGCGCACGACCGGCTCGACCCAACTCTGGCTCGTCCCGCCCGGCGCGACCCCGCCCCGGCCGTAGTGAAGGAAGTAGACAGTAGTCAGTAGTCAGTAGAGAAGAGAAAACAACAGCGCGGCTCTCATCAATGATTGATGAGAGCCGCGCTGTTCTACTACTGACTACTGACTACTGTCTACTTCCTTCTAGCGCTTCGGGTAGAGCGGGCTCGACGTTGAGAGGCGGTTGACGGAGGCCGGCAGCGCCAACTCGCCCTGGAGAAGCACCTGCTCCTCTTTTAAGCGCATCGAGCTTGGCTCGATCAGGTTCGAGGCCCAGGCCGATTCGTTGGCGAAGGCGGCGCTCTCGCGCAGGCCGTCGCTCAACAGAATGCCGTCGCTGAGCAGGATGCCGGTGCCCGCGAAGCTGTCGCTCAGCAGAATCCCGTCGCTCAACAGAATCCCGTCGCTGAGCAGTATTCCGTCACTCAGCAGGATGCCGTCGCTCAGCAGGATGCCGCTGCCGACGATGGAGCCCGGCGCGACCGTGTGCCCGGTGGAGAGGAGGTACGTGCCGTCGGGCAGCACGCGACCGCCGGCCATCACCCAGCCTTCCGTGAGCGTGCGGCCGTCGGGCAGGCGGAACCCCTGCGTCATGGTCAGGCGCTCGTTGAAGGTGACGCCCTCGACCCAGATGACGCCGTTGTTGAGCGGCATCTGCTCGCCCGCTATCGCCGACGTCAGGCCGAGTGACGAGTAGGTCGTCCGCCGCGCGGTGATGAGGTCGTCGCCCGGCTCGGCGCGGCGCTGCTCCACCAAAGCCTCGGCGTACGCCCACAGCTCGTGCGCCGCGCCCTCGACCCGCGCGATGTCGTCGGTC
>JBEVJD010000566.1:0-7182 GCA_040510435.1 Pyrinomonadaceae bacterium | reverse complement strand
GAGTACGGCAACTGGGGCGGCTCCCAGCAGATGCGGCAGACGGCGCTCAACGCCGGCTACAACGAGGGGATCAAGGAAGGCCGCAACGACCGCCGCCGCAACGAGCGCTTCAACTTCACGGACGAGAGCGACTACCGCAGCGCGTCGAAGGACTACAACTCGCGCTTCGGCAACCGCGCCCTCTACCAGCGCTTCTTCCGCGCCGGCTTCGAGAACGGCTACCGCGACGGCTGGAACGGGTACTGAGGAAGTAGCCAGTAGTCAGTAGTCAGTAGAAGAAAACACAAGCGGCGCGCTCGGCCATTAGGTCGGGCGCGCCGCTTTGTCTTCCTACTGGCTACTGACTACTGGCTACTGTTTATTCCCCCAGGATTTGTTCGGCCGCGGGCCCATACGGAAGACGAGCGTCGAGCCGTTGGCGATGTCGGCGTGGTTGATGAAGGGCTCGCGGAGCGGGCGGCCGTTGAGCGTGGCCGACTGGACGTAGATGTTCTCGGGCGACTGGTTGCGGGCGATGACGGTGAAGGGGCCTTTCCTGTAAGGCCCGCGGAGCTTGACGGTCGCCTTGTCGAAGATGGGGCTCCCCAGCGCGTAGACCGTGGAGCCCGGCGTCACGGGGTAGAAGCCCATCGCGCTGAAGATGTACCACGCAGACATCTGGCCGCAGTCGTCGTTGCCGCTCAGCCCGTCGGGCGCGTTCTGATACTTCGTCCGCATCGTCTCGCGCACAAGCTCCTGCGTCCGCCACGCGCGGCCCACGTAGTCGAAGAGGTACGTGTAGTGGTGCCCCGGCTCGTTGTCGTGGCGGTAGTGCCCGCCGCTGAAGTTCTCTTCGAGCTTCGCCGCGAAGCGCTCGCGCCCGCCCACCAGTTCGACCATCCCGGGCACGTCCTGCATCACGCAGAAGAGGTAAGTCCACGGGCCGCCCTCCGTGAAGCCGGGCATCCGCTCCTCTTTAGAGTTCCAGCTCTCCTCGTCCCAACGCCCGTCCGCCAGCCGCGGGCGCATGAAGCCCTTCGAAGGGTCGTAGAGGTTCTTATAATTTTTACTCCGCTTCATCAGCACCGCGTAGTCGTCCATCCGTCCGGCGGCTTTGGCGAGTTGCGCCACGCAGAAGTCGTCGTAGGCGAACTCCAGCGTGCGCGAGACCGACTCGTCCGTCTTGTCCTGCGGGACGTAGCCGAGCGCCATGTAGTACGTCAGGCCGCCGCGCGCCTCGTAGGCTGTCCACGGCGCGCGGTCGAGCCAGCGCGTCTTCGTGTCGCCGTCGGGCGGGGTGAAGGCGTTCTTGCGCGTCGCCTCGTAAGCCTTCTTGAGGTCGAAGCCGCGGATACCCTTGACGTAGGCGTCGGCGATGACGCTGTCGGCGTGCGTGCCGATCATGATGCCGGTGTAGGTCGGGTTGGGCCACATCGGCATCCACCCGCCCTCGTCGTACATCTGCAAGAGCGACGTAATCATGCCGGGCACGCGCTCGGGCTCTATCAAAACCAGCAGCGGGTGCTCGGCGCGGAACGTGTCCCAGAGCGAGTAGTCGTTGTAGGAGACGCCGTCGTGGACGCGGTCGTCGAAGGCGGAGTAGTAGCGGCCGTACTCGGAGGTGATGCGCGGGAAGAGCAGCGAGTGGTACATCGCCGTGTAGAAGCTGACGCGCTCGTCGCGCGACCCGCCCTCGACCACGATCTTGCCCAGCGCCTCGTTCCAGACCTTGCGCCCGTCGGCCTTCACGCGCTCGAAGTCCCACGCGGGAATCTCCCTCCTTAAATTATCCCGGGCCTGCTCCAAGCTGATGAAGGAGGTACCGACCTTGACGTTGACCGTCTCGCCCTCGGTCGTCGGGAACCTCGCGTAGGCGCCGACGTGTCGGCCCGACTGCTCGGCGCGCGCGGCGTACATCTCGCCGCCCGACCACGTCCCCGCAGACTGGAAGGGCTTGTCGAACTGGACGACGAAGTAGCCCTTGAAGTTCGGGAGCGGAGGCCCGAGGTGCGCCGACTGCCGGTCGGGGTTGTAGCCGACGATCTCGCGCGCGGCCGGGTTGACCCGCACGAAGCCCTCGACGCCCTCCGCCTTCGTGTTGCAGGCGGTGACGACGACGTGCGAGGCGTCCGACGCCGGGAACTTAAATCTGAGAAAGCCCGCGCGCGTCGTCGCCGTCAGCTCGGCGCTTATCTGGCTGTCCGCCGCGCCCATCTTGACGGAGTAGTAGTTGGGCGCCGAGGTCTCATCCTCGTGGCGGAAGGGCAGCACGGGCTCGGGCGTCTTCAGCTCGCCGCTGAAGGGCATGAGGCTGACCTGCCCGTAGTCGCCCATCCAGATGGCGGGCTGGTGCGTGCCGATGAAGCCGCGGATGGTCGTGTCCTGATAGTTGTAGGAGTAGACGCTGATCTCGTTCTGGCGCGTCTGCGCCGTCCAGTGGGTCATGCCGAAGGGGACGGTCACGCCCGGTATCATCCCGCCGTAGTCGTGGCGGCTCGGACCGGTCGTCCCGATCATCGGGTTGACCTCATCAACCGGCTCGGCGGCCGGGACGGTTGTCGCGCCGAACAAATTAAAGAGGAGGCACAGGGCGACGGCGGCGGACAGAAAGGTGCGACGCTCGGGGGCGGGATTGGTTGACATGTTCAAAGGGTTCCGGCGGCCAGAAATAGGTGTTGACAGGGCAGCCATTTAACTGCACTATCCTTCCGCTTGTCGAGCAGTTTCTTCCGTCGCGTTCTGAATATCTTCAGCCTCTAACGACAGCCACGTACGTCCGGCCTCCTGTCAAACGGAAAGCCGAGCGCTCGGCTTCACGGGCCTGCGCTCCGTAGGAGCGGGATGTTTATAGTCCCCGGCATCAACCACCTTACCAAGCTCCGGAGGAGCGGCATGTCGCATGTCGCCCCTGACGGGGCTCGCGGTTTAATTAGCTCGCAGTTGCTATAAACATTGAGCCCCTTCGGGGCTTCCCGAACACCTTTTTATCGCGAGTAAAAGTCAACGCCGATGACGGACGCGCCCGTCCTGGAGATGCACGAGATTAGGAAGACCTTCCCCGGCGTCGTGGCGCTGGACGGCGTGGACTTCCAACTGCGCCGGGGCGAGGTGCACATCCTGCTCGGCGAGAACGGCGCGGGCAAGTCCACGCTCATGAAAATCCTGAGCGGCGCCTACCAGAAGTCGGCCGGCCGCGTCACGCTCGACGGCGCCGAGGTCGAGATCAAGAACCCCGCGCACGCGCAAGCCCTCGGCATCTCGACCATCTATCAGGAGTTCAACCTCGTCCCGCACCTCTCCATCGGCGAGAACATCTTCCTCGGCCGCGAGCCGCGGGGCTGGCCCGGCTTCATCGACCGCCGCGCCGTCAACCGTCAGGCGGCCGAAGTCCTCGGACGGCTCGGCCTCAAGCTCGACCCGCGCCGACCCGTGCGTGGCTTGCGCGTGGCAGAGCAGCAGATGGTCGAAGTCGCCAAGGCTCTCTCGCTCGACGCGCGCGTCCTCATCATGGACGAGCCGACGGCGGCGCTCGCCGAGCACGAGATTAAAGACCTGTTCGCCGCCATCCGCGGGCTCAAGGCGAAGGGCGTCTCCGTCGTCTACATCTCGCACCGGATGGAGGAGCTGTTCGAGATCGGCGACCGCGTCACGGTCTTGCGCGACGGCCGCTCGGTCGGCACCTTCGACGTGGCTGCGACGAACAAGTTTGAGTTGATACGTTTGATGGTCAACCGCGACCTGACGGAGCTGTTCCCGAAAGAGAGAGTCGAGCGCGGCGAAGAGGTGTTGAGGGTCGAGAACCTGACGACGCGCCGCGGCCTCGACGGCGTGAGCTTCTCGCTGCATCAGGGCGAGGTGCTCGGCATCGCCGGACTGCTCGGCGCGGGGCGGACGGAGCTTGCGCGCGCCATCTTCGGGTTGGATAAGCTCGAACGCGGGACGGTACGGATTAAAGGCAGAGAGCGCCGCATCGGCTCGCCGCGCGCGGCCATCAACTCGGGACTCGGCTTCCTCACCGAAGACAGGAAGGCGCAGGGGCTCGTCCTACCGCTGTCGGTCAAGGATAATCTTTGTCTCCCGAGCGTGGACAAGTTCACCACGCTGGGCCTCGTCGATTCGAAGCGCGAGCGGCGCGCGGCCGACCGCTACGTCAAGGAGCTGCGCATACGCACGCCGGGGCTCGACCAGAAGGTCGTCTACCTCAGCGGCGGCAACCAGCAGAAGGTCGTTCTGAGCAAGTGGCTCTGCTCGGAGGCCGAGGTCTTCATCTTCGACGAGCCGACGCGCGGCGTGGACGTGGGCGCGAAGGCCGAGATTTACCAGTTGATGAACCGGCTCGCCGCCAGCGGCGTCGCCATCGTCATGATCTCTTCGGAGCTGCCCGAGATTCTGGGGATGAGCGACCGCATCCTCGTCATGCGCGCCGGAAGAATCGCGTGTGAGTTCAGTTCGGAAGAGGCGACACAGGAAAAAATCTTAGAATGCGCGCTCGGGGAATAGAATTGCCGTCCGGCTTCTTCTCGCACTACGCGCGCCAGCTCGGCACGCTGTCGGGGCTCCTGGGACTGTGCGTCGTGCTGTGGGCGCTGACGCCGCACTTCCTGACGGTCTCGAACCTCCTCAACGTCGCCGACCAGGCGGCCATCATCGCCATCGTCGCCGTCGGGATGACCTTCGTCATCATCACGGGCGGGATAGACCTCTCGGTCGGCTCGGTGCTGGCCTTCGCGGGCGTCGTCATGGCGAGCGCGCTGCACGCGGGCGTGCCCGTCCCCGTGGCGCTCGCGGTCGCCCTGGGGACGGGGCTCTTCTGCGGGCTCGTGAACGGGGCGCTCATCACGGTGGGGAGACTGCCGCCGTTCATCGCGACGCTCGGGATGATGAGCGTGGCGCGCGGGACGGCGTTGATGTTCACGGAGGGGCGGCCGGTGTCGGGCTTCTCCGGCGGCTTCCGTTCGCTGGCGACGGGGGAGCTTTTGGGCGTGCCCGTCTCGGTCGTCATCATGGTCGGCGTCTACGCCCTCGCGCACGTCGTGCTGACGCGCACGAAGCTCGGGCGCTACACGTACGCCATCGGCGGCAACGAGGAGGCGGCGCTGCTCTCGGGCGTCAACGTCAAGTTTTATAAAGCCTCGGTCTACGGGCTGTCGGGGATGCTGTCGGGGCTGGCGGCGGTGCTCCTGACGGCGCGGCTCAACTCGGCGCAGCCCATCGCGGGCATGATGTACGAGCTGGACGCCATCGCCGCCACTGTCATCGGCGGGACTTCCCTGCTCGGCGGCGAGGGCACCGTGCTCGGCACGTTCATCGGCGCGCTCATCATGGCCGTGCTGCGCAACGGCCTCAACCTCCTCGGCGTCCCTTCCTTCGTCCAGCAGGTCGTCATCGGCTCGGTCATCATCGCGGCCGTGCTCATCGACATGTGGCTGAAGCGGCGCTCGGGGTAAGACATAAGGAGAAACGTCTATGAAGAAGGGTCTGGTGTTGTTACTGCTGGCGGCTCTGTGGCTCGGTGCTTGTCAGCGCGGCGCGGAGCCGGCGGGCGGGGGCCGCCAGCGAATCGCCCTCGTGATGAAGACCGCGAACAACCCCTTCTTCATCGAGATGCAGAAGGGGGCGGAGGAGGCGGCCAAGCGGCTCGGCGTCGAGCTGGTCGTGCAGGCGGCCGAGCGCGAGGTGGACGTGGAGAAGCAGATGCAGATCGTTGAGAACCTCATCCAGACGCGCGTCGCCGCGCTCTGCGTCACGCCGAGCGGTTCGAGAGAAATCGTGCCGGCCATCGACAAGGCCAACCGCGCGAACATCCCCGTCGTCATCGTGGACACGCGCGTGGACGCGAAGGCGCTCTCGGAGTCGGGCGGCAAAATCGCGACCTTCATCGGCTCGGACAACTACGAGGGCGGCAAGGTCGCGGGCGAGTTCCTCGCCAAGCACCTCAACGGCAAGGGCAAGGTCGCGGTGCTCGAAGGCATCCCCGGCCACGAAACGGGCGACTCGCGCCTGCGTGGTTTTCGCGACGCGTTGAAGGCAACGCCCGGCGTCGAGATCGTCGCCTCGCAGACGGCGAACTGGGAGCGCGACCAGGGCTTCAACGTCTTCCAGAACATCCTGCAATCGCACCCGGACGTGTCGGCCGTCTTCGCGTGCAGCGACCTGATGGCGCTCGGCGCGGTCGAGGCCATCGCCGCCGCGAAGAAGACCGGGCAGATCGCCGTCGTCGGCTTCGACGCACTGGCGGAGGCGCGCGACGCCGTCCGACAGGGCTCGATGGTCGGCACGGTCGCGCAGTCGCCCGACCGCATGGGCGCGCTCGCCGTCGAGAACGCCGTCAAGCTCCTCAAGGGCGAACAGGTCAACGCCGAGTTCGTCGTCCCCATCAAGCTCATCACCAGAGAGAACCTAGGGCAGTAGGGCAGATGGCCTCACTGATGAACAAGCGGGTGGTTCTGACCCGACTGCTCGGGGCCGCGCTCGCGCTGTGTCAACTCGCGCCGGCCTTCGCGCAGACGACCCGGCGTCTGATTGACTACGCAGACCCTTTCGTCGGGACGGAGAACGGCGGCAACATCGTGCCCGGCGCGCAGGTGCCCTTCGGCTTCGTCCACGCGAGCCCCGACACAGACCGGCCGACGACCGCGGGCTACAACCCGCACGAGAACGTCAACGGCTTCAGCCAGACGCACGTCTCGGGGACGGGCGGCGCGAGCAAGTACGGCAACTTCCTCACCACCCCGCACGTCGGCCCGCTGCGCCCGGACAACCTCGGCTCGCCGAAGGCGGAAGAGTCGGCCTCGCCCGGTTATTACACCGTGCGGCTCACGCGCCCCGACGTGCGCGCGGAGCTGACGGCGACGCGGCTCGTCGCCTTCCACCGCTACACCTTCCCCGCTGCTAAACTGTCACACCTGCTCATCGAAGCGAGTTCCGTCGTGCAGCCGGAGACGGGACGAAACGCCGTTAAGAACCCGCGCCCCGTCGACTGCTGGGTGCGCGTCGTCGCGCCCAACCGGATTGAGGGCAGCGGCAACTTCGTCGGCGGCTGGAACCAGTCGCCGTACACGTTGCACTTCTCCGCCGAGTTCGACCGCCCCTTCAAAGCCTACGGCACCTGGCGCGACGAGCGCGTCGAACCCGGCACAATCGCCGCCGCGAACGAGGGTAAGGTCGGCGCCTACGCCACCTTCGACACGACCGCGACCCGAA
>JBEVJD010000565.1:0-22857 GCA_040510435.1 Pyrinomonadaceae bacterium | reverse complement strand
TACTTTCCCCGCCTCGCACCCCACCGTAACACTAAACTAGCACACACCCCCCCCCCCGCCCGGCGGCGGCCCACACCACCCCGTGGGCGCCCCACGCCGGCACGGAGTCGGCGAGCCGTGATACGTATTTTTTTGGTCGGGTATGGGTCGGGGCGAGCCGCTTTTCGAGTTTGACGCGCCGGCACGGGGGCGGATTCACTCCGCGGCGCGTCGGCAAGGGGCGCACGTCGGCGGCTCAGGCGGACGCGGGCCAGGCGTAAGCGTTCCGCTTGGCGGAGTCGTAATTTTCGTCGAGGGCCGGTTCGAGCAGGAGCAGTGCGGCGATGCGCCTGACCATGTCGCGGACTTCGTTGACCTCCGCCGTCGAGAGGTCGCGCCCGAGCACGCCGCGCTCGCGGTAGCTGAGCCACTTCTTAATGACCTGATAGCCGCCGATGTGGTAGCCCCAGACGCGCGCGGGGACGTTGCGCCAGTAGCCCGCCCGGTTCAGGTACACGTCGAAGGTCTTTTCGCCGAGGCGGCGAAAAGCCTCCTCCGGCGTGAGCCCGAGCGCCGCCGCGCCCTCCGCGACGGCCGCGCGCTCGTCGTCGGCGTACTCGCGCTCCTGTGTCGAACCCCTGCCGGGCATGACGCCCTTCGGCGTGGAGAAGCCCCAGTTGGCGTCGAGCGCGTACTCGCCCTCCGAGGGCTTCAACTGCCCGCCGCCCGCGCGCGTGGGCGTGCCTAAGACGCGCATCTCCGGCCGGAGCGGGGAGTTGACGACGCCGCGCAGCAGCGGCGAGTTCGTCGAAGGGTCTGCGGGGTCATAGGCGAGCAGCGCCGCCACCCCGCGCCCGAGTTCCGCCGACCGCCGCAACGCCTCCGCATCCCCCGGCAGCGGCACCCGCGGCCAGTCATGCCTTAATGCTCCGGCGTTCTCAACGCGGTATTCAGGAGCATGAAGGACGCTCACGATATGAAAGAATAAGCTATCTGCCTTTTCAAATAAATCAATGGACTTTAAATAAATTTGGACTTTTTCGGATAAGTTCAGGTGTGATGTGCTATCAGAATCTTCATGTATATCGAACAGATTCGCACGGGGCGTAGCTTTAAGCCGTTGTGGAAACATGTTTGCTCCACGCTCTACAGAGTGAAATGCGGCAAGTCTTTCAGTTACTAACGGTGGGTCAAACTCTTTGCGATTTTGTTGGGTAGCGCAGAGCCAGAAATTACCTTCTTCGACGAGTGGATAATATTCTGCCCGTTTTTCGTTTAGTAACTTGGTTTCAGGCTCCCAATATATCCAGCGAACATCGAATGGCCGATATACATATCTAACTATATTGCTTGGCAAAAACCCGCGCTTTTGTAAATACTCGCGTGTCTGAATAGCATTGAATCTCTGTGCATCCTCTACTGCTCGTGGCGCGATCTTCGACATCTCTTGGTGGCTAACCCTCTGATCGAAGTAAGCTCCCATGCGTTTTGTTAAGCGTATTCTGTCGATATCTAAAACAACATCATCACGCGCAGTTATAACGCCGGGATACGTTACCGGAAGGAGGTCTGTTAGTAGAGGCCAGTCAAAATAGCCAGTCTCAACCTGCAAAGGAATGAATGGCAGACCGAGTTTCAGTGATGGCGTTACCTGCGCATAGAGGTGATTGCTAACTTCTTTCGAGCTATTCAATAAATCTTCTGCTTTGTCTTTACCCCAGAAGTTTCGGAAGTTAACACCGCCGTTCGGTTCGTGTGCTTCCCGTCGCGTCAAGAGCGTTACGGCTGTCCCGACCTGAATCCCCTCTCGGTTGTATTCGGTAGAAAAAACGCTTGGGTCGGGTTCTCCCGCAGGAGTTAATTTTCCCGTTTTGTATTTGTCGCCGTTTAGATTATCAATCCAAATGTGGTCGAAGACTTCGAGGTAATGCTCGCGCATCCCCGTGAATGAGAGCCCGTCGAGCCACGAGTAGTTCGAGATGAAGCACACAACGCCTTTACCCGTCTCCACAATGCGACGTTCTGCCGCGCGGAAGAAACGGATATACAAATCGTTGAGTCCCTGACCCTGCGGCGGCGGTGCATTGACCGTCGTTCGATATGGTTTCGTCAGCTCTCGCTCTTCCGCCACAGCCACGCCCGCAAAACCGTTGTATGGCGGATTGCCGAGCACGACTAGGATAGGCGTCTTCTGTTTTACCTTGGAGGCGAGGTCGCGCTCCTCTTCGAGTTCGGGGAAGAGGAGGCGCGTCTTCGGCTCCTTCGGCGGCTCCCAGCCCGTCAGCGCGTTCGTCAAAAACACCGCGACGCGCTCCGCGCCCGTTTCGGCGAGCGGCGCGTCTAAGGTCTGCAACAGCAGCCCTAGTTGCAGGTGCGCCACCACGAACGGCGCGGGCAGTATCTCGAACCCGAAGACGCGCGACATCGCCGCCTGTTTGAGCTGCGCCCCCGTCGTCGCTCCCTCGCCGCGCTCCTGCATCGTCCGCTCGATGCGCCGCAGCACCTCCACCAGATACGCCCCCGTCCCGCAGCACGGGTCGAGCACGTACACCTGCTCATCCGCCAGCCCCTCGGCCACGCCCAACTCTTCGCGCAGCACGGTGTCCACCCGCTCGACCATGTAGCGGACGATCTCCTGCGGCGTGTACCACACGCCGAGCTGCTTGCGCAGCTCCGGGTCGAACTCCTGCAAGAACGGCTCGTAGAAGTACTGCACCGCGTGCCCTGCCGTGAACTTCTCGACGAACGCCGCGGGGTCTTCGATGCGGTTGAGCACTCCCTCCGTCCAGTTCAAAACATCCACCAGCCCGAGCGGCTGCAAACGCGAAGGCACGAGCAACTGCTCGAACAGCGCGCTAATCATCGGCACGCGCAGCGTCCACGCCGCCTCGCGCCAATGGAAGCGCTCGCGCCGCCCCTCGCGCGCCTGCTTCTGGCTCCACAACACCCACGCCGAGAAGACCCCGTAGAAGAGCGTCTGCACGAGCGTCGAGCGGAAGAAGTGCTCCCCCTTCTCGCCCTCGAACTTCATCCCCAGCGCCTCTTCCATCGCCGACCGGATGCTCTGTAACGCCGGCAAATCCTTCTTCTTCTCGACCAGCACCTTCGCGTCGCGCGCGTACGAGGCCAGAAACCGCGCCACGTCCTCCGGCTTGCTCAGAGGCGCCGCGTGCAGCAGCACCCGCCGCACGTACTCCTCGAAACGCTCGGCGTGCTCCGCGGCCGTCTCGTGCGCGCGCTCGGCCGCCTGCCAGAATTCCGCCTCCGTGGCCGCCAGCGTGTACCTCTCCAAATTGACGCGCCGCCCGCCCTCGTCCACGCCCACGAGGAGGAAGTCGCGGTAGTTCGTCACGAGCACCAGCCGGTAGCGCTCAAGATACTTCCGCACCTGCTCGGACGCGGCGACCTTTTCGACCTCCTCCTTCGGCCCCTTGACCTCGACGCACCCGCGCTCCGGCAGCGTACTCGCGGGGCTCGCCGCGGCGTTGCGCCGCAACTGCGTGGCGGTGTAGAGGCCGCCGTCCGGTATCCCCGCGCCCTGCCCGCGCGGCGTGATGACGTATTTGATTTTCGGCTTGAGCTTGTCGCCCACGGCGTCGAAGAGGTTCTTCAGCGCGCCGTAGAAGGAGGTCTCGTTGACGGCGGCGGGGCGCTCCTGCCGCAACTGTCGAAGGTATGTTTCCAGCGAGGTCATACGCCGAAAGAAGTCTTCCCGGCCCGGCGGGCGCGCAAATTCATCTCAGATTATAGACCGCGCCGAGAATGATACCAGCCCCCGCGGACGAACGCACCGCCCTCGCTCAAAGGGCTCATCGTCCGTAGTGATAGTCCGGGCGTTATCTGAACAGAACCGCGAGCGGTAGCGGGCGGGTCGGGGTGATGCGGTGAAGCCTCTACGTCGTCGCCCTCACCCGCTCGCTACCGCTCGCGGTTCTGTCGTGGTCTCAGGCTAACGCCGCGGGGCGGGGGGCTGTACAGTCTCCCTGCGCGGCCTGAGGCTGACCTCGAATGCCACGCGGCCGTTAACCCGGCGTCTTTCATCAGACTGTGTGAGGAAGAATTTGAAATCGCCGTCCTCGACGGTCGAGCCCTTCCCGGATAACTTAAATTGCACGGCGACCTGCGCGCTCTCACGCGGGTTGAACGGGATGGACTCTAACCTGAGTCCCCGCGGGTCGGTGATCTGAATCATTCCTTTCCTCCCCGACAACTTGAAGCCACGCCCCTTAAACCCGCCGGCCGCCCAACGGCGCCACAACGCGGCGTCGAGGGTCATCGTGACGGTGCCGTAACTTTGGAACGGGCGGCGCGGGCCGGGCGCGGCGGGGGTGAAGTCCAGGCTGACGTTCGACCGCACCCCGGAGTCGTTGCGAACCGCGACCGACACGTCTTCACTCGCCACTTTATTCGGGCTGAGGTTGGTCACGTATGTGTTCCGCGTGACGATGTTGTTGTTGTTGATAACGTTCGGCGCGATGGGGCCGAACGCTTCGTTGAACATCGTGTCGGTCGAGGACTCGATGCGCGCCAGCAGGCAGACCATCGGGTAACCCTGCCAGTCCATCCCCGTCAGTTGGTACCCGTTCCAGGCCGGGTCGGGCGGCTGCCACGCCTGCGTCAGGGTAATCGTCCCGCCGGGGGGCAGGGAAGGAATCGTCAGACCCGAGCCCGGCGTGACTTCGTTGCCCAGAGGTTGGGCCGCGGTGCCGCCCCCGGCATTGACCCAGTCCGCGTCCCACGTTTCGCTCGTCCGCGCCCTCGTCCAGTAGAGCCGCAGCGTCGCGGGCTGCGACGGCGCGCAACTGCGGTTGCGGACGGTGACGCGCATGTAGTTGTCGCCCGACTGTTTGTATTCGGGATTCTGATGCAGCGTGCAGTTGGCCGCGTTCTGGCAATTCCAGATGTCCGGGCTGGCCCACACGTCGCCGGGCAAGGAGTCGGTATTCGGCTCGTTGCCGACATCGACCGGCGAGTCTTGCAGGTAGAGGTCGCCGGGGCTGGTGGCGGGGATGGTGCCGGTGTTGCGCAGGTCGCGTTGGAACATCGGCCAGTGGCTGAGGCTCTGCGTGTAAGGCTTGTTGAAGTTCCACAGGTAGAGCTGGCCCGCGGCGGCGATGAGCATGTCCACGTTGCCGTCCTTGTCAACGTCACCGACGGCCGCCGTCGAGCGGATCGGGTCTATCCACCCCGCGGGATTCGGGTTGAGCACGAAGCGCGGGAAGCCGGGCGGCCAGGTGAAGGCCAGCGCGTCGGACGCGTAAATCGGCATGAACTGGTCGGACGGAGAGACGCTCATTTCAGCCGGCCGGATAATCTCAACCTGCTGGTCGCCGTCTATGTCAGCGACGACGGGATTGCCCGGCGTCCCGTTCTCGCCGAACGTAAAGACGATGGTGTTCTCGTTAAAGCTCAACAGCCTGTAACTGATTAACTGCGCGTCATGTTCCGTCACGTCGTAGACGACGTGGTTGCCCGCGCCCGTCACCACCTCCATCTGGCAGTCGCCGTCCGGCAGCGGAACCATGACCCCCGTCGTGCGCGACAGGCTGTTGAAGGGCCACCCCGGCAACTGCGGCGTCCCGTCATAATTCAACAGGTGCTTGCCCACCAGAATTTCGAGATGGCCGTCCCCGTCTACGTCCGCCAGCACCGGGTCTATGTCGCCGAAGCCCTGTACGTCGGCCGCGCTCGGGATCGTCACGGGCCAACCCGGAAGAGGTGTGCCGTTGCCGCTGAGGACGGAGATCAGCCCGTCGCCGCTGGACGGTATCCAGGATTCGATGACGAGGTCGGCGACCCCGTTATCGTCCACGTCGGCCAGCGCGACCGAGCTTTGCGATGCGCCGTTGACGGTGAAAGTGTTCTGTAAGGTGCCGGTCGCGGCGTCGAGCACGAAGATGCGCGTCTGCGAAGGGTTGTTGTACTGGAAGTTCATCGAGAAGACGATTTCCGGCTGGCCGTCTCCGTCAACATCCCCCGCCGAGATGGCCGACACGATGCCGTAGTTGGCATTGGTGACGGTGGTGTTGGGGTTCTGTACCGTGTACGACCAGAGCACGGTCTTGTCGTGCCTGTAGGCGTAGACGACCGGCGCTCCGAAGTTGGGGCTGGCGAGCGCTCCGTTGAAATCAGCGGCGACGACCTCCAGGGTGCCCGGCGTGCCGTCAACGTCGAGGATGGCCGGGTTGGTGCGGCCGAGGCCGGGGAAGTTGCTCCAACCCGGACGCACAGTCCCGTTAGCCTGGAAGACCGACGCGCCGAGGACGATCTCGTTCGTCCCGTCGCCGTCGAGGTCGGCGATCTTCGGCGACTTGTACGCGGGGAGGTGATTGATGGGAATCGGCCAGCCCGGCGCGAGCAGCCTGTCCACGCGCACGCACTTCTGGTCTCGTGAAAGGAAGCCGCCGTTGCCGGAGAACCTTGCGGTCAGCCGCAAGGTGACGAGTCCGTCGGGCACACCGCTCAAGTTCCAATTCCCGAGCGGGCCGATGGGGTTGACCTGCGTGGTGCTGACGGTGATGACGCTAAAGCCCGCCGTGGCGTTGCACCCGGCCGCCCATTCCAGCCTGTAGTCAACGAAACCAAGGTTGCCCGCCGCCATCCCGGTCACCGGATAGGTGGAGCCCGAGACGATCTGACTGTCCGAGGGCGAGTCGATAAAGACGTTGTTGACGGTGACTACGTTTCTATCCTCGCCGGTCTTCCCGGCCGCGTTGTCGGTCGTGGTCAGACGAATCGTATGACGCCCGTCGGGGAAGTTAAGGCTGTTGAAGGTGGCGAGCGTCCCGCCGGAGACGGGGGGGCTGCCGTTGCCAATCGGGACGAAAGAGGGCGGCACGTCCCCCGGCCCGACATCCACCGTGTATGAGCCGTTGGCGGATGGCACGTCGGAGAGGCCGGTGACCAATTCGCTGCCGGTGATGAATTTGCAGTTGTGTGGCTCTCGCACGAGGGCCGTCGGCGGCGGCGTCGAGGTGAACCCGACGGCGTTACCCGCGTTGATGCGACCGTAGCCGGAATCCGTATCGAAGCCCGCGGCGGAAACGTCGTCGGCGCTCAACCTGATGCCCTGTCGAATCTCCTCGTTCGTCCACGCCGGGTGGCTCTCGATCATCAAGGCCGCGAGTGCCGAGACGTGCGGCGCCGCCATCGAGGTGCCCGCCAGCGGGATATATTTTTGGTAGGTCGCGTCGAGGTGATAAGGATAACCCGCTCCCGCCAGCGCCGACGCCAGCGGGATGGTCGATAAGATGTCAGCCCACCCCGTCAGACTCGACGGAGTCCCGCCCTGACCGCCCGGCGCCGCGACATCAATCTTGACCCCGAAGTTGGAGAACGACGACCGCGTGTCGTTACGTTGGAAGGACGAAACCGTCACCCCGTTCTCCGCGTTCGCCGGGCAGAAGGCGCACGCCTCCGCGTTACTGTTGCCGGCCGCGGAAACGACCACGACGCCCATCGAGTGCGCCCAGTCAACCGTATTCTTAATCAGCAGACTGTCCGCCCCGCCCCAACTGTTATTAATCACGTCGGCGCCGTTATCGGTGGCGTAGTGCATGGCGTTGGCGAGGTGCGACAAGAGCGTGAATCCCCCATCGTAAAACCCCTTGACCGGCATCAGTTTGCTTTGAAAGGCGAGGCCGACGACGCCGTGCAGGTTGTTGCCCACCGCCCCGATGGTTCCAGCGACGTGTGTGCCGTGCCCGTTAAGATCGCTGGGCAGGTTGTCGCCGTAAGGGAAATCCCACCCGTTCCTGTCGTCTACGAACCCGTTGCCGTCGTTGTCAACGCCGTCGATGGTTTCGCCCGCGTTGACCCAGATGTTGGGTTGCAGGTCGGTGTGTGAAATGTCCACGCCCGTGTCTATGACGGCGACGACGACGCCCAGCCCTTGGGCCGTGTCCCACGCGGTGGACGCGTTGACGTTGAAGAGTCCCCAGAGGTCGTTCGGGGTGTAGAACACGTCGTTGGGGGTATAGAACACCTTGTAGATGCGATCCGGCTCGGCGAAGACCACCTGCGGGAGGGCGCTCAACTCCTTCGCCACGCGCTCCGAATCAGCCTGGCGGTCGAACTTCAGCTTAAAGATGCCGTCGAGTCTCGGCGCCTGCCTTGTGTGCCTCGCGCGGCGAGTCCGTTGCGAGAATCGTCTTCTGGTTTGGTTGACGTGCTCGGGCGAGACGAGGGCTGGGTTGAAGAGCGGCTCAATCGAGTTGAGCCTATACTTTTGTGCGAGCGGCCGGAGGAAAGGCGGAAGCACCAGCGGCGCGTCGCGTCCGGCCCTGCCGCCCGGACTCGGGCGCAACGACTCGGCGATTCGCGGCGCGAATTTCACTATCAGCACCCCGCGCTCATAACCCGGCCGCTCGACATCCTGTTGTTCCTTAACGCAGTCCCGCCCGCTCGCGGGGTCTTTGCAGTCGCTCAACTTTTTGCGTTCATCGACGGAGGGAAGAGAAGACTCGACGCGGCCGGGCGCGCGCTGCCTCTGCGCCCCCGCCATGCCGCCCCCGACCGCGAACGCGCAAAAGAGCAATAAGATGGTGAGCTTGTTTCGCATAAGGGTAACCAGTGGGCCTCGAAGGAGGAGTTGCGCGCCGCTTATTCAAGGTGCTGGTAAGGTCAAGCAGCGCGTGGTGAAGGTCAGGCGAGGAGGTGCAATGAACTGCTACTTATTGTCGTATGTAGCAAGAGATGTACCGCTTGCTATCAGGTGTGAGAGTTGTGAATATGGCGGCACTTATTAAGTCCTGAGCATTCGTGAAGCATTTTTAATCCACTGTGGACTACACGGCGAGAAGCTGATTGTCTACAAAAGTAGACCGTTCAAATATCCTTACCAGACGGGCCGGCCCGCAGGCACTACACACGCGACACCACGGCCGGCAGGAGCACCCGAGACATGCCCCACGAAGAGACGCCCGGCGGGAACGGGCATGACGAACACGCGCCGGGCGGAAACGCTCCGCACGAGGACAAGGGAGGTGGACTGAAGAGGGTGTTGGGATGGCCCTCGAAGTTCCTCTTCGGCGACGACATCTTCATCTCCTACGCTCGCGCCGACGGCGCGACCTATGCGGCGGGGCTGGCCGACCGACTGGCCGCGCGAAACTTCTCCTGCCGCTTCGACCAATGGGGGACTGAGCCGGGGAGGGAGATGCCGGACTCTCTGAAAGGCGCCCTCCGGAGGAGCGCACTGCTCGTCCTGGTCGGCTCGGAGGGCGCGGCGAGGTCTGCACAGGTCGCGCTGGAGGTCGCCGAGATGAAGCGGCGGCGGGGGCGCATCATCCCCGTCGCCTTCGACGGCGTGCAGGGAGCTTTTGCGGGGGCGCTCTGGGCGGGCGACATCGAAGGGCTGCCGGTGTCGCGCGAACGGGGCGGCGCCCTGAGAACCGGCGAGCCTTCGGCCGAGGTGCTCAGTCGCGTCGAGAAGACCTTCACCTTCTCGCGCAAAGACGAACGGCTGCGCCGCGCCACGACCTTCGCCGCGGTGCTGCTGTTGCTTCTGGTCGGCGCCAACATCGTGGCCGGCTACGTCGCGACGCAGAAGGGGCGGGAGGCGAGCCGCAAGACGGACGAGGCCGTTCTGGCCGAGGGGCGCGCGCGCGCGGCGGAGCACCGGGCGAAGGAGCAGGAAGAGAACGCGCGGCTTCAGACCGCGCGCGCCGAAGAGGCCGCGGCGAAGGCCGCGCGGGCGGAGCAGTTGGCCGGCGAGAAGACGAAGCTCGCCGCCGACAAGTCGAGACTCGCGGCCGAGAAGACTCTGCTCGCAGACGCGCAGACGCGGAGGGCGGAGGCGGCGGGACGACTCGCCGCGGCGCAGGAACTGAGCGCACGCAGGAATCTCGCGCGCAGCTTCGACGCGCAGGCGCAGGCGGAGGTCGCCACCGACCCGCTCCGCGCTCTGGCCTGGGCCGAGAGCGCCGCGCGCACGGCCCCCGCGGGGGACGAGAATTTGTCCCTGTACGTGTTGCGCGCGGTGAACCTCGCGGCGCGGGCCCCGCTGGCCGTCATCGACTCACCCGCCTCGCTCAGACAGGCAACCTTCAGCCCGCAGGGCGACATGGTCGTGACGGTCTCGGAGTCGGGCCGGTTCGCCGTTTTGGACACGAGCACGGGCGAGTCGCTGCCGCACCCGTACTCCGACACGGCGGCGGATTACTACCTCTACATGGACTACCCCTTCGAGCCGGCGTTCAGCCCCGACGGGCGGCTCATCGCGCTGGTGGCCTGGGAGCGGGCACGCCCGGGCGAACGGGGCGCGCCGCACCTGCGCGTCTGGGAGTCGCGCACGGGGGTGTCCGTTCAGGACATCAGGCTCGAAGGGTGGCGGGCGGCCGACGACATCCAGGGCTCTATGCAGTTCGCTAAGGGAAAGGGGCCGGCCGCGGTGGTTTTCAGCCCGGGCGGCGAGGAGATCATCGTCTTCACGGACGCCAGAGACGGAATGTTCGTCTGGGACGTTGCCTCGGGCGCGCGGCGCGAATACGACAAGCCGACGAGGGAGCCGGAGTGGGGGGGAGTACGTCGAGACCTGTCGCTCAGCCGCGACCCGGCGCGCAACTGGTTCCTTGAGACCGCGCGCGGAGTGCGTGTGGCTACCGCCGCGGGCGGCGCGGTCGAGACCGATGTCCTGCGGGTCAGGGAGGTCAAGACCGGGACGGTCGTGAAAGAACTCGCCCTCGTCTCTCTTGAGCGCCACCTCCCCGAGCACGTCTCCTTCGCGGCCTTCACGCCGGACGCGCGGAAGGTGGTCGTCACGTCCGCGAGCGGCGGCGATGGGTGGCTGCGCGTGTGGGACATCGCCTCGGGCCGGGTCAACGGCCCGGCGAACCTGAATGACGCGGGGGGCTCGGCCGGCATGAGCCGCGACATGCGCGACCCGCGGGCCATTAGCCCCGACGGCAAGAGTGTGCTGTTGACGGTCTGGAATTCCGGGCACCCGCGCGAGACAAGGGCCGTAGAGGTCTGGGACATCGGGGGGGAGGCCCCCGGGGTTTCATCGCGACACATATTCTCCCAGCTATGGGCGAGCGATAGGACGCTGTCGCCTCACAGCTCCTTCTACTCGGATGACGGCGAGTACGTGATAGACGTTGCGTGGGAGTATGTCGAACGGCATGACACGCTGGAGGAGGTGTCGGTCTGGAGCGTGCGTAGTAATAGGCTCGTGAGTCAGCCGCTACGCATCTCGGGCGGCGCAAGGCTCAGCCACGTCTCGACGCGCGACAAGACGGCCAGCGTCATCTATAAAGACGGCAGGGTGCTTACCTGGAACCTCGTCCGCGACGGCGCGTGGAAGAGATCAACCGCGCGCATAAAGCGGCCGGAGTCGCTCTTCTCCGCCGAAGTCACGGCCATGACCTCCGACCTCGGGGCGGTGCTCATACTTGAGCAGGAGCCAAACGCCCCGTTTAAGAAGACGCTACGACTGTGGGACGCGTCTACGGGCGCGCCGCTCTGGCCGGACGACGTGAAGGAGTTCACCGAACACAGCACGAAGTTGAGCCCCGACGGGACGCGCCTCGTCGTCCTGCGAGAACCCGTAAAGCCGACGCCGGGCGAGGCCGCGGGGCTGGTCGTGCTCAGGACGAGCGACGGGAGGCGGGAGCCGGGCTTCCACCCGATTCCGACCGCCCGCCGGGACACCGCCGTCGAGTTCAGCAGGGACGGCGCCGCGCTCCTGACGGGCGAGCCGGACGGACAGCGCGGCGCGACGATCAGGCTTTGGTCGGCGACGACGGGGGAGCCCCTGTCGGGCCCGGGCCGGGTGTTGTCCGGGGCGGAGGGCGAATTCCTCGGGTTCACGCGCTTCGGTGAATTCTGCATGGTCGTGCCGCCCGTCCTGACGGCCAACTACACCGAGATGACCCTGTTAAGAATTGACGAGCGCCTGACCCCGCTGGTCAGGCTGCGCTTCGCAGATCACGGCACGGCGGCGCTCGCCGCGGCGCTCTTTCGGCAGGCGCGGCAGATAAGGACGGGCGGGCCGGGCGGCGTCGTGGCGACTCTCGACTCCGGCGTAGACATCTACGTCACCGCCGCGCCCGCGGGGGCCGCGTTGACGAACGGGCGGACGGGGAGGCAGCTTCTGCCCCCGCTCGACTTCGCGGTCAACATGTCGATGTTGATGTTGAGTCCGGACGGCAGGCTGGTCGCCGCATGTTACTCTCATGACCAGAAGTCGCTGGCGCGCGTGTGGGATGCGGCCACGGGGCTGCCACTCACCGAGCGGCTCTGGCACGAGAACGCGGTCAGCTCCTACGCCTTCAGCCCCGACGGCGCGCGGCTCATGACGGCGACCCAGACCGGCGTGCTGCGCACATGGTTCGTCGGCGACATGAGGGGCGCGGTGCCCGTGTGGGTGGGGCGCGCGTCCGAAGCACTCGCGGGCCTGCGCGTGGTCGGCGGCGCGGACGTGCAGCGCGTCACGCCCGGAGAGAACGCGAGGGCGCGCCGCGAGTTCGCGGAAGCGCTCAACGCCGCCGCCATCTCCGGCGACGAAGGGGCGCGCTTCCTCCTCGGCTCGCAAAGACGTTGAGGGTCGGCGGGCGCCGGGCGTCGAGCCGCAGCCTCGCCGTAGCGCAAGTCGGTGAACGCACTGGCGTTCCTCAGAGGTGGGTGAACCCCGCGCCCGGTGTCCGAAAGTATGATTTGAGGTGACAGCCGCGAGGCTTTAGAAGATGCGTCTAAAAAATATTTCTGCACTGATACTTCTCCTCCAACTCATTCTCAACCCCTTCGCCCCGCTCGCCGCGCGGGCAGGTACGAATGTTATGAGCGAGACGAGCGTTGACGCCTACGAGCCCGCACAGGGGGCCGGCGAGGCGGCCGAGAGAAAGGGCTTGCGCTTCCGCCTGAGCGAGGGCGCCGAAGCGGCCGAAGGTTCTGCGCCGCGGCCGCCGGCGGCGCAGGCCGCGAAGCTGTCGGAGGCGGAGGCGGAGCGCGTGCTCGCGCGTCTGCCGGCCTTCAAGGCGGGGGAGTCGGGCGCGCAGGAGTTCGCGCTGCGCGAGAGGTCTCTGCCCGCGCCGCGCGCGGGCGCGACCGTGTTGAAGCCGTTCCCCGCGCCGGAGCCGCGCGAAGCGCCGGAAGCGAACGCGGCCGGCGACGCGAAGGTCTTGCGCCGCTCGCCGGAGGGCGAAGTGCCTCTGGCGCCGCAGGTCTCTGTGACCTTCTCGCGCCCCCTGGTCGCCGTCACCTCGCAGGACGAGGCGGCGCGCAGCGTCCCCGCGCAGATGAGCCCGCAGCCCGCGGGGCGCTGGCGCTGGCTGGGGACGAAGACGCTCATCTTCGACCCCGACGGCGGGCGTCTGCCGATGGCGACCGAATACACCGTCGCGGTGCCCGGCCGCGCGGGGCTCGCGCCCGCGACGTGGAAGTTTGCGACGCCCGCGCCGAAGCTCGTGCGGAAGTACCCGGAGAGCGTCTCCGCGCGCCGCGACACGGTGGTCTTCGTCGAGTTCGACCAGTTGGTCGAGCCCGAGGCCGTGCTGCGCACGTTGAAGTTGCAGGCGGGCTCCGGCGCGCCGCTCGGGGTCAGGGCGGCGACGGCGGATGAGATTGCCGCTGACGAGAACGTGAAGCGCCTCGTCGAGTCCGCGACGAAGGGGCGTTGGGTCGCGCTGCGCGCGTCGAGCGCGATGCCGCCCGACTCGCCTGTCAGCGTCACCGTCGGCACGGGCACGCCTTCGGCCGAAGGGCCGCGCAGGACGACCGAGCCGCAGAGCTTCGCGTTCCGCACCTACGGCCCCCTGCGCGTGACGGAGCACCGCTGCGGCTACCAGAAGCGCTGCACGCCTTACGACCAGTGGTACGTCGTCTTCAGCAACAACCTCGACCGCGAAGCCTTCGACCCGGCGCAGGTGAAGGTCGAGCCCGAGATACCCGGCCTCAGCATCAACGCCTACGGCAACAACCTCTACATACAGGGTCAGAAGCGCGGGCGCACGAACTACAAGGTGACGCTCAGCCCGACCGTGCGCGACGAGTTCGGACAGACTCTGGGCCAGCCGGCCGTCGTCAACTTCGACGTAGGCCCGGCGCCGCCGGGACTCTTCGCCACGGGCGGCAACTTCGTCGTGCTCGACCCAGCGGGCGGGCCGCACCTCTCGGTCTTCAGCGTCAACCAGCCGTCGCTCAAGGTGAGCCTCTATGCGGTCGCGCCCGCGGACTACGGCGCTTACGTCGCGCACATGCGCGGGGTCGCGGGCTACTACGACCCGAAGCAGCAGAAGGTGCCGCCGCCGCCGGGCCGGCTAGTCTCCGAGAAGTTGGTGCCGGTGAAGGCGCAGCCGGACGAGATGACCGAGACGCGGCTCGACCTCACGGCCGCGCTCAAGGGCGGCCGCGGCAACGTGTTCGTCATCGTCGAGCCGACGGTGCGCGCCGAGCCGCAGAACCGCCGCCGCGTGAGCGACGCGCTCCGCACGTGGGTGCAGATGACGACCATCGGGCTCGACGCCTTCTCCGACCGCGAGGAGTTGATCGGCTGGGCGACCTCGCTCGCCGACGGCCGGCCGCTCGAAGGCGTCGAGATGACGCTCACGCCCGGCGGCCTGCGCGCGACGACGGGGCGCGACGGCGTCGTGCGCCTGGGGCTCGCCCGTGGGGCCGAGGACGCGATGGGGCTACTCGTCGCGCGGCGCGGCGACGAGACGGCCTTCCTGCCCGAGTACGGCGACTGGTGGAACCAGACGACCGCGTGGGTGCGGCGCTCGTCCGAGGACATGCTGCGCTGGTTCGTCTTCGACGACAGGAAGATGTACCGGCCCGGCGAGGAGGTCAGCGTGAAGGGCTGGCTGCGGCGAGTGGGCTCGGGCAAGGCGGGCGACGTGGGCGCGCTCGCGGGCGGAGCCGACGCGGTCAGCTACACGCTGCGCGACTCGCGCAACAACGAGGTGCTGAAGGGCACTCTGCGCATCAACGCGCTCGGCGGTTTCGACACGAAGTTCAAACTGCCGCCGACGATGAACCTCGGCCACGCGGCGCTCGTGCTTCAGGCGGGGGGCGGCGCGGCGGCCGTGCCCGGGGGGCGCGAGCACTACCACCAGCTACAGGTGCAGGAGTTCCGCCGCCCCGAGTTCGAGGTGAGCGCGCGCGCGGGCGAGGGCCCGCACTTCGTCGGCGGCCATGCGCAGGCGACCGTGCAGGCGAGCTACTACGCCGGGGGCGGCCTGCCCGACTCCGAGGTCAACTGGCGCGTGTCGGCCACGCAGACCACTTACACGCCGCCCAACCGCGGCGACTACACCTTCGGCCGCTGGACGCCGTGGTGGGAGAACTACAACAGCTTCCGCGCGCAGGCGGGCGGGCGCGACAACGTGCAGACCTTCAAGGGCCGGACTGACGCCGCGGGCAAGCACAGCCTCCGGATAGACTTCGATTCGGTGAACCCGCCGCAGCCGTCGTCTGTCAGGGCGGAGGCGACTGTCACGGACGTGAACCGGCAGGCGTGGACTTCCAACACGACGATGCTCGTCCACCCCTCAGACCTCTACGTGGGTCTGCGCAGCGAACGCCTCTTCGTGCAGCAGGGGCAGCCGCTCGTCGTCCACACCATCGTCTCCGACCTCGACGGCCGCCTCGTCCCGGGGCGCGAGGTGCGTATGCGCGCCGCGCTGCTCGAATGGAAATACTCGAAGGGGCAGTGGCAGCAGTCCGAGTCGAAGGACGCCGAAGAGTGCACGGTCAGGTCGGCGGCGGACGCGGTGCGCTGCACCTTCCGCCCGAAGGCCGGCGGCACGTACCGCGTGACGGCGCGCGTCTACGACGACCGCGAGCGGCCGAACGAGAGTGAGTTGACGCTGTGGGTCGCGGGCGGGAAGACGCCGCCGCGGCGCGACGTGTCGCAGGAGCGGGTCGAGCTGATTCCCGACCGCAAGGAGTACCGCCCGGGCGACGTGGCCGAGATACTCGTGCAGTCGCCGTTCACGCCGGCCGAAGGCATCTTGACGCTCCGCCGCTCGGGGCTCGTCCGCACCGAGCGCTTCTCGATGGACGGGCCTTCGCACACGCTGCGCGTGCCGGTGGAGGAGGGCTTCACGCCGAACGTCCACGTGCAGGTCGATCTGGTCGGGGCGGCGGCGCGCGCCGACGACAAGGGCGAGCCTGACGAGAAGCTGCCGAAGCGGCCCGCCTTCGCCTCGGGCACGCTCAACCTCTCGGTGCCGCCGCTCGCGCGAAAGCTTTTGGTGACGGCGACGCCGCGCGACAAGGCTCTGGAGCCCGGCGGCGAGACGATTGTCTCCGTCGAGGTCAAGGATGCGGCGGGCCGTCCCGTCGAGGGCAGCGAGCTGGCAGTCGTCGTCGTAGACGAGTCGGTCTTGGCGCTCACGGGCTACAGCCTCGAAGACCCGCTCGCAACCTTCTACGCGCAGCGCGGCGCGGACGTGGCCGACTTCCACCTGCGCAAGGACGTGCAGCTCGCCGACCCCGGCCGGTTGCAGATCGGGGCGAACGTGGGCGGCGCGGGCGGCGGCGGTGGCCGCGCGAACGCACAGGCCGCGGACGCGGTCGCCGTCACCGGCACGGAGACGAGAGTCATGAGGATGAAGTCCGAAGCGCCCCCGCCGCCGCCCGCGCCGGTCGGCCTCCTCGCCGGCAACAGCGGCACGCAGGTGGAGGAGCCGCAGGCCATCCGCATGCGCGAGAACTTCAACGCGCTCGCCGTCTTCGCGCCATCGGTTCCGACCGACGCGCGCGGCCGCGCCGAGGTCAAGGTGAAGGTGCCCGACAACCTGACGCGCTATCGCGTGATGGCCGTCTCGGTCGCGGGCGGCAAACAGTTCGGTTCCGGCGAGTCGTCCATCACGGCGCGACAGCCCTTGATGGTGCGCCCCTCGGCGCCGCGCTTCCTCAACTTCGGCGACCGCTTCGAGCTGCCCGTCGTCCTTCAGAACCAGACGGACGCGCCGGCCGAGGTGGACGTGGCCGTGCGCGCGGCCAACGCGGAGCTGACCGACGGCCGCGGCCGACGCGTCACCGTGCCCGCGAACGACCGCGTCGAGGTGCGCTTCCCCGTGGCGGCCTCCGCGGCCGGCACGGCGCACTTCCAGGTCGGCGCGGTCTCGGGTCGCTACGCCGACGCCTCGCAGTTCGAGCTGCCCGTCTGGACGCCGGCCACGACCGAGGCGTTCGCCACCTACGGCGAGCTCGACCAGAGCGGCGCCGTCGTCCAGCCGGTCAAGGCGCCGCCGGATGTCTTCAGGCAGTTCGGCGGGCTCGAAGTCCAGACCTCTTCGACGCAGCTACAGGCGCTCACCGACGCGGTGCTCTACCTCGTCGCGTACCCCTTCGAGTGCTCCGAACAGTTGTCGTCGCGCGTGCTCGCCGTGGCCGCGCTGCGCGACGTGCTGACGGCCTTCAAGGCCAAGGGTCTGCCTTCGCCCGAGGAGATGAACTCGGCCGTGGCGCGCGACCTCAAGCGGCTTCAGGGGTTGCAGAACGACGACGGCGGCTTCGCCTTCTGGCGGCGCGGCGACGAGTCGTGGCCCTACGTCAGCATCCACGTCGCGCACGCGCTCGCGCGGGCGAAGTCGAAGGGCTACGAAGTGCCGCAGCCCATGCTCGATAAGTCGAAGTCGTACCTGCGCGGCATCGAGTCGCGCATCCCGCGGCGTTACGGCGTGCAGGCGCGCAACTCGCTCATCGCCTACGCGCTCTACACGCGGGCGCTGATGGGCGACCGCGACGCGGCGCGCGCGCGCCGGCTCATCAGCGAGCAGGGGCTTGAGAAGTTACAGCTCGAAGCCGCCGGCTGGCTGCTGGCCGTGCTGTCGGGAGACAGGGCTTCGGCGGCGGAGGTCGCGGCCATCCGCACGCTGCTGAACAACCGCGCGGAGGAGACGGCGGGCACGGCGCACTTCACGACCTCTTACGCGGACGACGACTATCTGCTGCTGCGCTCCGACCACCGCGCCGACGGCGTCATCCTCGAAGCGCTCATCGGCGACCAGTCCGAGAGCGACCTCATCGCCAAGGTCGCGCGCGGCCTGCTCGCGCACCGCAAGCAGGGGCGCTGGGAGAACACGCAGGAGAACGCCTTCGTGCTGCTCGCGCTCGACCGCTACTTCCGCACGTACGAGAAGGCGACCCCCGACTTCGTCGCGCGCGCGTGGCTCGGCGACGCCTACGCGGGCGAGCAGCAGTTCCGCGGGCGCTCGACCGACCGGCAGCAGTTCGACGTGCCGATGCGCTACCTCGCGGAGAAGGGGAGCGGCGAGCAGCGGCTCGTCCTTCAGAAGGAGGGCGCGGGGCGCCTCTACTACCGCGTCGGGATGAGCTACGCGCCGACGAACCTGAAGCTCGCGCCGGCCGACTACGGCTTCGCCGTCGAGCGCGTCTACGAGCCGACGGGCGACGCCGCGGACGTGCGGCGCGACGCGGACGGGACGTGGCGCATCAAGTCGGGTGCGACCGTGCGTGTGAAGCTGACGGTGGTCGCGCCCGCGCGCCGCTACCACGTCGCGCTCGTCGACCCGCTGCCCGCGGGGCTCGAAGCGCTCAACCCCGCGCTCGCCGTCACGGGGACGATACCCGAGGCGCAGAGGGAGCAGGAGCCCGAAAGGTTCGGCTGGTGGTGGCGTCGCACGTGGTTCGAGCACCAGAACCTGCGCGACGACCGCGCCGAGGCGTTCACCTCCCTGATGTGGGAGGGCGTCTACACCTACACCTACACGGCGCGCGCGACGACGCCCGGTGCCTTCGTCGTCCCGCCCGCCAAGGCCGAAGAGATGTACGCCCCCGAGACCTTCGGCCGCGGCCAGAGCGACCGCGTGATCGTCGAGTAGCCGCGGCGCGTGGTTCTACAAAGGGGCGCGGGCATCCATCTGCCCGCGCCCCTTTGCGTTGCGCTCCGCCTCGCGGCAACGTGTTACCTTGACGGCCGTGTGCGCGCGGGCATATGTAGCAGTATGCATGTGGATGTCGCCTGCGACGCGGCTGACCCAAACAGAACCGCGAGCGGGTGCGGGTGACATCGGAGATAATTCACGATGTCACCCGCACCCGCTCGCTCCCGCTCGCGGTTCTGTTTTCCGTGTTACCGCGCGCGCGTGCTCTCGGCGCGGAGATTGTTCGTCACCGAGAAGACGCCCGAGACGGAGTTGACCAGCAGGTAGGCCAGCCGCCGGTCGCCCTCGTTCGAGACGACGCCTTCGAGCGTCACGTGCCCGCCGCTGACGACGATGTGAATCGAAGGGTTCACCCCGCGCCCGTAGCGGAAGAGCGGGCTGTTAAAGCCGAAGAGCGCGCGGTACGTGTTCGCGCGGATCGTGTCGTCGAAACGCGAGAGCGGCAGCACCTCGATGTTGTTGACCACGCGCTCGACGCCCGCGACCTTACGCACGCGGCGCTCCGCGTCCTTGCGCGTCGAGGGCTGGACGACCTGACCCGAGAGCGTCACGGTCGAGCCGTCGATCTCGTACGCGAGGTTGTCGAAGACCCCGTACCACGGGAGCGTCACCAACTCCTTACGCACCTTCTTCGACACCTGCTCGAAGGCCATGCGCTCGTTCATCTGGCCCGCCGGGGCCGCCGCCGCTGCAACCGACGCCGCGACCACCAACGCCGCGACCAGCGCGACGACTCTATTCATCAATGCTTTCATCTTCATCTCACCCCTTGCTATGACAGTTATCAATCCTAAACTTAGATGTGCCGAGCGCCTGCCGCGTTGCAGCCCGCGCGCCCTCCGTGGAATCCGAGGCGACGCCCGTTCCCTAAGAATCTCAACGGTTTACGGTCGCAACGCGCGGCGCGGGAAAAGCGTTGCGACCGGCGGAATTTTTCCGTGGACGCGCGGCTCTGATACTCTAAGGACGGACTCATTTTCATCTTCATCCGAGGGGCTTCTTTCGCTTGGGCACACCCGACAACTCGACTCCCGCGAGCGGCGACGACGCGCCCGAGGCGGGGCGGCGCTCGTCCTTCGCGGCGCTGCGCCACAGGGACTTCCGCCTGCTGTGGGTGGGACAGTTCTTCTCCATCACGGGCTCGCAGATGCAGCTCGTGACGATCAACTGGCACGTCTACGACCTCATGCGCCCCTACGGCGAGAAGCGCGCCGCCGCCGCGCTCGGCCTCGTCGGGCTGGTGCGCGTGCTGCCCATCGTGCTCTGCTCGCTCGTCGGCGGGGTCGTCGCCGACGCCGTCGACCGCAAGCGCCTCATCCTCATCACGCAGACCGTCATGCTCGTGAGCGCGGGACTCCTCGCCGCCGTCACCTCCGCGGGGCTCGAACAGATTTGGCCCGTCTACGCGCTGACGGCGCTCTCTTCGGCCGCCACCGCGTTCGATAACCCGGCGCGGCAGGCGCTGCTGCCTGCGCTCGTGCCCGCGCGCGACTTCCCGAACGCGGTGAGCCTCGGCTTCGTCTCCTTCCAGATCGCGCTGGTCGCGGGGCCCGTCATCGGCGGCGTGATGCTGGCGCACTACGGGCCGGCGGCCGTCTACGCCTTTAACGCCGTCTCGTTCCTCGCGGTCATCGCGGCCGTGCTGCTGATGCGCGCGCCGGGGAGGGGGAAGGCGGAGGAGTTGGCGCGCGTCAGCGTGGAATCGTTGAAGGAGGGGCTGAGGTTCGTCTGGCGGACGCCGATCATGGTGCAGACGATGTCGCTCGACTTCGTGGCGACGTTCTTCGCTTCGGCGACGGCGCTGCTGCCCATCTTCGCGCGCGACGTGCTGCAAGTGGGCGAGCACGGCTACGGGATGCTCGCGGCGGCCTCCGCCTTCGGCGCCGTCGTCACGGGGCTCCTGCTCACGCGGCACGGCTCGGAGTGGCAAAAGCCGGGACTCGCGGTGCTCGTCTCGGTCGCCGTCTACGGCGCAGCGACCGTCGCCTTCGGCCTCTCGCGCTCGTACTGGCTCTCGCTCCTCATGCTCGCGCTCACCGGCGCGGCCGACACCGTGAGCACGGTCATACGGCAGACCATCCGCCAGCTCATCACGCCCGACCGCCTGCGCGGGCGCATGACTTCGGTGAACATGATTTTCTTCATGGGCGGGCCGCAGCTCGGCGAGCTGGAAGCGGGGCTGGTCGCGGCGGCGGCGGGCGCGCCCTTCTCGGTCGTGCTCGGCGGCGTCTGCTGCCTCGCGGCGGTCGCCTTCGCCTCGGCGCGCGCGCGCGAGCTGCTGCGCTACCGCTTCGGCGGGCACGGCTGAGCTTGCAACCCCGGCGGGTTCGGGCCTAACATCGGCCTCGAACCACAACGACGCGAGGAGGAGAAACAACAGTGGGTGACTCGTCCGAGTCAGAACCGCAGGGCCGCCCGACCGAGGGTCGGGCCGCCGACGAAGCAACGGGCGGCGACACGCTCGCGGACGCCTCGCGCGACGAGCGCGAGGTCGCCGCACGCCGCCTGCGCGATGACCTGAACCGCGACCCGACCGACGCCGAAGTTGACGAGTGGCTGCGCCAACACACGGAAGGATACTGAAGAAGGAGTCAGAAGTCAGGAGTCAGAAGGAAAGAGATAAGAAGAGCGCGGCTCTCATCTTCGATTGATGAGAGCCGCGCTCTTCTACGTCTTCACTTCTGACTTCTGCCTTCTGACTCCTGACCCTTCTCCTCACGGTGTGCCGGCCGTGACGGTGATCTTGTTGTCCACGCCGAGAACGCCTTTGACGGCGTAGGCGAGGCGCTCGGCGCGTTGCTTGACGGCGTCGGAGTTGACCGAGCCGGAGAGCACGACGCGGCCGTTGACGACAGTCGCGTTGACGACGGCCGCGGAGACCGCGGGGTCGTCGGCGAACGCCTTGTCAATCTTCGTTTGCAGCGTCGCGTCGTCGCTCGCCGAAGGCGCGGCCGGGGGCGCCGTGGAAGTGGCCGGCGGCACCGTCGTCGCCGGGTCGGTCGTGGGCGGTGCCTGGATGATGACCGGCGCGGGCACGGTCTGCGGCACCTGCTGGATGATGATGGGCGTCGGCTGTGTTATCGGCGTCTGCACCATCACGGGCGGCTGCGCGAAGGGCGTCGGCTGCGCGGCGGCCGTGGTGCGCGCGTTGATGTTGACCTCGGTCGAGTCGTCGCGCGAGTTGGTCAGAAAGAGAAAGATCAGGGCCGTGGCCGCGATGGCGAGGAGCGCCACCGTGGCGACGACTCCCGTCGAATACCCGCGCCGCTCCGGCGGCGGGTAGCGGACGGTCTTCTGCTCGACCACCTCGCGCCGCGCCGTCGGCGTCTCGATCACGACCCGGCTACGCTTTTGCTGCTCTTCGTCGTAAGACATGAAGCTCCGGCTCCTTAGGCTCTTAGAGTTAAGCGAACCTTGCGCGAGGGTTAGTTTGTTGCAAAGCACCGGGCGCGCGCAAGCGCCCGACAAAGGGGAGCGCGAGGCACGTGGGCCTCGCGCTCCCCACACAGTCCTGAACGCCCGGCCGCCCTCAGTAGCGGCGGCGGATGCGTGGCTTCGAGCGCCGGTAGAGATAGCCGCCCGTGCCGCCGACGATGGCGCCTGCGGTCGCCGCGCGCCTGCCGCCGACCGCGCCGCCGACGCCCGCGCCGAGCGCCGTGCCGCTGGCGGTCGCGCCGATGGTGCGCGTCCGCGGCTTGAAGTGGCGACGCGCCGCCCTGCGGTTGAAGGCGTAGGTGCCCGCACCGCCCGCGCCGATGGCCGCGCCCTTCTTGCCGCCAACGAGTCCGCCGACGGCCGCGCCGCCCGCGATGATGGCCGCCGTCCGCGCCTTGCGCCCGAACCGCGAACGCTTCCTCGTCTGCGCCTGCGTGTCGAGCGCCAAAGTCGTCACCAGAAACAAGAGGCAGACCAGACTGACCGAGACCTTCCGCATGCTCACACTCCTTCCGTTGACTCGAATCAAATCGAATAAAAACGGGAGAGACGCATCACGCCGTTGCCTTCAGCAAACATCATTCCGCCTACG
>JBEVJD010000564.1:0-3023 GCA_040510435.1 Pyrinomonadaceae bacterium | reverse complement strand
GGCTTCCGCGCCGCACGAGGGCTGAGTTATAGTCGCGCCAGTTGCGGATGCGGTACTGACGCTTTGCCTTGTTGGTCACGCATCAAGACTAGCAGACGTACCGCCTCCGCGACCTTTTATGCAACAACGCCTCCGCGCCACCTAACAACGGCAGGCACCCGACCCGCGACACGACGGCTGTCATGAAACTCGGTGGGGGTCGCGCGGCGGGTGATGCCCGCGTTAGATACCGTCTTAGAAGTCAAGCAGTTTTCAACTCCGGGTCGAAGGGTCTTCCACTCTTGAGCACTCCGTAAGCGATGTGGATGAGCTTGCGCATCGCCGCCCCGATCACCTGCATCGGGCACTTGCCGCGCTTTCTCAGTCTTTCGCCCAGATCTTTGATATAGGGGTTGTGCTTGATAGCCGAGATGGCCGGAAAGTAGAGCGCCTTGCGCAGCCGCGGCGCACCCACCTTTGACAGTTTCGCCATCTTCCTCACGCTGCTGCCCGACTCGTGCAGCCGGGGGGCGAGTCCGGCGAAGGCCGCTAACTGTCTGGCGCTCTCGTAGAGCTTCACGTCCATGATCTCCGCGAGCAGCTTGGCGGCGGTCGTCTCGCCGATGCCGGGGATGGTCAGGAGCAGGTCACGCTGCTCGCGCAGCCCAGGATGTGAGTCGATGTGTGAGCGGATCAACTCCTCAGTCCTGGCGACTTCCCGGTCGAGGAAGGCGAGGTGCTCGGCGGGTGGTGTGAGTCGCTGGAGATGAGGCTCGGGCGCGGCAGCCCCTCGACCTGCGAGGTGTCCCAGAGTCCGGCCTTGGTCAGGGTCAGCTTTCCGAAGCGGACGCCCTTGGCCGCGAGGTCTTTCGTCTCGCCCATCCGGATGCCTTCGCGCGTGCGCTGCAACTCCTCCGTCATCTGGCGGGCGAGCATCTCAAGATAGCCCGCGCCGAACATGCCCGTGGTGGAGCGGAGGTTGGCGATGGTTTGCAGCGACGCCGGCCGTCCCGCCTCGTCCGCGGTGCCCCGCGTCGGGAGCGTGTCGGAGGGGTCGAAGGTGACGGCGTCGAAGCGCTGGCCGAGGACGAAGACGTTGGTGACGAAATCGCCACCGCCGCCGGAAATCCCGTGGGGGGCGTTGTGACAGCCGGCGCAGGAGTTGGCGTCGGGCGCGGAGATGCGGTTGAAGGCGCGCGCGCCCGTGAGCGGACGCGACGGGTCGGCGAGCGGGCGCCCGGTGCCTTTCGAAAGGGGGCGGCCCCCGCCCTCCTGTTCCGTCCAGATCGCGTTGAAGAGCAGCCTGCCGTGGGCGAAAAGTTCCGCCGCCGTCTGTTGGAACTCCTGGTCGTCTTTGAGGTGTCTGGGGACGGCCACCTCGCGCCCGATACGACGCTCGCCCTGCCCCCCGCCGTCAGCAGCCTTCGTCGCGCGCAGGCTCACAAAGGCCAGGCCGCCGCCCGCCAGGATGAGGCAGGCCAGAGTCAGCTTGAGGAGCCGCAGCCTGCGGCCCGCTGAGAGTCGTTGAGAAGCGCACGCCCGACGCATTTGTAAAGCCCTCCCTCGCGACGCGACGACCGGGAACGGGGGCGACGCCTTCGCCGCGCCGGCCGCGTCAAACGTCCCGCGCTCAGTTCGTCTGGCCCGTGAAAACGATCATCTCGGTGTTCGAGCGCGGCAGCGTCTCGATGTTGAGCCCGAGGCGGTACGCGCCCGTCTGCTGCACCCCGAAGACGAACTGCACCCTCAGCAAGGCGCCCGGCGCGAGCGGCTGAGACGGCGTGACGGTCACGGCCGAGAGCGTCGAGTTAAACCCGCCCCCGTACTGCTGGAAGGACTGCTCAAGCGTCGTACCTTGGACGGTCATCATCACCCCGGGCTTGACCTGCGCCCCGGTCGCGCCGGAGGTGCGCGGCCGCAGGTCGGCCGTGCCCGCGGGCGCGGGGTAGGTCGTCAGGTCTGCGACGCGGAAGCGGATGCTAGTGATGTTCTGGCCGGTCTTGTTGGTGACCTCCACCCTGAATTTAATCAGCCCGTAGGTCGCGTTGTTGGCCGGGTCGCTGACGGTTTCGCGCACGATGTTCGGCGCGGAGGAAGGCGCGAACATCGTGCTGACCGGCCCGAACGTGACGGTCGGCGCACCCTGCACACGCCCCTTCAAAGGGCTGGAAAGATTCTCGGGCCCGGCCGCGCCGAGCGTCAGCCCCGCGGCCGGGCCGCCGCCCGGCCCGCTCGCACACACGCACACGAAGTCGGTGGCGTTGTCGTTCGTCTCCTTCGGCGTGCCCGGCACCGTGCAGCCCACGCCCGCGACGTGCGAGCACAGGCTTCGGTAGCAGGAGTAGGGGAGCGCGTGGGGGGCGGGCCAGGACACGCCCGCGCCTTCCCTATAGAGCGCGTCGGACTCCGAGGTCGGGCCGACGGCGTCGAGCCGGTTGGCGAGGGTGAAGTTAGCCGGGTTCGAGGTGTTGAAGAGCGCGAGGCCGGCGTTGTCTGGGATGTCTGTGGTGTAAGTCGCGTCGCCATTGGCCGTCGTGCCGTCGCCGGCAGGGTGGGTGGCCAAGCTGTAGCCGACCGAGTTGACGCCGAGGAAGTGCGCGCGCGGCGGGATGACCGTCCCCGCCGGGATGATGAAACGCGCGGCCCCGTCCGACGCAGCCAGCGCGTAGCCCGAAGAGCCGTCTGAGGTTTCGACGACGTGCGGGGTGTCGCCGCTGTTGTAAATCTCGACGAACTCGTCGGCCGTACCGCCCTGCCCCTGCCAGCGGAACTCGCTGATGATGAGCTTCGCGGTGTTGGACAGGAGAACGTCGCCGGCGTTGGTCGTCCCGCCGCGCACGGGGGCGGCGGGGTTGGAGGTGCCCGCGAAGACGCTCCCGCTGGGGTGCGTGTAGGTGGCGTTGGCGACGAGGTTGGCCGAGATGGTCGGCACGCCCGCGATGTTGAAAGTTCCGTCGGCCCCGGTGGTGGCAGAGTAGTTGCCGAGGGTCGTCACCATCGCCCCGGCGAAGGGCTGCCCCGCCTTGAGCACCCTCCCCACGACG
>JBEVJD010000563.1:0-34105 GCA_040510435.1 Pyrinomonadaceae bacterium | reverse complement strand
ACACGGATTCAATCAATAATCCCTCACGCGGTGGCTCGGCGCCTCTGTGTCTCTGTGTTTATTCTTTCTTCCTCAGGGCGTAACGCTCAACTCGCGGCTGAGCCTCACGTCCGCCGACGAGCCGCCGACCACGAGGCGCACCCTGCCGGGCTCGACCACGAAGCGCTTCGACTTCACGTCCCAGTAGGCGAGTTGTTCGGCCGCGAGTTTGAGCGTGACGCGCTTCGTCTCGCCGGGTCGGAGGGCGACGCGGGCGAAGCCCTTCAACTCCTTGAGCGGCCTCTCGACCTTCGACTCAAGGTGCGTGACGTAGAGCTGTACAACCTCTTCGCCCGCGCGGCTGCCGGTGTTCTTCAGGTCGAAGGTGACGCCCACGGAGCCGCTGGCGGGAATCGCCCCCGAACTCGTGAGCAGGTTCGAGTAGTCGAAGGTCGTGTACGAGAGCCCGTAGCCGAAGGGGTAGAGCGGCTCGCCCTTGAAGTACATGTACGTCCGGCCGCGGCGTATGTCGTAGTCCAACATCGGCGGCAGTTGCTCGACGGACGCCGGCCACGTCTGCACGAGCCGGCCCGCGGGATTGTAGTCGCCGAAGAGCACGTCGGCAAGCGCGTGGCCCTCCTCCTGACTGTTGTGCGTGAGGTGGACGACGGCCGGCACGTTTCCCTGCGTCCAGTTGACGGCGAAGGGGAAGCTCGACTTGAGCACGACGACGGTGTTCGGGTTGGCCGCGTAGACGCGCTTGACCAGCTCCTCCTGTTCGAGCGTGAGGGAGCGGCGGTCGACGGCCTCCTTGCCGTCGCTCGGGACGGGGCACTGCTCCCAGCCCGCGTCGCACGTCGGGTGGTTGCCGACGAAGACGACCGCCACGTCCGCCGCGCGTGCGAGTCTTTCCAACGCGCCACTGTCGTCGCCCTTCGCGTGTTCGACGCGCACGGCCGTCCCGACCTTCTCGCGGATGCCGCGCAGGGGCGTGACGGTGTAGGGCGGCGTGCCGCTGTACCAGTCGAGCAGCACGTCGTCGGCGCGCGGGCCGATGACGGCGAGGCTCTTGAGCTTCGTGCGGTCGAGCGGGAGCAGACCCTTCGAGTTCTTCAACAGCACGATTGACTTCTGCGTGACGAGCCGCGCGAGCGACTTGTGCTCTTCGGTCGTCCAGGGCTCGGGGCCTTCGCCGATCTTCGAGTAGGGGACGCGGGCGGGCGGGTCGAGCAGGCCGAGGCGGAGCATGACGCGGAAGGTGTGGCGCAAGACCTTGTCCACGTCGGCCTCGCTCAACAAGCCCTTCGCGAGCGCCGTGCGGGTGGGCTCGCGGTAGTCGTCGAGGAACTGGCCGATGCCCGTCTTAACGACCGCGGCGGCGGCCTCCTCGAAGGTCTTGAAGCTCTTGTGGTGCGTGACGAGCTGGCGCATGCCGCCGCCGTCGGTGCAGATGATGCCGTCCAGCCCCCACTCGTCGCGCGTGATGTCGAGCACCTCGCGGTTGACGTGCATCGGCACGCCGTTGACCTTGTTGTAGGCGGCCATGTAGGCGCGCGCGCCGCCCTCGACGATGCCCATGCGAAACGGGACGGAGTAGTACTCGCGGAAGAGTCTTTCGTCGAAGTCGGAGGAGGTGTAGGCGCGGCCGTTCTCGTTGCTGTTGGCGAGGAAGTGTTTGAGCAGCGCGGCCGCCTGCCAGTACTTCGGGTCGGGGCCTTGCAGCCCGCGGACGTAGGCGACCGTGAGCGCGCCGTTGAAGAAAGCGTCTTCGCCGTAGCACTCCTCCGTGCGCCCCCAGCGCGGGTCGCGGCCGAGGTCTGCGTTGGGCGCGCGGACGACTAGCCCTGCGCGTTTGTACTTCTGGAAGATGTAACGCGCCTCGAAGCCCTCGGCGGCCGCGGCGCGGCGGATGATGTCAGTGTCCCACGTCTCGGCCATGCCGATGGCCTGCGGGAAGGTCGTGGTCGTCGTCGGGTTCTTCTGCCCCCAGTCGGAGGGGCCGCCCTGCGCGAGCCCGTGCAGACCCTCGGAGTGGCCCGAAGCCTTGACGCCGAGGCGCGGCACGGACGGGTTCGTGCCGAGACATTCAATCTTCTCTTCGAGCGTCAGGAGCGAGATGAGGTTGTCGATCCTCTGCTCGGCGGGCAGCTCCGGGTTCTGGAACGGGTGCTCGTAGGCGCCGGCCGCGCTCTGGCGCGCGGGCGCGTTCAGGGCGAGCGGCGCGAGGACGAGCGCGGCGAACGCGGCTGTCTTCAAGACGAAGGCGGGTCTGTTCATCTTCTGTCTCTCAATTTACTTAGAGCCTGTTTGCAAAGCCCCGGAGGGGCGTGATGTTTATAGCCCCGTTGTTCTAATGAACCCCGAGCCCCGTCAGGGGCGACATGTGACATGCCTCCTCCGGAGCTTGTCGAAATTTTTAACGGCAATAACTATAAACATCCCGCCCCTCCGGGGCGAAGACTTTTCAACTCGGCTTTCAGCGCGGTTCTGGCAGCGCGGCGGCGAGCGCGTAGACGAGCGGGGCGTTCCAGTTGATGGCGATCTCGTTGACGCGGTAGTTGTCGGCTTCGTCAACCCAGTCGGTCGCGCGCGGCCAGCCGCCACCGACGAGGTAGCCGGGCCACGCCCCCGGCGCCTTCGGCGCCATCGAGCGCCGGTCGTGCGGCGCGCGCGGAGGGTCTGCGCCAAGTCCGGTCACGAACGAGCGGCCGTAGAAGTTCCGACCCAGCAGATGTGAGACGGCGTCGAGCGCAGTCTCGACGTAGACGGGTTTCGGGCTGACTCGGTGCGCCGCGCGCAGCAGCACGGTCGTGTTCGCCACGCCGCCGTTCGCGCCCCAGTAGTAGCGCGTGAGCGTGCGCGCGTGAAGGCTTCGGTCGCGGACGAGGACGATGCTGTCCGCCGTCTCGATCAAAGATTGACGGACTTGCCGTAACAGTTGTGCATTGCGCCCCGCGCGCGCGGAGAAGAGGTAGGTGAGCAGCCCAAGGTTCTTCACGTCGCCCCAGCCCCAGTCGTGGCTGAACTGGCCCTCGAAGCGCGCGGCGCGCTCCTCGAAGTCTGTGAGGGCGGGGCGCTCGCCGGTCGTCTGCCACATCTCGGCTGCGGCCCAGAGCCGGTCGTCCGCGTCGTCGGTCTGGTAGCCGCCGGTCGTGAAGCCTTTGAGGTCGGCGCGCCGGCTCGCGGGGTGCGCGCGGAGGAAGGCGTAGGACTTGCGCGCGGCGTCGAGGAGGCGTCGCGCGTAAGCGGCGTCGAAGGGTCGGAAGACGCGCGCGGCCGCGGCCGTCATGGCGACGAAGTCGGCGGTGGCAGCGCTGCCCCACGGCGTGATGAAGCGTTCGGTCTTCTCGTCCTCGGGCATGATTGCCGGGCCGAAGTCGCGCGTCGAGACCTTGTGATAAACCGAGCCGTCCGCGGCCTGCATCTTGAGCAGCCAGTCCAGCTCCCACTTCAATTCGGCGAGGTACGCGGGGAGTGCGTCCTGCGTCTGCGGCAGCCCGAGGTCAACGCGGCGCACGCGCGCGCCGAACTCCTCCCAGGTGCGGAGCATGAGGCCGACGGTGACGCCCGCGTTGACGACGTACTTGTTGTAGTCGCCCGCGTCGTGCCAGCCGCCGGTGGCGTCGCGGCGCGCGCCGTTGCTTCCGACAAAGTCGAGCCGCGCGTCTTCGAGGTGGCAGGCGGCGTGCGCGTAGGTGACCCCTTCGTGCTCAAGCCGCACGGTCGCGCCGCAGCGCCAGAGGTGCATCGCGCGCACGACGGTCGTAAACGCCGACGCGTACACGTCGGCGCGGACGCGGAACGGCGCGGAGCGCGACGCGCTCGCTTCGAGGCGGTAGAGACCGGGCTCGCGCACCGCCGAGAAGTCCGCGACGCAGAGGTCTTCGCCCGTGTCGTTTTCGCGCGAGGGGCCGGATGACTGTCCGCGCAGCACGGTCGCGCCGTCCGGCATACGCACGACTTTGAACTCGACGCAGGGCGCGCGTAGCGTCGCGCGCTTCTCGTGTCGCGGCAGATAGCCGACCGTGTTGAGACGGAGGTCAGCGCCGGTCGCGGCGTGCGCGTGGAAGGCCGCGGCCGCGAGCAGCGCGCAGGCCGGGAGGAGGGCGCGTGCGTGCGGCGCGCGTCTCCGGAAGCGTCGTGTGGAGTTCATCCTCGTCCGCCGAAGGTGTCGCGTGTCTTCACTTCGAAAAGAGACCTGAGTATGCTGGCTCGCACGGAGTTTGACAACAGTCTTGTTCGGGCGTTTGAAGGGAAGGGAGTTGAGTCTTGAGAGAGAAGGTGCGTTGGGGCGTGCTGGGCGCGGCGAAGATCGCCGTCGAGAAGGTTATCCCGGCGATGCAGCGCGGCGAGTGGTCGGAGGTCGTCGGGCTCGCGTCGCGCGACGCGGGGACGGCCGCGCGGGTCGCGCGCGAGTTGGGCGTGGCGAAGTCGTACGGCAGTTATGAAGAGCTGTTGGCCGACCCGGAGATTGAGGCCGTCTACAATCCTCTGCCGAATCACCTGCACGTGCCGTGGACTTTGAAGGCGGCCGAGGCGGGCAAGCACGTCCTGTGCGAGAAGCCGATTGCGATGAACGCCGACGAGGCGCGGCTCCTGCTTGATGCGCGCGACCAAACGGGCGTGAAGATTCAGGAGGCATTCATGGTGCGCACGCACCCGCAGTGGACGGCCGCGCGCGAGCTGGCGCGCTCGAGGCGCATAGGCGAGCTGCGCTCGATAGAGTGCGTCTTCAGCTATTTCAACCGCGACCCCTCGAACATACGCAACATCCCCGCGGCGGGCGGCGGCGCGCTGATGGACATCGGCTGCTACCCCGTGCAGGTCTCGCGCTTCGTCTACGGCGCAGAGCCGCGCCGCGTCCTCGGGCTCGTCGAGCGCGACCCTGAGATGGGGACTGACCGCCTGACCTCCGCCATCCTCGACTTCGAGGCGGGGCGCGCAACCTTCACTTGCTCGACGCAACTCGTCGCGCACCAGCGCGTCGAGCTGCTGGGCACGCGCGGCCGCGTCGAGATCGAAATCCCCTTCAACGCGCCGTCCGACCGCCCCACGCGCATCTTTGTTGACGACGGCTCTACCCTCGGCGGCCACGGCTCCGAGACGATAGAGTTCGCACCCTGCGACCAGTACACCCTCCAGGGCGACCTCTTCTCGCGCGCCATCCGTGAGGGCAGCGAACAACCTATCCCGCTCGAAGACGCCGTGGGCAACATGGCCGTCATCGACGCGGTCTTCCGCTCGGCCGAGTCGGGGCGGTGGGAAGTTCTTACATGAATTCCAGTCGAGGCGTTAGGAAGTTTTTACATGGGTTCGGGCGGATGAAAATTTTTTTGTAGCCGGGGCAACTTCGACGGCGGCGGGTCATCCAAAGCCTCGAATCGAGTTCAAGCGACCCCGTCGGGGTTGCCCTTAAAGGCTGTACGTGCGTTCACACCCCGGTGGCGCTCTCACCCTTTCTCATCACAGCGCGGAAAATTTAGTCAAGGCGAGCTGGGTCAACCGGCGCACGTCTCTGTCCGAAGCTCGGGCGGGGCGTCGGGTCGGCTTCGACTGCTCTGATACGTGGTGCTTAGCTTTCATACCGTCACCACAGCTATCGTCTCGGTTTCAACAAGGGGGCCTTCACGGGCGTCTTTTACTCACCAACCTGCCTGACAACTCTTTCGGAGGATGAATGAAGAAAGTTTTCGCGTTAGTTGCCACCCTCGCGCTCTGCGCCATGATGTTCTCGCCCGCGTTGGTTAACAGCCGCGCCGCCGCCAAAGACGGCGAAGGCAAACAGAAGTACAAGGCCGACGAAATCCTGATTCAGTTCAAGCCCGGCGCGACCGTCGAAGACATCGTCTCGGCCCGCAACTCGGTCGGGGCCCTCACCAAGAAGCAGCTCAAGCGCGCCAACCGCCTCGCCGCGAAGGGCGAGCTGGAACTCGCCGCGATTCAGAGCGGCCTCTCCGTCGAGGACGCGGTCAACATCATCCAGACGCACCCGGCCGTCGCCTTCGCCGAGCCCAACTGGGTCGTGACGCACCAGGCCACGGCCACCGACAGCTACTACACCAACGGCAACCTCTGGGGCATGTACGGCGACGCCACCACGCCCGTCAACGTCTACGGCAGTCAGGCCGGCGAGGCTTGGGCCGCGGGTCACACAGGCAGCTCTTCGGTCTACGTCGGCATCATCGACGAGGGCATCGACTACGAGCACGTTGACCTCGCCGCCAACATCTGGACGAACCCCTACGACCCGGCCGACGGCGTGGACAACGACGGCAACGGCTACGTTGACGACGTGCACGGCTGGGACTTCTTTCAGGACAACTCTTCGATCTACGACGGCGCGCGCCCGAGCGACTACGAGACCGACCTGCACGGCACGCACGTCGCGGGCACCATCGGCGCGCCCGCCAACGGCCTCGGCGTCGTGGGCGTCAACTGGAACGTGACGATGATCTCGGCCAAGTTCCTCGGCCCCGGCGGCGGCACCACCGCCGACGCCATCAACGCCATCGACTACTTCGTTGACCTCAAGACCCGCCACGGCCTCAACCTCGTCGCCATCAACAACTCTTGGGGCGGCGGCGGCTACTCGCAGGCGCTGCACGACGCCGTCATCCGCGCCGCCAAGGCCAACATCCTCTTCACGGCGGCGGCGGGCAACGGCAACCTCGCGGGCATCGGCCAGAACAACGACACGAAGCCGAGCTACCCCTCGAACTACAACACGACGCAGGGCACCTCGACCGAGTCGGCGGCCTCCTACGACTCGGTCATCGCCGTCGCCGCGCTGACGAGCACGGGCGCGCTGGCGAAATATTCCAACTACGGCAAGGTGATGGTGGACATCGGCGCGCCGGGCAGCGGCGTCTGGTCTACTTCGCCGAACAACACTCTGACGCGGCTCGACGGCACCTCGATGGCGACGCCACACGTCACGGGCGGCATCGCGCTCTACGCCTCGACGCACCCCGGCGCGACGCCGCAGCAGATCAGGAGCGCCATCCTGACGACGGGCGTCACCACCACCTCGCTCGCCAACAAGACGACGACGGGGCGCCGGCTCAACGTCAGCACCTTCTAAGAAGCCGTGTGAAAAGTCGCGCCCCGGAGGGGCGGGATGTTTATAGCACCAGCTCTCACCTAACGGCCGAGCCCCGGCGGGGCGACATGACCGATGTCGCCCCTCCGGGGCTCGGGTTACAGTGAACGGTCGCTGCTATAAACATCCCGCCCCTCCGGGGCGTCAGTTTTTCAAACGGGCCCTCATTACTTCTTCGCGGCGAAGGCGTCGGCGAGGGTGCGGACGCGGAGGCGTCGGCGCAACTCGTCGGGCGTGACGGGGCGGCGCGAGCGGAACTCGACCGACACCTTCGCGCCGGGCAGGAGGTCGAAGAAGTTGTCGGCGAAGGAGCCTTCGAGCCCTTCGGCCGAAAGGTGGACGCCGCGCGCCAGACTGTCGGTCGAGAGCGTGACGAAGGGCGTGTTGCCCCCGCCGCGCGTGACCTGCGCGGCGACGTTGGGCGCGGGAAGCTGTAGGTCTTTGAAGGGGCGGAAGAAGACCGTGTTCGAGGAGACGGCGCCGCCGCCGACGAGCAGCTCGCAGTGGAGGAAGACGCGGGCCGGGTCTCTGCCCTCCAGCAGCACGGACGAGGGCAGGCTCAGGTATGACTGACTCTTGAGCGGCGCCACCTCGATGCGTTCGGTCGTCTCCGAGAGCGTGCGGCCTTCGAAGTCGAGCAGGCGCGCGCGCACGACGGCCGGGACGCGGTCGGTGCGGTCGGAGACGACGTAGAGCCTGACCACGCCGCCCTCCTCGTGCGGGCTGACGAGGAGCGGGCTGTAGAAGCGGCGCGCGTAGTATTGCAGGGCCTTCCAGCGGCCGAAGTAGTCCACGCTCGACCACGAGGCGACCGGCCAGCAGTCGTTGAGCTGCCAGTAGAGCGAGCCCATGTTGTGCGGCATGATGCGGCGCATGTGCTCGGCGCCGACGCGGATGCCCTCGGCCTGCAAGACCTGGCTCGCGTAGAGGAACGACTCGAAGTCCTTCGGCTCCGGGTAGTCGCGCAGCATGTACTCGCGTATGAGCTGGTTGCCGCGCGGGTGCTTCTGGTGCGCGAGCATGACGGGCGACTGGATGTCGTGGTCTGAAGGGGTCGTGTAAGCCCTGACCGTCTCGATGTTCGGGAAGGACTGGAAGCCGTACTCGCTCATGAAGCGCGGGCGCTGCTGCTCGTACTCCGCGAAGGGCTTCGACGCGTGCCAGACCTGCCAGTAGTGCACGTCGCCGATGCGCTGCGAGTCGGCGTCGTCTTCGAGGTTCGAGCTGGGCGAGCTGGGCCAGTACGGCCGCGAAGGGTCGTGCTCGGCGACGACCTCGGGCAGCACGCCGTGGAATATTTTCTTGTAGTCGTCCCACAGCTTCGCCGGCAGACGCTCCTTCCAGCCCCAGTGCTGCCAAGCCGTCTCGACCTCGTTGTTGCCGCACCAGACGACGACGCTCGGGTGGTCGCGCAGCCGCCGCACCTGATCGGTCGCCTCGGCCCGAACGCTCTCAAGAAACTTCTCTTCGCCCGGGTACATGCTGCACGCGAACATGAAGTCCTGCCAGACCATGATCCCCAACTCGTCGCACAGCTCGTAGAAGTCGTCCATCTCGTAATAGCCGCCGCCCCACACGCGCAGCATGTTCATGTTGGCGTCGCGGGCAGACTCGATGAGGTGCCGGTAGCGCTCGCGCGTGACGCGCTCCGGAAAACTGTCGGCCGGAACCCAGTTCGCGCCCTTGGCGAAAACGGGGACGCCGTTGACGACGAACATGAAACTCTTGCCGGCCGCGTCCGTCTGCTGCCTGAGTTCGAGCGTGCGCAGGCCGACGCGCGTCGAGAGTTCGTCGGATGCCTTGTTGCCGCTGCCGGACGTGAGCCGCGCGCGCAGCGTGTAGAGCTTTTGTGAGCCGAGACCCGCGGGCCACCAGAGCTGCGGGTTCGGGATGGAGAGCTTGAGCGCGAAGCGGTTCACGCCCGGCGAGAGCTTCACCGTCTGGCGCGCGGCGACGCGCCTGTCCGAAGGGTCTTCGACGAAGATGACTGCGTCGGACGCGGCCGTCGATTCGACCTCGACCTGCGCGGTCAGTTGCGCCGTCTCCGTGCCCAGTTGGTTCTGGACGACGTGCAGGCCGGCGAGCCGCGCGTCGTCCCACGCTTCGAGGCGCGCGGGCTTCCAGAGGCCGCAGGTGACGAAGCGCGGGCCCCAGTCCCAGCCGTACTGGTACGGCGCCTTGCGCGTGTGCGGGCTCGTCTTCTCGCCCTGATCGTTGGGCGCGGGGAGTTCATACCCGAGCGCCTTCATCCGCGGCAGCATCTCGTTAACCGGCGACCGGAAGACGACGCGCAGCGTGTTCGCGCCGACCTTCAGAGAGGGCTTCGCGTCCATGCGCCACGTGCGGAACATGTTGTCGGCTTCGAGCACCTGCCGCTCGTTGAGGTAGACGGTGGCGTAGGTGTCGAGCCCTTCGAACACCAACTCGACGTTGCGACGGCGGAGCACGGCGGCCGGCACGTCGAAGGTCGTGCGGTACTCCCAGTCGGCCTTGCCGATCCATTGCAGCTTCGGCTCGTTGTCGCGGTAGAAAGGGTCTTCGATCAGTTTATTCGCGAGCAGGTCTGTGTGGACTGAGCCGGGCACGGCGGCCCTGCGCCACTCGCTTTGGCCGGCCTGCCGGAACGTCCAGCCGGTGTTCAAACTGATGGTCGTCCTGGCGGCGTTCTGCGTCTGCGCGTGCGCGGCCTGCGCGGCGAGCAGGAGCAGGGGCAGAACTGCAAGGGTCAGCCTTTTAGTCTTCACGCGTGTACCTCGGTCGGGAAAAGTTTTGTATACTCCGGCGACGAACCGCGCGGGGCGGCGTGAAGGGTAGGACTTTAAGTGCGACCGCCGCCCGCGTTTTCGTGAAGGGATAAGCCATTCCGTCCGACCTGTCAACCGTAAGGAAACAGATGAACACACACACAATCTCTCGCGCACTCGTCCGCGCGGTCGCGCTCTTCGCACTCGTCTTCTCCGCGTCGCTCCTCGCGTGCGTGCAGCCGGCACAGCAGCCGGGGGGGGCGCCCGGGGGCGGCGGCAGCGGCGGCGCCAAGACCGGGCCCGTCCGCATCGGGCTCTCGATGGACACGCTGAAGGAGGAGCGCTGGCAGCGCGACCGCGACCTCTTCGTCGCGCGCGCCAAGGAACTCGGCGCCGAGGTGCTCGTCCAGTCGGCTAACGGCGACGACCGCGTGCAGGTGCAGCAGGCCGACAACCTCCTGACGCAGGGCGTGGACGTGCTCGTCGTCATCCCGCACAACGGCGAAGTCGCCGCCACCATCGTCGAATCGGCCAAGGCGCGCAACGTCCCGGTCATCTCCTACGATCGCCTCATCCGCAGCAGCGAGCCCGCGCTCTACGTCTCGTTCGACAACGAGAAGGTGGGCGAGATGCAGGCGCGCTACCTCTTGGAGCGCGCGCCCAAGGGCAACTATGTCCTCATCGGCGGCGCGCCGACCGACAACAACGCGAAGCTCTTTCGCCAGGGGCAGATGAACGTGCTGCAACCCGCCATCGACCGCGGCGACGTGAAGGTGGTCTCCGACCAGTGGGCGAAGGACTGGCTGGCGAGCGAGGCGCTGCGCATCTGCGAGGACGCTCTGACGAAGTCGAACCGCGACGTGGCGGCCGTCGTCGCCTCGAACGACGCGACGGCGGGCGGGGCCGTCTCGGCCCTGGAGACGGCCGGGGTCGCGGGTAAGGTTCTGGTCTCGGGGCAGGACGCCGACCTCGCCGGCCTTCAACGCATCATCGCGGGCAAGCAGTCGATGACGGTCTACAAACCCGTCCACCTGCTCGCGCGCCGCGCGGCCGAGGCGGCCGTCGCTCTCGCCCGCGGCGAGAAGGTTGACGCGCCCGCGCGCATCAACAACGGCAAGGTGGACGTGCCCTCGATACTGTTGGAGCCCATCGTCGTTGACAAGACGAACATCGAAGAGACGGTCGTCAAGGACGGCTACCAGAAGCGCGAGGCCGTCTACCAGAACGCCGCGGGGCAGGGAACAAAGTAGGCGCGTACTCGTCTTACACGGAGCCGGTTTGATGAGCCACATCAGGGCTCATCAAATCGGCTCTTTATCATTCGGGCTTGCGGAAGGTTCTGACGTAGGCCGCGAGCGCGTTGATCTCGCGCTGGGTGAGTTTCTTGCCAAACGCGGGCATCCCGTCCCTCCCTTCCGTGACGGACGTGACCAGCCGCTTACCGCTTTTGCCTTCCTTCCACCATTCCTCATCCGTGAAGTCGGGCGCACTCAGCATCTCGCCGGTAACAGTCTTACCGCGCCCGTCAGCGCCGTGACACTTGGAGCACTTCTCTTCGAAGAGCACTTTCGTCCGAGCCAACTCCTCGGGCGAAAGTGCTTCAGATTCTTTGACTTCCTGCTTCTTCTGACTCGGCGCCCCAGCCCTCGAAGCGTTTGAAATGTATCCCGCGCACAGGCAGAGCGCAGCGGACAACACCAAACCTTTGACGATCCTTTTCATCTCTGAACTGTTTCCTTCACCCGCCTTCAAATCAGGTCTCAACCCGACCCACGCACTCTTCAACGGAGAGAGGAAGAAAACTTTAACCGAAAACTGAGTGCAGATAAAAGCGCAGGCGCGCGGCCGGCCGTGCATCCGGCACGGCGGCGAGGTGCGTCCCGGCGGAGGTCGATTCCGGCCGGGCGTGTATTTATTTTTTTGGATGAACTTGCGATTTTTGGATTAAGAATCCGGACGCTTACAGCGTCGGCGTGTCTATTCTCCCGTGAAATTACGTTGACGCTCTGCACAACCGAAAGGGCATGATTTTTGCGAGCAGTGAGACAATTTCTCGGTGTCAGCAACACCGTTATGGATTACCTAGCGACTGCCTAAAGAGAGTTGCGCTCCTGTTTTTAAAAAGTTCTTGACAAAGAAACAGAGCTGTAATACTAATGCTTTTGTTAGGTCTTGCAACAAACTCTTAGTTTCATTCCTCCGGTCTTAAATTTAGTTTCCGCTTGAAAGCTTGGGAGAAGGCTCTCTCAAGCGTCTTTGTGGATTTGTAAGTATTCAGCGCGCCGGGAGCGTAGCTGCTCTTGCTTGCTCTAAGCGGCGCCGTGCGCTCACGCCTCCCGCCCGTGAGTCGTTGGGGTGGGCGGCCAGTCTGCCATGCGTTAGTCCGTCGGAGGATACCTATGCTGCTCGGCATTCTTTCCGCTCAAAAAGAAGGTAGGAGACAGAACATGAATTCGAACCCTAAGCGCAAGTGTATCCGTCCGACCGCCCTACTCATCGGCTTAGCGGTCTGTCTGTCACTTGTCGCAGGCGCGCACCCGGCGCTCGCGCAAACGACCGGGAGCGCGACGTTGCGCGGGACTGTCAGGGATCCGCAGGGCGCGGTGGTTCCTAACGCCAACGTGACGTTGATCAACGAGCGGACGAAAGAGGAGCGCAAGGCGACCACCAGCGACGAGGGCGGGTACGTCTTTTCGGCCGTCACGCCCGGCACCTACACCGTCAGGGTGGAGTCCGGCGGCTTCAAGACGGCGGAACAGTCCGCGGTTAATGTCGAGACCAGCAGTACGCGCGCCCTGGACATCGGCCTGGAGGTGGGGCAGGCGAGCGAGACGGTCACGGTCACCACACAGCAGAATCAGCTTGAGACCGAGACCGGTGCCAAAGAGAACACCATCACCGCCAGTCAGATTCAGAACCTGTCAATCGTCAGCCGCAGCTCCCTCGAACTGCTGCGCATCCTCCCGGGCGTGGTCGCCCCGGACAACACGGAGTTGGAGAGCATCGCGTTCGGCGGCGGCGCCAACGCGAACTCCCGGTACAACGTGAACGGCCTGCGCGGCGAGCAGAACAACGTCACCATCGACGGCTCGCGCATGATCGACATCGGGTCGAACAACGGGACGGTCATCACCGCGAACCCGGACATGGTGCAGGAGGTCAAGGTTCAGACCAGCAACTACGCCGCGGAGCACGGCACGTCGGCCGTCCAGATCAGCGCCACCACCAAGAGCGGCAGCAGCGCTTTCCACGGCTCAATCTACGACTACATCCGCCACCACAAGTTCCAGGCCAACGACCGCTCGAACAGCGTCAACAACGTCGAGCGCCCGAAGAGCAAGTACCAGTACCCCGGCGGCAACATCGGCGGGCCGATCCTGCTGCCCTTCACCAAGTACAACCGCAACCGGGACAAGCTGTTCTTCTTCGCCGGCTTCGAGCTCTACTACCAGCAGGTGGACGAGGGCTCGGGCCTCTTCAGGGTGCCCACGCTGAGGGAGCGGACGGGCGACTTCGGCGAGGCGCTCGCCGCCGGCCAGGCGGTGACGGTGCCGGCCGGCTGCACGGTGGGCGCGGTCGTCGGCAACAACAACGACAACAGCGACACCGCGCCGGGCGGCAACCTCGCGCCCTGCGCCGACCCGTTCGGCCGGGCGCTGCTGAACATGTTCCCGGCGCCGAACCGCGCCGCCGCCTACGGCGGGAACAACTACATCTACAGCGTGCTCAGGCCGAACGACCGGAACCAGTTCACCTCCCGCTTCGACTGGAACATCAGCGAAAACGCCAAGCTCTACGTGCGCGCCGCCCGCGAGTACGAGAAGCAGGGCTTCCCGCGCGGCCTCTGGTGGAACTCGTCGAACTACGAACTGCCCGGCAAACTCCAGAGCGATAACTTGGGCCGCTCGCTGGTCGTCAACCTGACCAACATCGTCAACCCGACGATGACCAACGAAATCCTGTTCAGCGGCAGCAAGCTGAAGTTGAACTACGACTTCGCCGAGCCGGACAAAGTCTCCTACGAGGCGCTCGGGCTTCAGCGGGTCGGCTTCTTCCCGAACAACAACCCCTACGTCCCGCTCAGCGTGCTGACCTGGGGGAGCGGCGACTTCCACACCGCTTACGGCTACCCGATCATCGCCTGGAACGACAGCTTTTCGCTGACCGACAACCTGGTGAAGGTTCACGACACGCACACGATGAAGTTCGGCGCGTACGTCGAGCAGGCGAACAAGCGGCAGCAGTCGAACAGCGACACGAACATCATCGTCGCGCAGTGGGGGCAGACGAACGCCACGAACCAGAACTACGGCGACCTCTTCGTCGGCAAGCCCATCGAGTTCGCGCAGGCCACCCAGCGCCCGCTCGACAACTTCCGCTACTACAACTACGAGTTCTACGCGCAGGATAGCTGGAAGGTGCGCCCGAACATCACGCTCGAATACGGTCTGCGCGCCGCCTACCTGCCGCAGAACTTCGAGCGCAAGGGGCTCGGCGTCCTGTTCGACCCCGCGGCGTACAACCCGAGCCAGGGCCTCTTCATCAACGGCGACCGCAGCCGGCCGAACGGCTTCCTGCTGGCCGCCCGGGACGAGATTCCGAAGGGCGTGCTGCCCAACCTGCCGATCCAGTGGATGCCGCGCCTGAACTTCGCCTGGGACATCGGCGGCAAGGGCGACCTGGTCGTCCGCGCCGGCGCCGGCCTCTTCTACAACCGCGTGCAGGGCAACTACGACTACTACTCCAGCGGCCAGATGCCCAACACCTACAGCGCGGTCGTCGACACCCCGTGGGGCGCGGCCAACGGCAACGGGCTCTCGTTCGGCGACCTGAGGAACCTCGACCCGTTCACGTCGATCTCGAACGTCAACATCAGCTCGCGCGACGTAGACTCGAACGAGATACCGCGCGTCGCCAACATGAGCTTGACGGTCGAGAAGAGGCTGCCCGGGGACAATGTCCTGGCGGTCGCCTACGTCAGCACACAGGGGCGGCACCTGCCCCAGCAGCGGAACCTGAACATCATCCCGCTGGGGAGACTGTCGAGCGGGTCGATCCCGCTGAGCGCGACGGTCAACGGCGTCAACTCCATCGACCTCTCCGTCCCCGTCAACCGCGCCGGCCTCGACGCCGCCGTGCTCAGGCAGTTCAGGCCGTACTCGGCCTACAACTCGGTGGGCGTCTACCAGTTCACGGGCACCTCCACTTACCACTCCATGCAGGCGACGTTGAGCCACGCGGGGCGGCGGTTGCAGTACTTCGCCACCTACACCTTCGGCAAGGCGCTGGGCACCGTCGCCACGAACGAGAGTGACGGCGCCGCGTGGGCCGACCCGATTGACACGCGCGGGAGAAGCTGGGGCGTCCTGCCGTTCGACCGCACGCACGTCTTCAACCTGTCGTACAACTGGAGCCTGCCCGACCTCGCGCGCGGGGGCTTCGAGAATGCCTTCACGAAGGGCGTCCTGAACGGCTGGCAGCTCTCGGGCATCACGACCGTGCAGAGTGGCATCCCGATCCGCCTGCGGTTCACCGGCGACATCGCGACGGCGGGTCAGGCCCTCGCGTGGTACGGCTCCGACGCGTTCAACGGCACCAACGCCGGCGCGAGCCTGGGCGCCGTCACGCCGGTCTACCTGCGGAACCCGCAGTTGGGCGGCACCACGCTGAACAGCCGCACGTACGACCTGGGCGCGCTCGCGATCCCGACCTTCCCGAACTCGGGCCCGTCCCAGCCGCCCTTCTACATCCGGACTCCGGGCCGGAGCAACTTCGATGTCTCGTTCTTCAAGAACTTCCACATCAGCGAGTCCAAGAAGTTCCAGTTCCGGACGGGGCTCTTCAACATCTTCAACCAGGCGTATCCGACGCAGATCAACCCGGGCGCCACCAACCTGGGCGGGAGCGACATCTTCCTCGCGCTCGACACCGTCTGCAACCGGAGGGTGAGCGTCCCGAACGGGAACGGCACCAACACGACGAACGCCTGCGACCCGACGGGCGGGTTCCGCTACACCGACGGCCGCGCGGGTGACCGCAGCGACACCGTCAACAACTTCGGTCGGATCGTCAACAAGCACGGCCGCCGCATCGTGGAGTTCGCGTTCAAGTTCGAATTCTGATTCGCCGGCCAGACGTTAAATCAACCTGCGGCGCGGGGGGCGAAGTAAAGCCCCCCGCGCCCGTCTACTTTGGCGGTGCCGATGCGCGAGTTTTCCGAGGGGGGCGTATGAGAAGAAGTGTTCGCGCCTGGGCGGGGCTGGCGCTCTGGTGTGCTTTGGCCGCGGCCGCGCACGCGCAGGAGAACGACCCGCCGTACAAGGTGCCCGACCCGAACAGTGCCGTGATTCAGGGGCGGGTCACCCTCCCCTCCGGCTTCGCCGCCAAGCGCTACGTCAAGATCACCCTCAGAAACACGCAGAGCGTCCTCTCCACCATCTACACCAACGACAACGGCGAGTTCCAGATACGGAACCTGAGCGAGGGCACCTACTACGTGCAGGCCGAGGTGCAGGACGAGAGCTTCGAGCCGGCCGTCAGGAGCGTCGCGCTGGGGCGCGGGCTGATGGTGCAGTTGACCTTGGAGCTGCGCGAGAAGCAGACGCCCAAGGCCGTCCGGGTCGGCGCGCCGAGGGTCGTCTCCGCCGCCGAGCTGCAACAGGCGGTGCCCGCCGCGGCGAAGAAGGAGTACGAGCTGGGGGCCAAGTCCGCGGGCAAAGGCGACTTCCAGCGGGCGGCCTCCCACTTCGAGAAGGCCATCTCCCTCTACCCGGAATACCTCGTCGCGAACAACGACCTGGGAGCGCAATACCTGAAGCTCAAGCGGCTGGACGCGGCCGAGAAACTATTCCAGTTCGTGCTTGTGCGAGACCCCAAAAACTTCAACGCCAAGTTCAACCTCGGGCTCGTCCGCATCGAGCGGCAGGATTATCTGAACGCAATGTCCCAGCTCAGGCAGGCGATAGCCATCGACCGCACGCGCCCGGTCGCGCGGCTCTGGCTGGGCATCGCGCTGCTGGAGACGGGAGACTTAGTCAACGCCGAGCTTGAGTTGACGAAGGCGCTCGTGATGGGCGGCGAGGAGTGCGCGGCGGCGAACTATCACCTGGCGCGCATCTACCTCGGCCGCGGGGACGCCGCAGAGGCGGAGCGCTCCGTCCGTGTCTACTTGAAGGAGGCGCCCAGGGGTGAGTACGTGGAGGACGCCAGACAACTTCAGAAGAAGATTCAAGAGCGAGCCGGGGCACGCCCGCCTAAATAGTCTCGCCGGAACGGTGTCTTTATCGAAGACCTCTCGGCGGGGGCCTGAGCCCTTCTCGTAATTTCCCACCGTTGGCGTAACAGTCACGCCCCAATCCATTCGGCCGCACGTCGTCGAACACGCCGCAAGACCTGCCCGCCGCGGCGCATTCCCCTCTAGAGCGGTTTGCCTTTGAGTTTACCGAACAACGTTTAGAGGCGGGCTGTGCCCGCCTCTAAACGTTTGGTAAAGAGATGCAGATACCGCTCTAGAGAAGATGCGGGGCTTGAACGCCGCGACTTTCAGGGCGCGACGGTGAAGCCGGTGGAGCGGCTGACGCTGCTCTTGCCGTCGCCGATTGTCACCTTCAAATCGTAAGTCCCGGGCTGAAACTTATCGAGCGGGAAGGAGCTGGCGTACTTGATCTGCCCCTGCTGGTCGGCCGCCGGGAGTGGCGCCGATGTCTGGCCGAGGCTGCGGCCGTTTTGCAGAATCTCCAACGTCAACTGGAGGGCGTCAGTAGACCCCTTGGCCGGCCACGCCGTGAAGAAGAACGCGAGCTGTTTGGCCGCGGCGCGCGGGATGGGTTCGCCCAGGTTCGGGTAGACGAGCAGTTCGCCGAATTGGAACGGCTGGTCGCGTTTCTGCTCTTCCGCGCTGAGCCGCTCGCCGCGTTTGAGTACAGACACGCTGCTCAGGCGCGGTCTGCTCTCGTCGGCGCCGGGGATTTCGAGGCGGCTCGTGCGGACGCTGGCCTTGTCGGCCGCGGCGTCGTAGCCGACCAACTCGACCGTGTAGCTCCCCGGCGGGAGTTGAGTCTCGCGGTAGAAGAGCAACTCGCCCTGTTTGGCCCCTTCGAGTTTTTCGAACGGCCCGCTCAGAGGGTAGTGCTGGCTCAACTTCTGCACCACCTGGCCGCTTTGATTTTTGATGAGAGCCACGACGGCGAAGTCGGCGTTGTAGGTCTTCTTGTCCTTACTCCCGAAGGTGAACGCGGAGAGGGGCGCCTCGGCCAGCACCAGCGCGAGCCCCGGCCGGCCCGGCGCGGGGAAGCTCAGGGCGCCCGCGCGGAACGAGAAGGGGTTCGGCTTCGCCCGCGCGTGCTGCGCGGCGGCGAGCGCCGGGGCCTCGTAATCGAGCACGGGGAACTGGCCGGCGGACTCGACGGCGTAATACCCTTTGCGCGTCTGCACCTCGACGTTCGAGCGACCCAGCTTCACGTTGATCTGCCGGAAGCGGCCGTTGAAGTCGGGGTTCTGCGGGACGTAGGTGAGCAGGTAGTAGCCGCGCGTGTCGTCGTTGATGCGGCGCAGGCCGGCCGACAGGTCGTTCGTGTCGTGGATGAGGAAGCCGCCGGTCTCGTTCGCGAGTATGCCCAGCCCGCTCCGCGGGTCGAGCCGCAACAGGTCTTCGTTCTTCTCCAGCGCCTTCATGTAAGGCCCGGACGCGGTGTCAGTCCCGCGCCCGACCTGCTGCATGCGCCTCGCGGCGAGCGAGTTCAGCTCGCGGGCGGCCTCGGCCGTGCCGCTCTCGATGCGGAGCCCGGCCGCGTCTATCGCGTAGATGCTGACGTTGGCGCGGTTGGCGGCGCTGATGACCGAGGGGAACTTCATCATCACCGAGGCCGGCAGCGCCAGCCCCTCCGAGAAGAAGATGAGCGTCTTGCGCCCCGGCATCCGCTGCATCGGATTGATGACCGCGAGCAGGCTGTTGATGGTGGCGAAACCCTGCTGGTCGCGCTCCAACTCCTGGTACTGCTCGATCATGCTCGTCTCCATCTCGATGAACTTCTGCTCGGTCGCTATCGCGCCCATCGTAGCGCCGTCGACGGGCGCGCCCTGGCCGGGCCCCGTCGGGCCCGCGGCGGATTGTGCCGCCTCCGCCTGCCGGTCGAGCGCGACGCCGCGCTCGCCCATCTGGCGCACCCTGGAGGCGCCAGAGACGTAGGTCGAGTTCGCGGCCCCGGTGACATGTTCGATGGCCTGTTTGATCAGGGCGGGGTCGTCGGTGAAGGACTGGATGGTACGCAGCGACAGGTCTATCCCGAAGACGCCCGTGAAGTCGCCGCCGGCCATGCCCTCCTGCGCGTAGGCCAACCCGGCCTTCCGCGCGAGGTTGCGCGCCTCCGGCGACAGGCGGTCGAAGACGAGGGCGGTGACCCCCGGCGTCGTGGTGCCCGGCAGGGTCGCGGGCGGCGGGGACGTGGCGTCACGGTTCTCCTTCCGCTCCGGCTCCGGTGTCGCGCCGCCCGCGCGCGTCACGAAGCGGAACGAACGTATCTGCTGGCGGACGCCGTCCTCGTAGACCTCGAAGTCGGTCTCCTTCAAGTCCTTGATGGGGCGGCCCCTTTTGTCCTTGACCACTACGTCGAGCTTCACCTCCTGAGACCTGATGTTCACCACCTCCTCGTCGTCCTGAGGGGCGGGCGTCTGCGCTTGAATCAGGCGCGGGGAGGGGAGCAGCAACGTGGCCGCGAGCAGCAGGCCCAGGGACAGCTTCATCGTAGGAATCTCCTGATTTCGGTCGGGTAAAATCGCCGCGAAGGACTGCGCCGCATACGTCGGCGGACGGGGCGGACAAGGCCCCGAACGTCTCCGGATAGGTTCAATTCGACAAAGAATCTCGGAGAAAGTATAGTTACATTCTCTGGCAAAGGCCAGCTTGATTCCGGCGAGCGACGCGGCTTGCCGCGACGCTGCGCGGGGCAGCGGCTTGATCTCCCCGAACGCCAATTTCAACGAGAGCGAACTTCTCCGACGAGCCACGCTCGCGCCGCCCCGACTCGGGCGTTCCCGGTCGCAGCGGCCCGCGCGGGAGTCTCGCGACCCGGGCGACCCTGCTGTATACTTTCCTCGATTTTTTGCTTAGGAAGTAGTAGATGGCGAACGCGAATCGGTGGCTGGTCAGGGCGTTACTTTCGCTTCTCGCTTGCGGGGTACTCGTGCCGTCTGCGGGGATGTTGGCCCAGGCCGGCTCGACGGACGTGGAGCGTGCCTTCGCGCGTGCCACGCAGTTGCACGAGTCCGGGAATCTCGAAGAAGCCGTCCGCGCCTACCAATCTATCCTCGCCTCTCACCCCGGCAGGGTTGACGTGCGCTCGAACCTGGGCGCCGCGTACTCGCGGCTGGGGCGCTACGAGGAAGCAATCGGGCAGTACAAACAAGCGCTTGCGGCCGACGGCCGCAACCAGGCGATTCGCTTCAACCTCGCGCTGGCCTACTACAAGTCCGCGTGGTTCAAAGAGGCCGCGGGCGAGTTGTCGCGGTTCGTCGCCGCGGCGCCGGCCGACCTCCCCGAGCGGCTCAACGCGGTGCTGCTGCTGGCCGATTGCCAGGTGCGGCTCGGCGAATACAAGAAGGTCATCGAGTCGCTGTCGCCACTGGCGGAGGCCGACCCTGGCGGCACTCACGGCCGCGCCGTCGCCTACCTCCTCGGCAACGCGCTGATCGGCGACGGCCAACTGGACAAGGGGCAGTTGCTGATCGACCGTGTCTTCCGCGACGAGGAGTCTGCCGAGGCGCGGCTGCTGGTCGGCTCTCTGCTCTTGCTGATGGACGACGGGCCGGGTGCGATTAAGGAACTCGAACGCGCGAGCGCGCTCAACCCCAGGCTGCCCACACTGCGCGCGTGGCAGGGGCGCGCGTTTATGCGCATGGGCGATTCGGAGAGGGCGAAGGCCGCCTTCAAGAGCGAGCTGGCGGACAACCCGAACGACTTCGACGCCAACCTCTACATGGGCATCCTGCTCAGGCAGGACAAGCTCTTCGACGAGGCGCACGTCTTCCTGTCCCGCGCCGTGCAACTCCGCCCGCGCGAGCGCTACGCGCACTACCACCTCGGCGCGGTGCTCGCCGCGTTGGGCAAGCCCGAGGAGGCGCGGCCCCTCCTGGAAGGCGTGGCGAAAGACCACCCGGATTTCGTGGAGGCGCGCGCGCTGCTGGCGTCCGTCTATTACAGGCTCAACCGGAAAGAGGACGGCGACCGCGAGCGGGCCCTGGTGCGGAAGCTCAGCAGCGAGCAGCAGGCTACACAGCCCGGCGCGCAGAACAACGGCGCGGCCCCACAGACGCCGCCCGACAAGGCGCCTTAGCGTTTGCTGAAACGATTAAATTCGTCGGAAGGAAGATCAAAGGGTTTGGTGAACGCGTCAATCTTAAAAGCCCTCGCGTGTTCGCTGGCGCTGGCGGCGACGCTGCTGGCGGCGGCGCCCGTCGCCCGCGCGCAGTCGAAGGGCCGCCAGCGGTCGAGGCAGGCGCGGCCGACCGCGCAGAAGCCAGCCGCGTCCAACCCCGAGTACGAGCAGGCCGTCAAACTCGGCGACGAGGCGCGCCTCGCCAGGCGGTTTGAGGACGCGATTGAGCAGTACGGGAAGGCGCTCAGAATCCAGCCGCGTTGGGCCGACGGGTGGTGGTACGTGGGCGCGATCTTTTACGAGCAGGATCGCTACGCCGAGGCGCGGGACGCCTTCCGCAACGTCGTCGCGCTCGACCCGAACCGGGGCCCCGCGTGGGGGATGCTCGGGCTCTGCGAGTTTCAGACGCGCGAGTACGAGCGGGCCGGCTCCTCGCTCCTGCGCGGGCGCCTGCTCGGGCTGGGCAGCCACCCGGAACTGGAGGCGGTCGTCCGCTACCACGCGGCGCTGCTCTACATCCGCTTCGAGGAGTTCGAGATCGCCTACGACGTGCTGACCGAGTTCGTGCGGGTGGGGCACGAGAGCCCGAAAGTCGGCGAAGCCTTCGGGCTGGCGATCCTGCGGATGCCCTTCCTCCCCGGCGAGATTCCGGCCGACAAGCGCGAGCAGGTGCTGATCGCGGGGCGCGCGGCGCTGGACATGGCCGCCCGCCGGATGGATCAGGCGCGCTCCGCCTTCGACACGCTGATGGCGCGTTACCCGAACGAGCCGAACGTCCACTACGCGCACGGCGTCTACCTGATGAGTCAGGACGCCGAGGCCGCGATGAAAGAGTTCCGCCGCGAGTTGGAAATATCTCCCTCACACCACCCGGCGATGGTGCAGATGGCCTTCGAGTACCTGAAGCGCGACGAGTACAGCGAGGCGCTGCCGCTGGCGGAGAAGGCCGTCCAACTCGCGCCGAAGATGTTCGCCGCCCGCAACGTGCTCGGGCGCGTCCTGCTGGAACTGGGTCAGGTGGATCGCGCCATCAAGGAGTTGGAAGAGGGGACGCGGCTCGCGCCGAACAGCCCCGAGATGCGCTACGCGCTGGGGCGTGCTTACCGCCGGGCCGGGCGCGAGGCCGACGCCAAACGTGAGGTCGCGCTCTTCCAGAAGTTGCAGGAGCAGTTCAACGCGCGCCGCAACCCTCAGCCGGGCGGGAGCCCTCAGCCGGCCGCGGGTGAAGTCAACAACGGCCAGCCCAAACCGGGCCCATGAGCCAAGGGTGCGACGCCCCACACATTCCTGCCGACGGCAGTAACCCCGTCTCCCAAACGCACGAACTCGGACGATGAACACTAAGGACTATCAGGTCGGGAAGACTAGCCTGCGTCTGGCGGTCATCGTGCTTTTCCTGCTCTTCCTCGGGGCGGTCTCCTGGGCGGCTTCGGGGCTGGCCGGGCCGCAGGCTTCCGCCCCCCGCTGGCACCCGCGGCGTGTGCCGGCGAACGCCGAGTTCGTCGGCGACACGGCCTGCGCGCAGTGCCATAAGAAGATGGTGTCGCTGCACGCGCAGAGCGCGATGGGGATGGCGATGGAGCCGGTCGCGGACTCAAGGGTGCTCATCGAGAACCCGGCCATGACCTTCCGCAGCGGCCCTTACACCTACGAGATCAAGCGGCAGGGCAAGCAGAGCGTCTACATCGTCACGGACGGCAAGCAGAGCGTCAGCCTGCCCATCCTCTACGCCTTCGGGCAGGGCAAGGCCGGGCAGACCTACGTGCTCCAGCACGAGGGCGCGTTCTACGAGAGCCTCGTTAGTTATTACAACGAGGTCAAGGGGCTCGACTTCACCATCGGCGCGCCGCGCACCGTCCCCGAGTCGCTCGACAAGGCCATCGGCCGGCGCCTGTCGGACAGCGACGTGGGCAACTGCTTCAGTTGCCACTCGACGGGGGGCGTCATCGGCGGGAAGCTCAACCTGGAGAAGATGACCCCCGGCATCCGCTGCGAGGCGTGCCACGGGCCGGGCGGGCGCCACATCGCGGCGGCCCGCGAGGGAGACCCGAGCGCCAAACTCATCTACAACCCCAGCACCCTCAGCGGCGACCAGTTGACACAGGACTTCTGCGCCTCCTGCCACCGGGGCAACGACGAGTTCGGCCTCCTCCAATCGATGGAGCAGAACAACGTCCGCTTCCAGCCCTACCGCATGTTCCACAGCAAGTGTTACTCGGACGACCGCCGGATTAGCTGCACGGCCTGCCACAACCCGCACGAGCCGATCAAGACCGAGCCGGCGCATTACGACTCCAAGTGCATGGCCTGCCACGCGCCGAAGGGCAAGACGGCGGCGGCGTTCAAGACGGCGGCGCAACCGGCCCAGGTCGCCCCGGGCACGGCGCCCCCCTGCAAGGTGGCGACGAAGGACTGCGCCTCCTGCCACATGCCGAAGATCGGGCCGCCCGCGGCGCACTTCAAATTCACTGACCACTTCATCCGCGTCGTCAAGCCCCAGGAGGCTTACCCGAACTAACCCCGCGTCCCCGAGACGGAGCGAGGGCCCCCGAGCGTATGAGACATTCGTTGGCGATCATTGCTTTAGTGGCCGCGCTGGCCGCCGCCCCGCACGCCTCGCGCGGGCAGGACGCGGCGAAGGCGACGCCCGCGCCCGCGAAGGCGCCGGTAGTCTTCGTGGAGGTGCCTCCGAGCCAGAGTAAAATCAACTGGACTCACGACAACGCCCGCTCCGAGGCACACCACCTGCCCGAGACCTGCGGCGGCGGCGGCCTCTTCTTCGACTACGACGACGACGGCTGGCTGGACATCTACCTCGTCAACAGCGGCCCGTCGGATTTCTTCACACCGAAGACGCCGCTCAGGAACGCCCTCTATCGCAACAACGGTGACGGCACGTTCACCGACGTGACCGACAAGGCCGGCGTCGCCGGGGGCACCTTCGGCATGGGCGCCGCGGCCGCCGACTACGACGGCGACGGCCGCACAGACCTCTACGTCACGAGCTACGGGCGCAACATCCTCTACCGCAACAACGGCGACGGCACGTTCACCGACGTGACCGACAAGGCCGGCGTCGCCGCGCCGGGCTGGTCAACGCAGGCCACGTGGTTCGACTTCGACGGCGACAGCAAACTCGACCTCTTCGTGTCGAGCTTCGTCGAGTACAGCGCCGCCGGCACCATCTTCTGCGGGGACAACCGCGTGGGCCGGCGCTACTACTGCGTGCCCCGCGTCTTCAAGCCGCGACCCAGTCGCCTGTTCCGCAACAACGGCAACGGGACGTTCGCGGACGTGAGCGAACAGTCGGGCATCGGCAAGTCGCCGGGCAAGGCGTTCGGCGCGGTGGCGACCGACGTTAACAACGACGGGCTGACCGACCTCTTCGTGGCCAACGACACGATGCCGAACTTCCTCTTTATTAATAAGGGCAAGGGCCGGTTCGAGGAGACGGGACTGCCGTCGGGGGTCGCCTACAGCGACGCGGGCGCCCCGCGTTCCGGCATGGGGGTGGACGCGGCCGACTACGACGGCGACGGCTGGCAGGACTTGTTCGTGGCGAACATCGACCAGGAACTCTTCAGCCTCTACCACAACCAGAAAGACCTGTCCTTCATCGACAAGCCGGGCGAGATCGGGCAGGCCACGCGCCTGCTCTCGGGCTGGGGGCTGAAGTTCTTCGACTACGACAACGACGGCGACCCCGACCTGATTCTGGCCAACGGGCACCCGGACGACATGGTCGAGCTACAGTCGCTGAAGGTTAAGTACGCGGAGCCGATGCTCCTGTTCGAGAATGTCAACGGCCAGTTCCGGCACGTGTCGGCGCAGTCCGGCGCGGTCTTCCAGAAGGACTATCCCGCGCGGGGCCTCTCCGTGGGCGACTGGGATAACGACGGCGACCTGGACGTGTTGGTCGTCAACAACGGCGCGCCGCCGGTGCTGCTGCGGAACGAGGGCGGGAATCGTCACAACTGGCTCGGCCTTGAGTTGGTTGCGACGAAGAGTAACTCTGAGGCGGTCGGCGCCATCATCACGTGGGAGGCGGGGGGAGTGAAACGCACCCGCCTGAAGACCGGCGGCGGCAGCTATCTCGCCTCGCACGACCCGCGCGAAATCCTCGGCGTCGGCGTCGCGGCGAAGATCGACAGCGTCGAGATTAAATGGCCCAGCGGTCGCGTGGACAGACTCACGAAGCCGCCGCTCAACAAGTACATCAAGGTCGTTGAGGGGGCTCAGACTTCACCCGCCGCCGTCACTTCTCGAAAGTGATGTTGTCTACGACCACGGTGCCTCGAATGGGGGTGCACTGCTCGCAGAACGCGGTCAGGCTAACGGCGGTCAGTTTTTTGAGCACGTCCTTGGCGCCGACCTTCGTCTGCACCCACGTCGGCTGGTTGAGCGAGCCGAGCGGGATTCTGTAGGTGTTGAAGCCGGGCTTGACCCGGAAGGCCATCTGCGGGAAGCCGCTCGTCAGGTTGATGCCCTGACCCCGGCTCATGATCTCCACCCTCAGGCTGGGCACGCCCGTGGCGTAGACCTGCATCGAGAGGAATTTGTAGGCGCTCAGGTCGTCCGCCACGGGCTTCCCGTCCTTGCCGGCCTGCCCGTTGATCTCCACGCCGACGCCCGCGTACTGGTTCGGCGAATACAGTTCGTAATCGAAGGCGATGGCGTGGTTCGGGTCGTCCGGCTTGAGCCGCACGAGCTCGGGCGCGGGCGGGGAAGTGTCGGCGAGCCCCTTGAAGCGGCTCGGCGTCGTCTCCTGGTATGAGACCAGTTGCACTTGACCGCCGCGGCTGCTGACCGGCCGCTTCTCCTGCGCGGTCTCGAAATCGGCATACATGAACTGTTCGCCGCCGGCCTGAGCTGCCGGCGCCGCCGTCTGACGCACCGGGCCGGCGGACAGAGCCCTTTGCTTCGGGGCGGGCGTGAGCATGGCCGACAGGAGCAGCACGCAGAAGCAGGCGAAAAGGTACGTCATACGTTTCATCGGAAGACCTCCGGGGTGGGGTTCATACGCGCCGGCCGAGGCCGGGAGCCGGCCGGCCGAGGCGAGCGATTATAACCCTTCGCTCTCACGTTTGGAGAGCCGGCGCGGTGCACGCGCGCGGCCGTCGGACGGCGGCCGACGCCTGCGACCGCGGTTTTTTCTTGACTCGTTTTCTCTCTGGGCTTAACCTCGACGGACAGCTTTGGTGGGTCTCCAAACAAAGTGCTCAGTTAACACCGCTGCCGGCCGTCGGCGGACTACTCTGCGGACACTATCGGGCGTCGCGACTGTCCGGAGGGAAGCGGCCTCCACGCCTGTTGAGTCTCCCCTATGCGACGAATAAATCTTAAGAAGGCCAGTGTCGCCCGCTCCGACACGATCCGCAACATCAACCGGCAGATCGTGCTCAACTACGTGCGCGAGCGCTCGCCCATCTCGCGCGCCGAAATCTCGCACGAGACGGAGCTACAGCGCTCGACCGTCTCGCTCATCGTCGAAGAGCTGAAAGATCAGGGGCTCATCGAAGAGATTGAGGGCGAGTCCACGGGCGGGCGGCCGCCCAACCTACTGCGCCTGCGCGCCGCGGGCCCCATCGCCCTCGGCGTGGACATCGGCACCAAGCAGGTGATGCTCGCGACCAGCGACCTCGCCGGCCGCGTCATCGACCGCGAGAGCTTCAGGACAGACCCCGACGCCGAGACGACGCTCGAAAAGATTCTGGACTGCGCCGGCCGCCTGATTAAGCGCGGGAAGGGCACGGAGGCCATCGGCGTCAGCGTGCCCGGTCTGGTCGAGCCTGAGCGCGGCAACGTCATCTTCATCCCGCACTACCGTTGGCGCGACTGGGACGTGGCGAAGCGACTGAGGCAGGCCACGGGGCTGCCCGTCAGAATCGACAACGACGCCAACGCCGCGGCGCTGGCCGAACTCTGGTTCGGGCGGCCGGAGATTCGCGAGGTGCGCGACTTCGTGATGGTGCTTGTCGAAGAAGGTTTGGGCACGGGGCTCGTCTTCGACGGGCAGGTCTACCACGGCGAGGCGGGCGCGGCGGGCGAGTTCGGCCACATGACCATCGGCGCGGGCGCGCCCATCGCCTGCGCCGCGGGCAACTACGAATGCTGGGAGGCGTTCGCCTCGGAGCGCGCGGCGCTGGCCCGCTACGCGAAGCTCGCGGGCGCCGACGAAGGGGGCGCGGCCGTGACGTTCTCGCGGCTGGTGGACTCGGCCCTCGGCGGCGAGGAGGCGGCGCGCGCGGCGCTCGTCGAGACGGGGCGCTACCTCGGCGTCGGCATCTCGAACATCATCAAGGGGCTCAGCCCCAAGTCGGTCATCGTCGGCGGCGAGATCGCGCGCGCGTGGCCGCTCATCTCCGAAGCGCTCGTCAACGCCGTCGAGGAGTACAGCATCTGCCGCGGCATGCAGAGCGCCCGCATCATCGCCTCAACCCTCGGCGAGACCCCGCGACTGATGGGCGCCCTCAGCCTCGTCCTTTCGAGTAAGTTCGCCGCCGTGACTACCGCCTAAAAGGCGTGAACCGTAAACCGTAAACCGTGACAAGTGAAGACAAGTTCTTCATCTCGTCACGGTTTACGGTTTACGGTTCACGCCTTACTTGCCTTCACCAGCGTCCGGCAGTCACGCCCGGCCAGTCGTCCGTGCGGAAGGGCGAGGCGGGTAGCTCGTCGGAGTTGTAGAGGTTGGCGGCGGGGTTGTCCGCCCAGGCGTAGCGCACGGCGACGGGGGCCGGCACCTCCTTGCTCCACACGACGACCTCACCTTTCTCGACACGCGCCTCGGCCGGGACGAATTTGCGATCCGCGCCCGCAACGTAGAAGCCCGCGGGCGCCGCGCCGTCGCGCGTCTTCAGGCCGCCCGCGTGCTGGAAGCTAACGCGCACCTTGTCGCCCTCGACTTTGTGCGAGGCGTAGAGCGGGCCTGACTTCTCCAACTTCAAACCGTAGGTGTCTGCCAGCGCCCAGCGCGCGAGCCGGAGCCCCACGTCGAGCTTGTTGCGCGGGTGTATGTCGTCGGGGTTGCCGATGTCGATGGCGACGGCCATGCCCGTGTTCGGCGCGGCGCGCATCGTGAGCGTCTGCGCCTCGCGCAGCTCGGCCCACTCGCTGTCAATCGAGTCCTGCGGGCGCGCCTTCCAGTTGGCGAGCTGCACGAAGTAGAAGGGGAAGTCGCCGAGATTCCACGCCGCGCGCCAGTCGCGAATCATGGCGGGGAAGAGCGCGCGGTACTGTTGTGCGCGGCCGGCGTTCGACTCGCCCTGATACCAGATGGCGCCGCGGATGGTGTAGGGCACGAGCGCCGCGAGCATCGCGTTGTAGAGGACGGTGGGGCTGTTCTGGTTCGCCGGGCCCGGGGCCTGCGGCTGACTCGACCAGTCTATTTGTCGTGAAGGCACCGTCGCCTCTTCCCTGTAAAGCCACTCGCCGTCCAACGCGACGCCGCTGCCCGTTGTCGAATCGGCGGGCGCGAGCCTCATCTCGCCGCCGCCGAAGCCGCCGCCGCCCACGCGGTCGAAGACGCGCACGGCCACGGTGTTGCGCCCCGCGCGCACGAGCGAGCCGGGCACGCGGTAGCTGCGCCGCGCCGTCCAAGCGTTCGGCGTGTCGGGGCCAATCGAGCCGACGCGCTCGCCGTTGAAGTAGGTCGTGTCGAAGTCGTCGATGGCGCCTAACTTCAGCGTCAAGTCTTTCCCGTCCCACGCCGCGGGGACTTCCAACTCCCTGCGGAACCAGACGACGCCGTCCACGTCGAGCCCGGCCGACTCCCAGAGTTGCGGCAGGCTCATCCTCTTCCAGTCGGCCGGGTCGTGCCCGGGCTTCGCGTAGCCTTCGGCCTCGCCCTTGTTGCCGGGGTCTTCCATGACGTACTTCCTGGCCCACTCGGCTTGCGCGCGCTCGTACTCGCGCTGGAGCCGCGGCAGGTCTGTCAACTGTCCGTCGTATCTCTCCAACAACGGTTTGAAGGCGGGGTCTGCGGAGAGCGCGCCGCGGCTCGTCCAAGCCTCGGCGGGCGTGCCGCCCCATGAAGTGTGAATGAGTCCGACGGGCACTTTAAGACGTTGGTGCAGCTCGCGGCCGAAGAAGTAGCCGACCGCGGAGAACGAGGCGGCCTCCTTCGGCGTCGTGATGACCCAGCGGCCTTCCACGTCTTCGAGCGGCCCGGCCGAGGTCTTCTTCGTGACGGTGAAGAGGTGTATGAAGGGGTAGTCGGCCGCGGCCGACTCTTTCGCGCCGTCCTGCGCGTTGGCGAGCGACCACTCCATGTTCGACTGACCCGAGCAGACCCAGACCTCGCCGACGAGGACGTTCTTGAAGGCGAGCGTGTTGCGCCCCGCCACGGTCAGCTCGAAGGGGCCGCCCGCCTTGTGCGGCCCGACGTAGACCTCCCAACGGCCGCGCGCGTCGGCGGTCGCCGTCGCTTTGTCCCCACGGAACGAGACGGTCACGCGCTCGCCCGGCTCGGCCCAGCCCCAGACGCGGCTTTTGCGCCCCTGCTGCAAGACCATGTTGTCGCCGACGACCGACGGCACGCGCACGTCGGCGCGCACCGCGCCCGCGAGGGTAAGAAGCAGAAGCGAAACCGTCAGCGCGAGAAGTTTTCTGTTGATGTTCATGGACTCAAAGTAGGGAATCTTAAACACAGAGACACAGAGACACGGAGACACGGCTTGTCGAGTTATCTCTTCAAGCCGTGCCTCTGCGTCTCTGTGTCTCTGTGTTGAAATCATCTGTTGACGCGCACCCACGTCTGCCCCGCGTCAATCGAGCGGAAGATGCCGCGCACGCCCGCGACCTGCGCGACCGCGTAGAGTGCCGCCCGCGGCGTTTTGTTGTATGGGCTGACGAAAGTCTTTCTATACTCGGGCGGGGCGGGTGTCAAGCCTTTTGTTGTGAGGGCGTGCGCCCGGAAAAGTGTGCGTCGGCGGCTCTGCCGCGCGCGTCGTGCGGTGTGATATATTCGGGTTTCGTTGACTGGTGCAACAAAGTTCCCGCATCTCCACAGACACTAAGACCACTTCGGGCGCGAGCCTCCACGGAAGGTGGTTGACCTGACAAATATGCGACGTAGAGGGAGCCGGGCGGGCCTCGCGGCCGTGCTCGTGATCTTGTTCGCGGCAATGATGTGCATGGCGGCGGAGTGTCGCGCGCAGGCGACGCCGCCGTCTTCGACCGTCCCCGCTGCTCGGCTCGCGCGCGTGCGGCGCGGCATCAACCTGAGCCACTGGTTCGCGCAGTCGCCGCGCCGGGACTACTCGGAGAAGCATCTGCGCGAGCACACCACCGCGCGCGATATCGAGCTTATCAAGAGTCTCGGCTTCGACCACGTGCGCTTCACGGTCGAGCCCGCCCCCCTCTTCGACGAGGCGCGCCCGTCTGAACTCAAACGGGAGTATTTAAGACACCTCGACGCCGCGCTCGACATGCTGCTCTCTTCGGGGCTCGCCGTCGTCTTCGACCTGCACCCCTCGGACGAGTTCAAGCGGAAGATGAAGACGGACGACCGCTTCGTCTCGTCCCTGTCCGACTTCTGGCGCGCGCTCGCGCGGCACCTCTCGCGGCGCGACCCCGAGCGCCTGTTCCTCGAAATCATCAACGAGCCGTTGGTCGAAGACCCTTACCGCTGGATGGGCATACAGGCGCGTTTGGCCGCCGCCATCCGCGAGGGCGCGCCGCGCCACACCATCGTTGCGACGGGGCCGCGCTGGTCTTCGGTCGAGCAACTGCTCCTCATCGAGCCCGTCGCCGACCGCAACGTCATCTACAACTTTCACTTTTACGAGCCGCACAACTTCACGCACCAGGGCGCGGACTGGGGCGCGGACTACTGGCCGTATCTGAAGGGCGTGCCCTACCCGGGGAGCCCCGGCGCGGTCGCGCCGCTCGTCGCCGCGGCCGAGCGCGAGAACGTGCGCGCCATCCTTAAGGACTACGGCGAGCAGCGCTGGGACGCGGCGCGAGTGGAGCACGAGATAGGGCTTGCGGCGGAGTGGGCGCGCAGGCGCGGCGTGCCTCTGACGTGTAACGAGTTCGGCGCCTACCGCGCGGGCGCGCCCGCGCCCGACCGCTTGCGCTGGCTCGCGGACGTGCGCGCGGCGCTCGAACGTCACGGGATTGGCTGGGCCATGTGGGACTACGCGGGCGGCTTCGGCGTCGCCGTGCGCAAGGACGGTCGCGCCGAACTCGACCCCGAGACGGCCGCCGCGTTGGGGCTGCGCGCGCGTAAACCATGACGGCCGCCGGAGCAGTCGCCGGTTGATTCTATGAGGAAGAATCTCAACACGGAGACACAGAGACACAGAGGCACGGCTTCTTGTCTTTAGCTCTCGACGAGCCGTGTCTCCGTGTCTCTGTGCCTCTGCGTTGAATCGCCCGCGTTGTTACGCTCGACCTGATAAACATCTGAAACCAAAGACGGGAGGGATTGACCTTTGGGCAAGAAAGTTTCGAGAAGAATATTCGCGAAGGTGGCGGGCGCCGCGGCGCTCGCGGGCGCGGCGGAGCTTCCGGCGCTCGGCTCTACCGGAAACCCGCAGGGCAACACGGCCGCGGCGCAGCCGGACGCTCTGCGCGCGTTCCCGAACGGCTTCCTGTGGGGCACGGCGACCGCCTCGTATCAGGTCGAAGGAGCCGTCAAGGAGGACGGCCGCGGGCCTTCCATCTGGGACACCTTCTCGCACACGCCCGGCAAGACCGTGGCAGGCGCGACGGGCGATGTGGCGAACGACCACTACCACCGTTACAAAGAGGACGTGCAGTTGATGAAGGCGCTCGGGGTCAAGGCGTACCGCTTCTCGATTGCGTGGCCGCGCGTCTTCCCCAACGGCGACGGCCCGGCGAACCCGAAGGGGCTCGACTTCTACAACCGGCTGGTCGATGAACTGCTCGCCAACGGCATCCAGCCCTTCGCCACGCTCTACCACTGGGACTTGCCGCAGTCCTTACAGGATCGCTTCGGCGGCTGGGAGGGGCGCGAGACCTCGAAGGCTTTTGCGGATTACGCGGGGCACGTCGCCGCGCGCCTGACCGACCGCGTCAAGCACATCTTCACCATCAACGAGTTCGGGGCCTTCCTCGAAGTCGGCTATCGCTGGGGCGTCCATGCGCCGGGTCTGAAACTAACGGGCTCTCGTTGGTACCAGACGCGCCACCACGCCGTGCTCGGCCACGGGCTCGCCGTGCAGGCCATCCGCGCCGCCGCGAAGACGGGGACGAAGGTGGGCTTAGCCGAGAACCTGACGATTGCCGCGCCCGTCTTCGAGACGCCAGCACACGTCGCGGCGGCCGAGCGCGCCACGCGCGAGATGAACGCGCAATACCTGACTGTGATTCAGGAAGGGAAGTACACCGACTGGTATCTGAAGCAGGCCGGCGCCGACGCGCCGAAGTTCACGCCGGAAGACTTGAAGGCCATCTCCTCTCCGCTCGACTTCGTCGGCATCAACATCTATACGCCGCAGTACGTGCGCGCGGACGAGTCCTCGCCTGTAGGCTTCGCGCACGTGCCGCACCCGAAGTCATTCCCGCACGCGCCTTCGCCGTGGCTCTTCATAGGGCCTGAAGCGCTCTACTGGGGGCCGCGCCACGTCTCGAAGCTGTGGGGCGCGAAGGAGATTTACATCACGGAGAACGGCTGCTCTTCTTCGGACGAGCCGGCGCCGGACGGCAAGGTCTACGACACGGATCGCGTGACCTACCTGCGCAGCTATCTCACGCAGTTGCGCCGCGCGACGGCCGAGGGCGTGCCCGTGCGCGGCTACTTCCTCTGGAGCCTGATGGACAACTTCGAGTGGGCCGACGGCTACACCAACCGCTTCGGCATCCACTATGTTGACTACGAGACGCAGAAGCGCACGCCGAAACTGAGCGCGGACTTCTACCGCGAGGTCATCGCGCGCAACGCCGTCGTCTGACGAGAACCGCGAACAGAACCGCGAGCGGTAGCGAGCGGGTGTGCGCTTCAACTTTAAGCCCGACTGTTGTCACCCCGACCCGCTCGCTACCGCTCGCGGTTCTGTTCGCGGGTGCGGCGCGAACGGCTGCGGCCTGACCGGCGTATTAGCGTGCAGGAGGCTCCGTGTATGATCTACCTGCTCGCCGCCGTCCTGCTACTGACCGCGTTGCAGTTCACCTTGAGGGCTCGCCGCCAGGGCCCGCTGCGCGTCTTGAAGGACGTGGCCGTGGCCGCTGTCTTCGGCCTGCTCGCGGGGGTCTTCATCGGCACGGGGGCGCGGACGGGGATGGCCGCCATCCCCGTCGCCAACGGCTCGGCGCCGAGCTTCACACTGGCGGGCTCGTTCGCCGTCGTCGTCACCTTCGCGAGCTACGGCATAGCGCTGGGCGTCGTATACGAAGCGTTGTTCCGGCGCCTGCTGCGTGCGAAGGGTCTTGTCTACGGGGCGCTCATAATGCTGGTCTCTTGGTATCCGCTGGCACAGGCGGGCGCGCAACAACTCACGGGACATCCGTCCTCTATCTCTTTTATCGTCGGCTCAGGCATCGTCATCGCATTGATGTGGCTGCCGTTCGGGCTGGCGCTGGAAGCCCTGCTCGGGCGTTGGCACGGTCGCGGCACCGCGCCGCCGAACGCCGACGCCTGACATATAGCGACTTGCATTTGACTGGGACTATTTGTCACACTGTTTAGAGGCGGGCAGTGCCCGCCGGCTCTGCTTGGGCCGGCGGGCATAGCCCGCCTCTAAACGCTCGCACTCAACTGCCACCCGCTATAGGTGAGGCCGCGTATGCCGTGTGAGATGCATACGCGACCCGGTGCCCCGGCGTGGTTGCCGGGGCAGCGGCACAGTCTTGCCCAGAGACGTGCCGGCATTAATCGCCAACTAAAATACTCATATGGTATCTTCACCTCCGATCTAGTCTTTGAAACGTAAGGCAACGGCCGGATG